>NZ_NQMK01000002.1:0-525836 GCF_003788685.1 Pusillimonas sp. NJUB218
GTCTGTGAAAGTAGGTCATCGTCAGGCTTTTATTCTAAAACGCCCCGCAAATAACTTTGCGGGGCGTTTTTCTTTGTGCGCTACATTCGCGAAACGCGATTCCCCAGTAATATGCCACTATGTCGTTGAATCGAGCCGGAAATCGCTCTGTGATGCGTACCGTAGACCGTCACTCCTGGACTGCGACAGGCTGCGTAAGCAAGCCGTGTGCCTTGAGCAGCTGCGCGGTCTCGAATACCGGCAGCCCCATCACGCCGCTATAACTGCCCGCGATACGCTGGATAAACATCGACGCCTTGCCTTGGATGCCGTAGCCGCCTGCCTTGCCCCAAGGCTCCGCGCTCGTGCAGTACACTTGGACTTCGGGTGCGCTCAGCGGTGAGAGGGTGCGTTCAGCGGTGAGAAAGTGACTGTAGTGGTTGGCCCGGACAGTAGGTAGAGCAGTAGGCAAAGATCAATGGGTAAAGATCAGTGGGTAAAGATCATTCCCAGCGTTGCTGGTACGAAAACACAGGCAAACGCCAATGGAAACGGATGGCCAACATGCGAAACGCCACACCGCAGCCAAAACAGACCAGCATCGTGATGTTCTCGCCAACGCCTACCCATTGCATGAGCAAGAATAGAACACATACAAACAACGACACACTGGCGTAGAGTTCGCGGCGAAACACTACCGGTACCTGGTTGCACAATACATCGCGCATGACGCCGCCGCTAATGCCTGTCAGCATGCCCGAAATAATGACAACCACAATGGGGTAGTCGAGCGTCAGCGCAATGGTGCAACCAATAACCGAAAATGCAACCAGCCCTAAAGCGTCCAGCATCAGAAACAATTGCTTGAGCCGAAGCATGTATCTTGCAACTAGCGTCGTCAGCAGTCCTGCTGACAGCACGATATAGACATACTCGGGGTGTTGGGTCCAACCTATGGGGTAGTTGCCCAACGTAACGTCGCGGATAGTCCCGCCGCCTAAGGCGGTCACAAAAGCAATTACCGCTACACCAAAAATGTCCATACGTCTGCGCCCTGCGGCCAGCGCACCCGACATTGCTTCGGCAGTAATCGCGATCAAATAAATGATCAACATCATATTGATGTCGAGATTGCTAAAAGGGTGCAGCGCGCTGGATAGACTGTCCATGAGGGTTCTGGGTAAGTTGACGAGTATCAGGCCCGTAATAGAAGGGCAGGTTAAAATATACTGAAATTAATTGCTACTGATGATTTGGAGGGTCTATGACCGAAGCACTACCGCCGGAAGAAAACAAAGGCTTGTCACTCAAGTGGCTGACGCACATTATTTATGGCTTGTTCGCCTTGGGTGTGCTTAGTGCCGGTTTTATCGGTGTAGCTACAATCGCGGCCATGGTGCTGGCTTATCTAAAGCGCAGTGATGCCGCAGGCACAATTTATGCCGTGCATTTCGACTGGGTCATTAAAACATTCTGGTGGGGTCTGCTCTGGGTCATTGTCAGTGCTTTGCTGACCTTTGTTTTTATCGGCTGGCTTACTGGCCTGGCTGCTGTGATTTGGGTGGTTTATAGGCTGATTAAAGGCTGGCTGGCCCTCCTTGAAGGCACTGCCCCCAGTCCCGAAATCTAACGCACTTTTTGGCCCCAAAAAAACTTCACCCCAAAGGTTGGCATAATGTCCAACGTTTGGGGTGAAGTTCGTGGTGCAGGCTTGTTAACGCAAACCTGTGCCGCTGTTTACTTCAAATGGGCGCTGACCAGCTTGGTCATTTCGAACATAGAGACCTGGTCTTTACCAAAAATAGGGCGCAGTTTGTCATCGGCATTGATGTTGCGACGGTTTTTGGGGTCTTGCAAATCGTTCTTTTTGATGTAGTCCCAAAGTTTTTTAGTAACTTCGGTACGCGGCAACGGTTCGGCGCCAACAACAGCAGCCAAAGTAGCGCTGGGGGTAAGGGGCTTCATGAATGCTGCGTTGGGTTTACGCGCGGTTTTTTCGGTGGTTGCCATATGTTATTTGCTCCTGTTAGTAAAGGTCAGGCACGAGCATAACGCTTCTTGAGCCCGACAGCAAAAGTGTTTGTACCTTATTTTTCTGAATTGCGCATCGGGAAATTCTTTTGGTTAGCCCCTGCAACGTTACCATACGCGGTGCTTTCGACTAAATATTAACGAGGTTTTCATGAGTTCCGACATTTCGACATTGACCATTACACGTCCCGACGATTGGCACTTGCATCTGCGTGATGGCGAGATGCTGCAGTCGGTGGTGGCCGATAGTGCCCGCCAATTTGCGCGGGCCATTGTCATGCCGAACCTTACTCCGCCTGTGACCACAGTGGCTGCTGCTCGGGCTTACCGCGAACGCATACTCCAGGCGCTAGCGGCAAACGGCTTGTCTGGCGACGCTTTCCAGCCGCTCATGACGTTATATCTCACGGACAATACCTCACCCGAAGAGATTCGTCTTGCAGCCGATAGTGATGTTGTGTTTGGTGTGAAGCTGTACCCGGCTGGTGCAACGACCAACTCTGATGCCGGTGTTACCGATTTGCTGGGCCATTGCGTTAAGGCGCTGGAAGCGATGCAGGACAAGGGGCTGCCGTTGCTAGTGCATGGCGAAGTCACTGATCCGTCTGTCGATATCTTTGATCGCGAAGCTGTCTTTATTGACCGCGTCATGATTCCGTTACGCAAGGCGTTTCCGCAACTTAAGGTGGTGTTTGAGCACCTGACGACGCAACAAGGCGTTGAGTACGTTCGCGATGCCGAGGGCCCGGTCGGCGCCACAATTACGGCGCACCACTTGCTCTACAACCGCAATGCGCTTTTCCGGGGCGGTATGCGCCCGCATTGGTATTGCTTGCCGGTTCTCAAACGCGAGCAGCACCGTTTGGCGCTTTTGCAAGCCGCGACAAGCCAAAGTAATCGTTTCTTTTTGGGTACCGACAGCGCACCTCATGCCCGAGGCCTGAAAGAAAACGCTTGTGGTTGTGCTGGCTGCTACACCGCTTTGCATGCCATGGAGCTTTACGCGATGGCTTTTGACTCGGTTGGCAAGCTCGACCGTCTTCAGGCTTTTGCCAGCGAAAACGGCCCAGCGTTCTACGGCTTGCCGCAAAACAAGGGCACGCTGACACTTAGGCGCGAAGGGTTTACGGTGCCCGAAGCCTTGCCGGCCGCGGGTACAAGCCTGGTACCTTTGGCGGCGGGTGAGCAACTGTCTTGGTCAGTCGCCTACGAATAAGGCGCGGCCACGCCGCGGCCTCATCGGGGTCGTGATTATTCAGAACCGGCCTGTTTGGCTTCGAGCGCTTCCCAACGCTCGAAGCTTTTACTAAGTTCGGCTTCGATGGTGGCCAGTTCTGTATTAATGTCGTGTACGCGGTCAGGATCTTTTGTATAAATCTCGCCGTCGGCTAATGCCTCTACCAGGGTGCTTTGGCGGCTTTCCAGAGCGGCAATGGTCTCGGGAAGCGCATCCAGCTCTTTTTGCTCCCACGATGTAATACGACTTGCTTTGGCGGGTTTGGCGCGCGATGCCGGCTTGTCTGCGGGCTTCGCTGCCGAAGCGTCGCGCTCTGCACCCGATTTAGACTCATCATGGGAAAAGACGGGTACCGCAGCTGGGCGTTGCTCGAGCCAGTCGTCGTAACCACCCGCATATTCGCGCCATAGGCCATCCCCTTCCCAGGCCAGTGTCTGGGTGACCACATTATTCAAGAAGGCTCGGTCGTGACTGACCAGCAAGACGGTGCCCGGGTAGTCTTGCAGCAACTCTTCAAGTAGTTCCAGGGTTTCGATGTCAAGGTCGTTGGTGGGTTCGTCGAGCACCAGAATATTTGTAGGTCGGGCAAACATTCGGGCCAGCACCAGCCTGGCTCGTTCGCCACCCGACAAACTGCTGACCGGCGAACGTGCGCGCGCCGGTGGAAACAGGAAGTCTTCGAGGTAGCTCATGATGTGCTTGCGTTGGTCGCCGATTTCGACCCATTCGCTGCCGGGGCTGATCGTGTCGGCCAAGGTTGCGTTTTCGTCTAGCTGCGAGCGCATCTGGTCGAAGTAGCCAATAGTGAGGTTTGTGCCTAGCTTCACGATGCCTTCGTTGGGGTCGAGCTTGCCCAGAATGATCTTGAGCAGTGTTGTCTTTCCGGCGCCGTTGGGACCAATCAGGCCAATGCGGTCTTTGCGCAGGATGACAGTCGTCAGATCGTTGATGAGGCGTTTGTCGCCGTACCCGTGTGACACGTGCTGGAGTTCGGCAACCAGTTTGCCCGAACGCTGGCCTTCGACAACGGCCAAATTGACATTGCCGGACCGTTCTCGGCGTGCGGTGCGTTCGCGTCGCAGTTGTTCCAGTCGGCGGACCCGACCTTCGTTACGTGTCCGGCGGGCTTCGACGCCTTTCCGGATCCAGACCTCTTCTTGTGCCAGGAACTTATCGAATTTTGCGTTTTGTTCTTTTTCGGCTTCTAGCCATTCGGCCTTGCGTTGTTGCCACTGCGTGAAGTTACCCGGAAAACTGAAGAGTTTGCCGCGATCGAGTTCGACGATGCGCGTGGCGACGGCGTCAAGGAAGCGGCGGTCGTGCGTGATGATGACCACGCTGCATCGGGCGTTCTGCAGTAACTTTTCGAGCCAGGCGATCCCGATGAAATCAAGGTGGTTGGTAGGCTCATCAAGCAAAAGCAAATCGGGTTCGTCGGCGATTGCTTTGGCCAGGGCAACGCGCTTGCGTGTGCCGCCCGAAAGTCCGGCGATGAGCGCGTCGGCGTTCAGGCCAAGCTCGGTGATCAGGGCTTGTGCGCGCGCTGGCCGTGCCCAGTCTTCGGTTTCTAGGTAGTCGGCGCACAGGACATCGAGTACGGTCGAGTCGGCTGGAAGGTCGGGCTCTTGCTCGACGGTGGCTATTTTTAGGCCGCCTACACGCATGATGTCGCCGTCATCAGGTGCATTGCGTCCGTCAATTAGTTTTAGCAGCGATGACTTGCCAGCACCGTTGCGGCCGATCAGTCCGACGCGTTCGCCGGTTGATAGCGTGAGGTCGGCATGATCGAGCAAGGGATGATGGCCATAGGCCAGTTGAATCTGGGTAAGGGTAACTAAAGGTGTGGCCATATATTTACTGCGCAAAAGAGCTCAAAAAGAAACAACAGCTATTGTCGCAGTTTGTGGCGATTTGTTCAGTGACCATGGGTTAAAGGGGCTACAATGCCGTGGCGGGGCAGGCTGGGCAATCGCGGTATCGTGTATATCGAGGAAGGTCCGGACTCCACAGGGCAGGGTAGCGGCTAACAGCCGTCCGGCAAGCGGGCGTGAAAATGCCTTCAAGCCGAGGAACAGGGCCACAGAGACGAGTCTGTTGCATGGGCGTGCATTGCACGCACCGATACGGCAACTTCCGTATGGCGCGGTCGGGTAACCGTTCGCAATGCAGCAGGGTGAAACGCGGTAACCTCTATCCGGAGCAACACCAAATAGGCATACGACGAGCTTTCGGGCTCACAGGGCGGCCCGCCCGAGTATGCGGGTAGGTGGCCAGAGCGCGTCAGCAATGGCGCGCCCAGATGAATGATTGCCCGCCGGGTTTCCCGGCGTACAGAATCCGGCCTACAGGCCTGTCCCGTCTCTTTGCATTTTTCTGCATCTAGTCCCGCAGCCAAAGACACGCGCGCGTGTCTGCGCGTCGGGTTACGGTGTAATTTCCCGCGTTCATATCGTCGGCCCCCGCTGGGTCGGTCTGCTGGCGCGTCCATATCCGCCATGTTTTGCTAAATAGCCGTCTTGCGTTCTTATCTGCACGAAATTTCCGAATAAACCACTTCCAGTTGCAGCTGCAATCTATTGATTTAACGGACTATTTTTTTCAAAGGAATTCTTCTTTTTGGCTCTAAGTGCTTGTTGTCATTGAAAAAAATGCAATTTAGCGCTTGACCGCCCCTGTTTGATGTCGTAGAGTGGGAAAAAGTAGGATAATGTGCAAAAAAGTGGGGTAAAACGTGTTCCAGGGTTGTAGCGCACTTACGCTCGATGCTAAAGGGAGGGTCTCTATACCCACCCGGCATCGTGACGCGCTCGTTTCCCAGGAAGGCGGCAGCCTTACGCTGACGCGTCACCCCGACGGCTGTTTGCTGGTCTATCCTCGTAGTGTTTGGGAAGCTCGTCGCGAGCAAATCGCGCGGTTTCCGATTTCGGCGCGCGCCTTGCAGCGTTTGCTGTTGGGTAATGCGCTTGATGTCGACATGGATGGCTCGGGGCGCATTTTGGTGTCGCCCGAATTGCGCCAGGCCGCGGGCTTGACGCGCGAGGTCATGCTGCTCGGTATGGGCAGTCATTTCGAGTTGTGGGATGCCGAAGCCTGGGCACGGAATGAGGCCGAGGCGTTGTCTAAGGGCATGACCGATGCCCTCGATGACTTCTCTTTCTAAGGGCCGCTATGACATTTGTCCACCTGCCCGTGTTGCTCGAACCCACGGTCGATGCGCTCGTTAGCGAGCCCTTCGGTCGCAAGGGGCGCTCGTCGGTTCAGGTGGGTACGCGCCCGGCGTGCGCCAATGGCATTTTTGTTGACGGCACATTCGGGCGTGGCGGGCACAGCCGGCTGTTGTTGTCTCGTCTTGGCCCCGACGCCCGACTTATTGTTTTTGATAAAGATCCCCTTGCTATCGAGACGGCGCTGACGCTGCAGCGCGAAGATGCGCGCGTAACCGTCGTTCACCAGGGGTTTGCGTCTATGGCGCAGGCGTTTGCCGAACTGAATATCGACCACGTTGATGGGGTCATGCTCGATCTCGGGATTTCTTCCCCGCAAATCGACGACGCCGGGCGTGGTTTTTCTTTTATGCGCGAAGGTCCTCTGGACATGCGCATGGATACGAGCAGGGGCTTGACTGCTGCTCAATGGCTGGCGCAAGTCAGTGTTGAAGAACTTAAGGAGGTCATAGCAAAATATGGCGAAGAACGGTTTGCTTTCCAGATTGCAAAGGCGGTTGTTGCTCGCCGCGAATCCAGGCCGCTGCGCACAACGCTCGACCTCGCCGAGCTCGTCGCCAGTGTCGTCCGCACGCGCGAAAAGGGTCAACATCCGGCCACTCGCACCTTTCAGGCTATACGGATTCACATCAACCAAGAGCTTGAAGAACTCGCGTGCGCCCTCGAGGCAGTTTTAACCTTACTGGCACCAGGTGGTCGCCTCGCGGTGATCAGTTTCCATTCGCTCGAAGATCGAATGGTCAAGCAGTTCATCACTGCCGCTTCTCGTCCTCCCGAAGCGACGGCCCGATTGCCTATTCCTGAAAAAGATATGCCGCAGCCCGTGTTGGTGTCGCTCGGGCGTGTGTTGCCATCCGACGAAGAAGTGGCAGCCAACGCGCGTTCGCGTTCAGCGGTATTGCGTGTGGCCCAACGCACAGAAACGCCCGTTTTGCCGGGTGAAGCTGCCGGGTACGTCAAGGCGTTGCGCCTTTCTACTAATGACAGTGGCTCGTCTCATAAACGGAGGCGGGCATGAATCGTTTGTCATTGTTGTTTGCCGTCGTCTTGATGTTGTCAGCCATTTCCTTGGTGACGGCGCGCTATCAATCGCGGCAGTTGTTTATTGCCTCCGAGCGGTCCACCGCGCGAACACAAGAGCTGGATATCGAGTGGCGGCGTCTGCAACTCGAGCGTGCCGAGCTGGCGCGCAATGCCCGTGTTGACGAACTTGCCCGGCACGATCTGCAAATGGTGGTGCCCCGTCCCGTAGGCACCATTTATATTAAAGAGAACCGGGTAGTGGCGAACCCCTTCATGAAAAGCGGGGCCAAGCCATGAAACGCTTCCGCTTTTACGATAGCCCTGTCCTGAACATTCAGATGCCTCTGTGGCGATCGCGTTTGGTGCTGGTGTTGATGCTGCTGGGTTTTGTGGCCCTGATCGCCAAGGCTTTGTATTTGCAGGGCTTGTCTAATGACTTTTTGCAGAAGCAGGGCGAGCGACGCTACGAAAAGACGCTCGTGTTGCCTGCCATGCGCGGCAAGGTGTTTGATCGAACAGGTAAGGTCGTACTGGCCTCCAGTGTGCCGGTCAAGGCCATCTGGACAGTACCTGAAGACGCCCAAAACGTGCGTCCCGAGCAGCTGGCGCAAATGGCGACATTGCTCGATATGCCGGTGGTCGACATCAAGGCTCGCCTTGCCAACGTCGACAAGAATTTTGTGTATATCAAGCGTCAGGTGGCCCCCGACGTTGCCGAGAAAATTCGTCAGCTGAAAGTCCCCGGTATCTATTTACAGGACGAAGTGCGCCGCTTTTACCCCGAGGGCGATATGACCGCCCACGTACTGGGCTTTACAAACATCGAAGACCGCGGCATTGAAGGTATCGAGCTGACGTTCAACGATGCGCTTTCCGGGCAGCCAGGTAGCCGTCGTGTAATCAAAGACCGTTTGGGGCGTGTCGTCGAAGATGTGCAGGCAGCCGTGCCGCCCATGCATGGCAAAGACCTGTTCTTGTCGCTCGATGTTGGTCTTCAGTTCGATTTGTACTCTGCGTTGAAAAGTGCAATGCAAGAGCACAAGGCAACGGGTGCGGCGGGCGTGGTCATTGATGTGCGTACGGGTGAAATTCTGGCGCTGGCCAACTTGCCGGCGTATAACCCGAACGATCGCGGCAGCCGCTCAGGGAACGAGTTGCGTAACCGAGCCATTGTCGATACGTTCGAGCCGGGCTCGATCATGAAGCCGTTCACCGTGGGGCTGGCGCTCGACCTGGGGCGTATTCGCACTACCACCCAATTTGATACCGGCGATGGTAAATATCGCTATCACGGTGCAACTATTTCTGACGTGTCCCGTAATGGGGTGATTGATGTGGCCGGGGTGTTGCGCCGCTCAAGCAATATCGGAATGACGATGATTTCCGAGAAGCTAAGCTCGCAAGAAATGTGGACCAAGTTCACGCAATTGGGCTTTGGGCGCGCGCCGGACGCAAATTTTCCGGGTGTTGCCGCAGGTCGGTTACGTCCCTGGGAGCGCTGGCGCCCGATCGAACGGGCCACCATGTCCTACGGATATGGTCTGTCGGTGTCGTTACTTCAAATTGCGCATGCTTACAGCGCATTTGCTCGTAATGGCGATATGGTTTCAATGACCCTTTTGCGTCGTCAGGGCAAGCAGCCCACCAGTGTTCAGGTATTTACCCCTGAAACGGCTAAGTCGGTTCGAGCCATGCTCGAGGCAGCAGCCGGCCCCGATGGGGCGAAACTGGCGCAGGTGCAAGGCTACCGTGTGGCGGGCAAAAGCGGTACGGCGCGCAAAATTGTGAACGGCAAGTACAGCACCAAGCAGTACCGCAGCTCGTTTGTCGGTTTTGCGCCGGTTTCAAATCCGCGCATTGTGGTGGCGATTTCTATCGATGAGCCGCAGTCGGGTGTTTATTACGGTGGGCGTGTTGCCGCACCGGTGTTTGCTAATGTAGTGGCCAGCAACTTGCGTCGTATGGGGGTGCAGCCCGATGCACCAATCGATTCCTTGGTAGCGGTAGGCCCGAAAGAAGGAGCCGCCCGATGATCGCCCAGGATCTCGTCAAACAACTCAAGTCTATTGCCGGCGACCAGGCACATCTTTGCCTCGATTCGCGTCAGGTAGGCGCAGGCGATATTTTCTTTGCCTGCCCGGGTCGTGCTTCCGACGGGCGCCAATTCGTGAGTCAGGCCGTCCAGGCAGGTGCGGCCGCCATTGTCGTTGCCGATGTGTCCAGCGACGCCTATGCCGGCTACAAGGTCCCAGTCATTACAGTGCCTGACGTGCAAGATATGCTGGGGCAGATCGGCCACGAATGGTACGGGCAAGCGTCTGCTGCGCTGACGGTTGTCGCAGTGACCGGTACCAATGGAAAGACCTCAACGGTTCAGTGGTTGGCCCAAGCCTTAAATGCCGAGGGTGTAGCTTGCGGCACGATTGGCACATTGGGCGTGGTGTTGCCCGATGGCACCAATTTGGGGGCCACGCTGACGACGCCTGATGTCTTGTCCGTCCATCGCTGCCTCGCGGCGTTGCGCGATGCTGGCGCTCGCGTTGTGGCAATTGAGGCCTCGTCGATTGGGCTCGAGCAAGGCCGATTGCAGTCGGTTTGCATCGAAATTGCGGCCTTTACGAATTTGTCTCATGACCACCTCGATTACCACGGTACCGTCCAAGCCTACGCCGCGGCCAAGCAGCAGCTTTTCGCCTGGCCCGGTTTGCGCACTGCCGTTATTAACGCCGACGATGCTGTAGGCAGGCAGTTTGCCCAGTCGTGCCGGGCGCCGCAAATTGAGACCTACTCAATTGAAGGGGATGTCGCTGCAAGCCTGCGTGCCACTGATATACAGACGGGTTCGCACGGGGTGATTTTCAATCTGGCGCTGGCGCATGGCGTTGCCCAGATCATGACGCGTTTGGTGGGTCGACATAATATTTCGAACTTGCTGTTGGTGGCTGGCGTTTTGCAGGCGCTCGGCTGGCAGCTGTCAAAAATTGCCCGGGTGTTGGGGCAGCTTAAATCCGTTGAAGGTCGTTTGCAGTTGGTCGAGCCACATAACTGTGGGGCGCCCGAGATGGCTTTGCCCATGGTGGTTGTCGACTACGCACATACGCCCGACGCTTTAACACGCGCGCTGGATGCGCTTCGCGATGTCGCGAAAACGCGTTCAGGCAAACTTGTCGTGGTGTTCGGTTGCGGTGGCGACCGTGACCGTGCCAAGCGTCCTATGATGGGCGACATTGCCGAGCGACTGGCCGATCACGTCATCCTGACCAGCGACAATCCGCGCACCGAGTTGCCCGGGCAAATTCTCGAGGCGATTGCATCGGGTATGCGGGATCGGCCTGTCATTATTGCCGATCGGGCCGATGCCATTTTGTCGGCAGTCTGGCAGGCGAACGCAGCCGATGTTGTCTTGTTGGCAGGTAAGGGCCATGAAACTTATCAAGAAATTGATGGTGTCAGGTTGCCGTTCGATGACCGGGAGTGGGCGCAGGCGGCCTTGGCATTGCTGCAGGGAGTCTCAGTTTCGACTGACTCGCGCGCTATCGAACCCGGGCAGCTTTTCGTAGCGCTTAAAGGCGAGACCTTTGACGCACATGATTATCTGGACCAGGTTGCGCGGGCGGGTGCCTGCGCGGCAATTGTCGCTGTTCGCCGGGCTGACCTTGCCATACCGCAGATTGTGCTGGGCGACACTCATGCGGCGCTTACGCGCCTGGGCCGTGGCTGGCGTCGTCGCTTTAACTTGCCTGCAATTGCGGTTACCGGCAGTAATGGCAAAACCACGACCAAAGAAATGGTCGCCTCGATTCTACGGGCCTGGGTGGGTAATGACGATGCGCTGGCAACGTCGGGTAACTACAACAATGACATTGGCGTACCTTTAACGCTCTTGCGTTTGCGTGCCAATCATAAGGCTGCCGTTTTCGAGTTGGGGATGAACCATCCGGGCGAGATTGCGCATCTGGCCGAATTAGCCCAGGCGGACGTGGCGCTGGTCAACAATGCACAACGAGAACACCAAGAGTTCATGCATACGGTCGAAGCTGTTGCGCGTGAAAACGGTGCGGTGATTCAGGCGTTGCCGGCTGATGGCGTAGCCGTTTTTCCGGGCGATGACGCGTACAGCGCCTTATGGTCGGAGTTTGCCGGTCAGCGCCGCAGCTTGCAGTTTGGCTTGGCCGATACCTTTGAGGTCTACGCTGACCATATTCATGCCGAGCCGGCTGGAACGCGGTTTACCTTGCACACGCCGGGCGGTACGGCGACGGTCCAGCTGTCGGCGCCGGGTCGCCATAATTTGAGTAATGCTTTGGCAGCTGCAGCATGTGCTGTTGCGGCCGGTGCAGGGCTTGATGCGATAGTAGAGGGCTTGCAAGCGTTCAATCCGGTCAAAGGACGTATGCAACCCCATCTGCTACTCGATGGTCATCAGCTTATCGACGACAGTTACAACGCGAACCCCGACTCGGTGCGTGCCGCCATTGATGTGCTTGCCAGTTTGAAGGGGGGCAAGGTGCTCGTCTTGGGTGGAATGGCCGAGGTCGGCGAGAACGGACCCGCAATGCATGCTGAAGTTGGCGCATATGCACGGTCGCAAGGTATTGAGCATTTGCTGACACTGGGTGGTGCCGCACGTGACTGTGCTATTGCGTTCGGGTCGGGTGCAGAAACGTTCGACAACGTCGACGACTTGGTCTCACGTTTGGTGGCGCTGACGCCAGCGCATGTGCTGGTCAAGGGGTCGCGCAGCAGCCGCATGGAGCGGGTTGTTCAGGCATTTCAAAAACAAAAAGTATCTGTAAACGAGGGATCTGATCATGCTGCTTGAGCTTGCACGCTGGTTGTCCGAGTCGCCGCACTTCCGTGCCCTTGGTGTTTTCGAATACATCACTCTGCGTGCCTTGTTGGCTTGCGCCACGGCCTTGTTGATCGGCCTTGTCGCCGGGCCGGCAGTAATTCGCAAACTTACCGCACTGAAAATCGGGCAGGCCGTCCGTAGTTATGGGCCCGAAACCCATCTGGTTAAGACAGGCACCCCCACCATGGGCGGCGCCTTGATTCTGATTTCAATCGCTGTCAGTACCTTGTTATGGGCCGACTGGACGAACCGTTTTGTATGGGTCGTGCTGTTGGTGACTTTCGGCTTTGGCTGGATAGGTTGGGCGGACGACTATAAAAAGGTCGTGCATCGCGACCCCGAGGGCATGTCGTCGCGCCAGAAGTTTTTTTGGCAGGCGCTGATTGGCATCGTTGCTGCCGTCTATCTTGCCTTTGCGGTGTCGGCGCCGGCCAATGCAGAGCTTTGGCCGCTGTTTCGCGATTGGGTGGCGAGCGGGTTTACCATGTCTTTGCCCACGCGCGCTGACTTGATCGTGCCGTTTTTCAAGAGCGTAAGTTATCCGCTGGGCGTATTCGGCTTTGTGGCGCTGACCTGGTTCGTGATCGTGGGGTCGAGTAACGCGGTCAATCTGACTGACGGCCTAGACGGCCTGGCCATCATGCCCACCGTCATGGTTGGAAGCGCGCTGGGTATTTTCGCGTATGTCGTGGGTCGCGTCGACTATTCCAAGTATTTGCTTTTCCCTTATATTCCGGGCGCTTCAGAGCTCATGGTATTGTGCGCGGCCATTGCCGGTGCCGGTCTGGCGTTTTTGTGGTTCAACACCTATCCGGCCCAAGTTTTTATGGGTGATGTCGGTGCGTTGGCGCTTGGCGGTGCGTTAGGCACAATCGCCGTTATCGTGCGTCAAGAAATCGTACTGTTCATTATGGGTGGCGTCTTCGTCGTCGAAACGTTGTCGGTCATGATTCAGGTCACGTATTTCAAGTACACCAAACGAAAGTACGGACAAGGGCGACGAGTATTTCGAATGGCGCCGTTGCACCATCACTTTGAGGTCGGCGGCTGGAAAGAAACCCAGGTGGTCGTTCGGTTCTGGATCATCAGCATGATGCTGGTGCTGATCGGTTTAGCTACTTTGAAGTTACGTTGAGCTCATGAGCGAATTCGATTTTCCCTCCATCCCTGTCGAACAGCCAACGCTTGTGCTTGGCCTGGGCGAAACAGGTATGGCCGCAGCACGCTGGTGCGCCCGTCATGGTGCGCCGTTGCGTGTGCTCGATACGCGCGAGAGTCCTAAAGGCCTCGATGCATTCAAGACAGCCCTGTCAGGGTACGCTGTTGAGTATCAACTGGGCGTCAATGCGCTGGTCCCTGCGGCGCTAGAGGGTGTTGCACAAATTGTTGTCAGCCCCGGCCTTTCGCCGCTCGCCGAGCCGGTGTGCGGGTTTCTTAAGGCCGCACGCGAGGCCGGTATCGAGGTGCTGGGCGAGATCGAGTTGTTTGCGCGCGCGTTGGCAGACATGCGCGGGCAAGGTTATGCACCCAAGGTATTGGCGGTCACTGGCACCAATGGGAAAACGACAGTTACGGCCATGACACGCCATTTGTTGGCGGGTTGCGGTATCAGTACGCGTGCGGCCGGCAATATCAGTCCGGCCGCATTGACCGCCCTGATGGACGCCATGGACAACGATGCGTTGCCTCAGGCCTGGGTTCTGGAGTTGTCGAGCTTTCAGTTGGAAACCACCCATTCATTGGCGCTTGATGCTGCGGTAGTGCTCAACGTGACACAAGATCATCTGGATTGGCACGGATCAATGCAAGCCTATGCCGATGCCAAGGCACGCTTGTTGAGCATGGCGAGTGTGGCCGTGATCAACCGTGACGACCCTGCTGTGTCCCAGATGGTAGGTGCATTGGAAGATGTGGCAGTGCGGTCTTTTGGCCGCGCCACGCCGACGTTGACCGGTGATTTCGGATTGTCGTCTGATCATGGTGTCAACTGGTTGTGTGTGGCTGAAGCGGCTGACTTCGATGCGCCATCGGCGCCGCGACGTCGCAAACAAACAGAGCCGCAACGACGCGAGGTTGGCCGTCTCAGTCGCCTGATGCCTGTTGATGCATTAAAGATTCGTGGCATGCACAATGCCCTGAATGCCCTAGCTGCGCTGGCGCTGGCGCGCGAAGCAGGGTTAGGTTGGGCGCCGTTGTTGCACGCATTGCGCGATTATGCCGGCGAGCCTAATCGCACCGAATTTGTTCGTACTGTGGCTGGCGTAGATTTCATTAACGACAGCAAGGGCACAAATGTCGGCGCAACGGTTGCCGCCCTCGAAGGCCTGGGGCAAAACGTAGTGTTGATTGCCGGCGGTCTTGGCAAAGGCCAAGATTTTTCTGTGTTGGCGCCGGTTGTGCGCGCCTACGCGGCCGGGGTTGTGCTTATTGGCCAAGACGCCGCGCGTATCGAGCAGGCATTGGCAGACACTGGCGTGCCCGTGGTACATGCGGCAACCATGGACGATGCAGTCAGGCAGGCCATGCTGTTGGCCAAAGCAGGGCAGGCCGTGCTGTTGTCACCGGCATGCGCCAGTATGGATATGTTCAACGATTACGCGCATCGGGCGCGTGTGTATATTGACGCGGTCAACGAGCTGGCTATGGATCACGGAGAGGTGGTATGAGCTTGTTCGCCGACCTGACATCCGGTATCAACTCGGTCAAGCCGGGGCGCACCAGTATGCCCAGCTTCGACTTTAGTGTTTTGGCTGTCACGCTGGCGCTGGTGTTGTTCGGCTTGTTAATGGTGTATTCGGCTTCGATTGCGCTGGCCGACGGGCCACGTTATGCCAACTACGGTCGCTATTACTTTGTCGTGCGTCATGGCTTGTTCCTGGCCGTCGGGCTTGTGGCTGCCGTCATGGCCTTTAGTATTCCACTCCGGGTTTGGGAAAAAATCGCTATTCCGCTTTTCCTGGTGTGTTTGTTTTTGTTGTTGGTCGTCCTGATTCCCGGCATTGGGCGGGAAGTGAACGGGGCGCGTCGCTGGCTACCGCTTGGGCCGATTAATTTTCAGCCGTCCGAACTGATGAAGGTGGCTATTTGTTTGTTTGCGGCGTCTTATACCGTGCGTAAGCAGGCACATATGCAAAGCTTCTTGCGGGGGTTCATGCCTATGGCGGCGGCATTGGCCATGGTCGGCATGGTGCTGCTCCTCGAACCAGACCTTGGTGCGTTCATCGTCATTGTGGCCATTGCCGTGGGTGTGTTGTTTATTGGCGGGCTGAACGGCAGACTGTTTTCGGCCTTGCTAGGCATTCTATTGACCAGCTTCCTGATGCTGATATGGCTTGCGCCGTGGCGTCGCGAGCGTTTGTTCGCTTATCTCGACCCCTGGAATCCTGACAATATGTATGGCAGTGCTTATCAACTTTCGCACTCCCTGATCGCGTTGGGGCGGGGCGAGTGGTTTGGCGTGGGTTTGGGCGCCAGTGTTGAAAAGCTCCATTATCTGCCCGAAGCGCATACTGACTTTATCGTGGCTGTTATTGGCGAAGAGCTTGGCTTTGTGGGTGTCTTGTGCCTGATTCTCGGCTTTGCCTATGTGATCTGGCGGGCCTTCGATATTGGCCGTCAGGCCATCGCCATTGAGCGTGTCTTTAATGGTCTGGTCGCGCAGGGCGTGGCAATGTGGTTTGGTATTCAGTCGTTTATCAATATTGGCGTTTGCGTGGGTTTGTTGCCCACGAAGGGGCTTACCTTGCCGCTCGTCAGTTACGGGGGCTCGGGTATTGTGATGAATATGGTGGCGGTTGCGATATTGCTGCGCGTCGACTACGAAAACCGGAACCTGATGAGAGGTAAACGGACATGACGGCGCGTACGTTAATGATCATGGCGGGTGGTACAGGCGGGCACATCATGCCCGGTTTGGCGGTTGCCCACGAAATGCAGTTGCGCGGCTGGCGCGTCGTTTGGCTGGGTCACCCTGAGCGCATGGAGGGTCGTTTGGTGCCTGCGCATGGGCTGGCGCTCGAGCCGTTGCGTTTTGCTGGTGTACGAGGCAAAGGGCTCAAGGCACTGGTGACATTGCCATTCAGTTTGCTTCGGGCTAGCTTGCAAGCCCGGTCTGCGCTCCTGCAGGTCAAGCCCGATGTGGTGCTTGGTATGGGCGGCTATGTCGCGTTCCCCGGCGGTTTGGCCGCTTGGTTAAAGCGCATCCCTATGGTCATACACGAACAAAATGCGGTGGCCGGCACGGCTAATCGTTGGTTAGCCAAAATGGCTGACAAAGTATTGGTCGGCTTTCCCGGTGCGCTGCCTGGCGCCCTAATGGTCGGTAACCCGGTTCGCGCTGAATTAATGCAAATAGATGCCGCTGATCAGCGTTATGGCCGCCGAGAAGGGCCGTTGCGGCTATTGGTGGTGGGTGGGAGCCTAGGGGCTAAAGCCTTGAACGAAACATTGCCAGAAGCGTTGGCTTTGTTGGCTCCAGATCAACGGCCTATTGTCGTGCACCAAACCGGCGAGCAGCATCTTGATGCCGTAAGACAAGCTTATGCGAGCGCGGGTGTTGACGCACAGTGTCACGCATTTATTACCGATATGAAAGCGGCGCTTGCCGATGCCGACTTGCTGGTGTGCCGGGCCGGCGCAATGACGGTGGCCGAGGTCGCTGCCGTTGGCGTGGCTGCGTTGTTTGTACCATTGCCGCATGCCATTGACGATCATCAAACGGCTAACGCCCGCTACCTTAGCGAGTGTCACGGGGGGTGGTTGCAGCCTCAGTCCGAGCTGACACCGCAATGGTTGTCCAGCTGGTTGCAGCAGCGTTCGCGCGCCGAGCTGGCCGGCATTGCGCGCCATGCTCATGAGCATGCCAGTCTGAACGCGACTCAGGCGATTGCGGACGCATGCGAGTTAGCCGCCGGGAGGGGCGCATGAAACATAGAGTTCAAAGTATCCATTTTGTCGGTATTGGTGGCTCCGGGATGAGCGGCATTGCCGAGGTTTTGCTGAACCTGGGTTACGCCATCAGCGGCTCCGACATTCAGGCGTCTGCCGTCACGCGACGTTTGGAACAGTTGGGGGCGAAAGTAACGATTGGTCATCATGCCGACAATATCAAGGGCGTGGGGGCTTTGGTGACCTCCACCGCCGTATCGGGCGATAACCCTGAAGTGCTTGCCGCCCGTGCCGCCCACATACCGGTTGTACCGCGCGCCCTGATGCTGGCCGAACTCATGCGGCTCAAACGCGGTATTGCAGTTGCCGGAACCCACGGTAAAACCACGACAACCAGTCTGGTGGCCAGTGTGCTTGCCGGGGGTGGGTTGGACCCAACCTTTGTGATCGGCGGGCGGTTGACGTCGGCCGGCGCGAATGCCCGCTTGGGTCAGGGTGAATTCATCGTTGTTGAAGCCGATGAATCGGATGCGTCGTTTCTGAACCTGCTGCCGGTGATGGGCATCATCACTAATATCGACGTCGACCACATGGATACCTACGGCCATGATGTCGCCCGGCTGAAAAGCGCGTTCATAGAATTCACGCAGCGCTTGCCGTTTTACGGCAGCGCCATTGTGTGTGGTGATGATGCTTACGTCCGCGAGATTATTCCCTTCATTTCGCGGCCCGTAACAACTTACGGTTTTGGTGAAGACGTTCTGGTCCGCGCTGTGAATGTGCGTCCTGAAGGCACGACGATGTGCTTTGACGTTGTTCGCAAATCTGTTGACGGCCAATTGCCCTTGTTGTCGGTGCGCCTGAATTTACCAGGTCGTCATAATGTGCTGAACGCCTTGGCAGCGATAGCCGTTGCCACTGAGTTGGGTGTCGAAGACGCAGAAATTGCCCGAGCGCTGGCCGAATTCAACGGCGTTGGTCGCCGGTTTACCCAAGTGGGTGATTTTGCGGTGCCTCAGGCGCACGGTGGTGGCAAATTTACCCTGGTTGATGATTATGGTCATCACCCGGTCGAAATGGCCGCGACATTGTCGGCTGCGCGCGGCGCCTGGCCCGACCGCCGAATCGTTCTGGCCTTCCAGCCACATCGTTACACCCGAACCCGCGATTGCTTCGAAGATTTCGTCAGGGTGCTCAGTCAGGCCGATGCGGTATTGCTTACCGAGGTCTATCCGGCGGGCGAAGCGCCGTTGGTTGCTGCCGATGGCCGCGCCTTGACCAGGGCCGTGCGGGTGGCCGGAAAGGTTGAGCCCTTGTTTATAGAGAACGTGGCAGATCTGCCGCAAGCCATTGTTGATTTTGCACGCGATGGCGATGTTGTGATTGTTATGGGTGCCGGTTCGATCAGTAAAGTTCCGGCACAGTTAGGAGATTTGGTATGACCAAGGCTTACGGACGCGTTGGCGTGTTGTATGGCGGTTCTTCGGCCGAGCGCGAAGTGTCATTGATGTCCGGTGAGGGTGTGTGCTCAGCCTTGCGTAGCGCCGGCGTTGATGCACACTTGTTCGATACCGGCACACGTAGTCTGCAAGAGCTTGTTGTCGCTGGTTTCGATCGGGTGTTTATTGCGTTGCATGGCCGCTATGGTGAAGACGGCACGGTGCAGGGCCTGCTGGAGCTGATGGGCGTGCCTTACACCGGAAGCGGTGTGCTGGCCTCCAGCCTGGCCATGGACAAGATCATGACCAAAAAAATCTGGATCAACGTCGGGCTGCCAACGCCCGGGTATGCGGTCGTCCAGCACGAAGACGAGCTCGAAGCGGCCGGACGCGAAGTCGGTTACCCCCTGATGGTCAAGCCGCCCCACGAAGGGTCTACGCTGGGTATCACTAAAGTGAGCGACGAAAGTGAGCTTTTGGCTGCATATCGGTTGGCCGCCCGTTTTGATGACGAGGTCTTGCTGGAAGCTTTTGTGCAGGGCCGCGAACTGACTGTGCCAGTGCTGGGTAAAGGGCGCGAGGTTCGCGCGCTGCCGGCGATCGAGATCATTGCGCCTGGCGGCAACTACGATTACGAACACAAATACGTCTCTAACGATACCCGTTACGAGTGTCCGGCGCCCGTAGAGAAAAAGACAACCGTTGAACTGATCCGGTTGGCAGAGCAAGCCTATACCGCGCTGGGTTGTGAAGGTTGGGGGCGTGCCGATTTTATGCTCGATGCGCAGGGGCAGCCCTGGTTGCTAGAAATGAATACATCGCCTGGCATGACTAGCCATTCTTTGGTACCCATGGGGGCCAAAGCGGCGGGCATGACATACGCCGAATTATGTCTGGCTATCCTTGATACGGCGTCGTGCAAAGTGCGCGCACCCGAAAACGCATAAGGACCTGAACGTGTTTAACGACGCCCGTCTGATCAACTTCATTGCGAATACGCTGGCGATGCTGGCGTTGTTGGCTATGGTTGTGGGCGTTGTCGTTTGGGTGGTTCAGCGGCCTTACTTTGCTATTGCGCAAGTTCAGATCAAGCCCATGGACGAGCAAGCGTTGGGCTATGTGTCGGCGGCGACGGTCCAGGCGACCATTGCCGGCAAGTTGATGGGCAACTTTTTCAGTGTAAATCTGGATGAGGCCCGGCGCCTGCTTGAAACTGTGCCGTGGGTGAGAAACGTCAGCATTCGTCGCGTCTGGCCCAATACTTTGCAGGTCGAGTTCGAAGAGCAGCAGCCTTTGGCACTATGGAATGAAGATCAGATGATCAATACCTGGGGTGAGGCATTTCGGGCCAACCAGGGTGAGCTGCCCGACGATGCTGCACTGCCTGAGTTTTCGGGCCCGAAAGACGCTGAGCGGCTGGTCGTGCAGCGTTACGCTGAACTGGTGCGCTGGTTTGCTCCCTTGGGTCTGACCGTACGCGAAATTCATCTCAGCCCGCGGTACGCGTGGTCTGTGAAGCTGTCTGATGGCCTTTTGCTTAACCTGGGGCGAGATCCGGCTGCCGACGTTGCGGATCCGCACGGGCGTTCAGGGGCGTTGCCGTTTGCCAAGCGCATAGAGCGTTTTGTGCAGGCTTGGCCCGTGTTAGCTCAGCAGCTCAAGCAAAAAGTGGCCAGTGCCGATTTGCGTTACCCAGATGGGTTTGCCGTTACTTTGGCGCCCGTTTCCTCTTCTTCTTCTGAATAAAACATTATGACGCGTGACATCAAAGATCTGATTGTTGCCCTGGATATCGGTACCAGCAAGGTGGTTGCGGTGGTGGCCGAAATTTTGCCGGAAGGTCGCTTCGAAGTGATCGGCCTGGGGCAGCATGAATCGCAGGGCATGCGCAAGGGTGTTGTGGTCAACATCGAGGCAACGGTTAACTCGATCCAGCGAGCACTTGAAGAGGCCGAACTCATGGCCGATTGCAAGATCCGTGAGGTATACACGGGCATTGCCGGCAGCCACATTACCAGCTTCAATTCCAGCGGGATGGTGGCCGTCAAAGACAAAGAGGTCACCCCCACCGATGTCGCACGCGTTATCGAAACTGCTAAGGCCGTCAATATTCCGACCGACCAACAAGTTTTGCATGTACTGACGCAAGAGTTCATTGTCGATAACCAGGACGACATCCGCGAGCCTATCGGCATGAGCGGCCTGCGGCTTGAAGTGCGAGTGCATATCGTGACCGGTGCTGTCAGTGCGGCACAAAATATTGTCAAGTGTGTGCGCCGCTGTGGGCTCGAGGTGCAAGACCTTATTTTGCAACCTTTGGCCTCCAGCATGGCGTGCCTGACCGCCGACGAAAAAGAGTTGGGCGTTGTTTTAGTGGACATTGGCGGGGGTACGACTGACATAGCCATTTACACCGGCGGCGCCATTCGCCATACTGCCGTGGTTCCGATCGCGGGTGATCAAATTACCAGCGATATCGCGGCCATGTTGCGCACGCCAACGCCCGATGCTGAAGAGATCAAGTTGCGTTACGGGATAGCCAAGCAAGTGCTGGCCAACCCCGAAGAGCACATCGAAGTGCCGGGTTTGGGCGACCGCCCGAACCGGCATGTGAAGCGTCAGGCGCTGGGTGCAGTCATCGAGCCGCGCGTTGAAGAGTTGTTTACGTTTGTACAGCAGGTGGTTCGCGAGTCGGGATACGAAGATTTGCTGGCGTCAGGGGTGGTGCTTACGGGTGGCACAGCCTTGTTGCCTGGGGTGGTAGAGCTGGCCGAAGACGTTTTCCTGAAGCCTGTGCGCGTTGCCGTGCCGGCCTACGAGGGCAGTTTGGCCGATGTGATGCGCAATCCAAGGTTTTCTACGGTTATGGGGCTGTTGACCGAAGCGCGTGTGCAGCGCGTTCGGGGCAAGAAAGTGGCGCAGCAAAAAGGCAGCGTCAAAACATTGCTGGCCCGCATGAAAGAGTGGTTCATGAATTAAGGCGCGTAAGTGCCTTGATGGGCAGGTCGGGTGGCCTGTTCAAAGAAGACGTTTCAAATCAGATGCGAACAACCAGTTGGCATTTCCTTTGAAGCGATTTCTGAAAATAGCGGTATTGGGGAATTTTGAAAACTAATTTTTGAACATGTGAGGGAGTCAACATGATGAATTTCGAAATGCTCGACAACAATAACAGCGGCACCGTTATCAAGGTCGTCGGTGTTGGGGGGGCCGGCGGTAACGCTGTGGCCCATATGATCCGGTCCGGTATCAGCGGTGTCGATTTCATTTGCTGCAATACCGATGCGCAGGCCTTGGCTGCTACTGAAGCGCCTGTGCAGATCCGTCTTGGCCGCACCGGCTTAGGCGCTGGCGCCAAGCCCGAACAGGGGCGTGCCGCGGCTGAAACAGCCCGCGAAGAGATCCGTGCCGCCCTGAACGGTGCGCACATGGTCTTTATCACTGCCGGTATGGGTGGCGGTACAGGTACGGGGGCAGGTCCGGTTGTAGCCGAAGTGGCTAAAGAGCTCGGTATTTTGACGGTCGGTGTGGTAACCAAGCCGTTTTCGTTCGAGGGCCACAAGCGTCTGCGCATGGCCGAAGAGGGCATTTCCGAGTTGTCACGTCATGTGCACTCCCTGATCGTCGTACTGAACGAAAACCTCTACGACCTGATGGATGATGACGCCACCCAGGAAGATTGCTTCAAGGCTGCCGACGACGTATTGCACAATGCATGCGCCGGTATTGCCGAGATCATCAACGTCGAAGGCAACGTCAACGTCGACTTCGAAGACGTTAAGACCATTATGGGTGAGCAGGGTCAGGCCATGATGGGCACTGCGATTGCAGCCGGTGCAGATCGTGCGCGTGTGGCTGCCGAGCAAGCCATTGCTTGCCCGCTGCTCGAAGGTGTTGACCTGCATGGTGCCCGTGGCATGCTGGTTAACATTACCGCTAGCCGTACGCTCAAAATGCGTGAAACGCGCGAAATCATGGATACCATCCGTGGCTTTGCCGCAGAAGATGCCACCGTTATTTACGGAACGGCTTACGACGAATCTATGGGCGAGAACCTGCGTGTGACCGTTGTGGCCACAGGCTTGGGCCGTGCAAATGCACGTCCTCAGTTGGTGCAAACCCAGCACGAAGCGCGTCGTACTGGTACCGACGACGCGCCGTTCGCAAGCGGTCACGATTTTTCGGGTGCAGCCGAAGTGCCGGCGGTTATTCGCAACCCGCGTAGTCAGGCTTCGGCTCAGGTGCGCGCCCTCGAAACGGCGGGTATGGATCACTTTGATATCCCCGCGTTTTTGCGCAAGCAGGCCGATTAAACTCCTCGGCACGCTGTAGCGTAAAAACGACTCTCACATGTAGGGGTGTGGTTTAGCCCTGGCGCAGCCCGCCCGCCGGCCTGTTGTTCCCCAGAACAGGCCGGCGGGCGGGCGCGTGTGCTTGAAATTTTCAGATTGTTTCAGGGGCAGTACAAAAAGCTTAACGTTGCCCGATAAGCGGTTACAATAAAAACCTCGTCGTGAATACATCACGGCGCTAAAAATAGCACCATAAATATCATCATGTTACGTCAGCGCACCCTGCAAAAACCCATCAGTACGACCGGGGTTGGTCTTCATTCCGGCCGTCGGGTCGAGCTCACATTGCGTCCAGCCGAACCCAACACAGGTATCGTGTTCCACCGAACCGATCTGCCTCAGGTCGTCGACTTGCCCGCCCAGGCTAGTCTGGTAGGGGGCACGCGCATGGCGTCTGTTTTGCAGAAAGATAATGTCAGGGTCTCTACGGTTGAGCATCTGATGTCGGCGCTCGCCGGTCTGGGCATCGATAATTTGCACATCGACCTCAACGCCGAAGAAGTCCCCATCATGGACGGCAGTGCTGGTACCTTTGTTTATTTGCTGCGTTCGGCCGGCCTCGAAGAGCAGCAGGCCGCCAAAAAATTCATTCGCGTACTCAAGCCCATCGAGGTTCGAGAGGGCGAGGGCAACGACCTCAAATGGGCTCGCCTCGAGCCCCACGATGGCTTTGCCTTGTCGTTTTCCATCGACTTCCGTCACCCTGCTATCGATGCTACCGCCAACTTTGCTGAAATCGATTTCGCAAAAGAGTCTTACGTCAAGGCGATTGCGCGCGCGCGCACCTTCGGCTTCGTTAACGAGCTCGAGGCCTTGCTTGCCGCAGGTCTGGCACGGGGTGGCAGTCTTGATAACGCCATCGTCATGGACGAATATCGGGTGCTTAATTCCGATGGCCTGCGCTACGAAGACGAGTTCGTCAAACATAAAATTCTCGATGCCATCGGCGACCTGTACCTTATCGGCAAGCCATTAGTGGCCCGCTATGTGGCGTGCAAATCGGGTCACGGGCTTAATAATCAGTTGGCCCGTGCATTGTTGGCCGACGAATCTGCCTGGGAAATCGTCACCTACGAGTCTGCTGCCGCTGCGCCCAAGGCTCTGGTCCACGAATGGAAACTTGCATAAATTCAATCGGTTAAACTAACCGGTATGGCAATAAAAAACGCTGCCCTTTGCAGCGTTTTTTATTTTGCAGTGGCATCGGGTTACGGCTTGTGGCGCGCAATAAGCCGCGCCAAGGCGTCCGACAGCGGCCCCTCGGGCGTGTTTTTGCGCAAGTGTTCAAAGGCCTCCAGGGCTTGGGCATCCAGTGGGATCACATCTTTTTCCCGTGCTGTTTTTATCTCGCCCTGTAACAGGTTTGCTTGAACCTTGACGCTGATTTCGTTAACGTTCCAGCCAGTTTGTATCAGCAACTGAACGATTCTTGGGGCGAGCTGTCGAAGCTTCGAGGCATGAGAGGCGCTCGGTACCGCGAGTGTCACTTTATCGCCTTCTATGCGAGCAACGCGGCAGCTGCTGGCCAGGGCCGGTGGCAGTGCTTTCTGTGTTGCGCGCTCAATTTGCAGCAGTTGTTGCGCTGTTGCCAGTACGTTGACCCCCCGCTGGTCATTGTTCAGCCAATCGTAGGCTGTATGACCCGTCTTGCGCCCAAAAAAGGCACTTGCGCGGCGTGGTGTGTCTGACATATGCAGGATAAGTAAGGAATGACAGTTGTGAAAGAATTGAAGTCTGAAAAGCAAGACCCCGTCAGTGCGCATTCTAGCGCCAAAGACAAACGGCTTTGGGTTTGGGTGCCGGCGGCGCTTGCCCTGATGGTAGGCTCGGCAGGCGCTGGGGCCTGGGGTTACGCACAATTGGCTCAGGCCGACAGCGTGATGCCTACGCACAGCATGCCGCAGAACTATCAGGTCGCTGCGCGCGACAGCGGATTGCTGCGCGCTAACCTGGGGCAGTTGGCCGCAAAGGTCGGCGAGCTTCAGGCGCGGGTTATTGAAATGAACGGGGTGAGCAAGCGGGTTGCGCAGGCGGCAGGTGTGTCGTATACCGACCCGGAAGTGCAAGCGAGCCTCGAAGAGGGGGTGCATGTGCTTGATGAGCCGGGCGGGCTGGCTGTGCCTTACGAGTCTGCTGAAACCCTGGGGCGCGAATTGGACTTGCTGGAACGCCGGCTGGCCATGCAGCGAGACAGTTTTGCCATGCTTGACCTTGTCATGACAAAGCGTGCGGGGATCGAGGCCAGCATGCCTTCTTACTCACCTGTTAATTATCCTTATCTCAGTTCGTCGTACGGCTGGCGTCGTCACCCGATATCGGGGCGTCATACGATGCACGAAGGGCTGGATTTTGCAGCGCCCCATGGTGCGCCTATTTATGCGGCCTCTGGCGGTGTGGTGACCTTATCGGGTAATCAGCCCGGTTACGGTAAAACCATCGAAATTCAGCACGGTCACGGTTTGGTAACCCGATACGCGCATGCGTCGCAGCTCGGCGTCAAGGTTGGTGACCTCGTCGAAAAAGGTCAGAAAATCGGGAAGGTGGGTTCTACGGGTCGTTCTACGGGCCCGCACTTGCATTTCGAAGTCAGAATCGGCGGCCACCCGCTTGATCCACGACTTTTTTTAAGCCAGCCTGAGGTTGAGAAAACCCTTGTGGCCAGTGCAGATGACGACGTCAAAAACGTGCGTTCTCAGGTGCGTTAAACTGTATTGTTTTCCTGCGGCGCGGCCGCCAACTCATACGAAGAACTATGGTTTCTCTGCTTAAAAAGCTTTTAGGTTCCCGCAACGACCGGATCCTCAAACAGTATCGAAAGCTGGTCGGGCAAATCAATGCCCTCGAACCGTCGCTTCAGGCGCTGTCCGACGACGAGCTCCGGGAAAAAACAACCCAGTTCAAAGCGCGGTTGGCCGAAGGTAAAACGCTCGACAGCTTATTGCCGGAAGCATTTGCCGTGGTTCGCGAAGCCAGCAAGCGTGTTTTTGGCATGCGGCACTTCGATGTCCAGATGCTCGGGGCTATTGCCTTGCATAACGGCAAAATTGCCGAGATGCGCACTGGCGAAGGTAAAACCCTCATGGCCACCCTGGCGGTTTACCTGAATGCCCTGGCGGGTAAGGGTGTTCATGTGGTTACCGTGAACGATTACCTTGCACGTCGCGATGCCGGCTGGATGGGACGTTTGTATAACTTCCTGGGGCTGTCTGTGGGCGTTGTCGTGCCCCAGCAAGAAAACGACGAAAAAATTGCAGCATATGCCGCTGATATTACGTACGGCACCAACAACGAGTTCGGCTTCGATTACCTGCGCGACAACATGGAGTATCGCTCAGAAGATCGGCGTCAACGTGGCCTGAATTTCGCGATTGTCGACGAGGTCGACTCGATTCTTATCGACGAAGCTCGTACGCCGTTGATTATCTCCGGTCAGGCCGAAGATCACACCGATCTTTACATTCGCATGAATGCGGTACCGCCCATGATGGTGCGCATGGCCTCCGAGCCAAAGCCCCACGAGCCGGAGCCGGAAGGCGATTTCTGGGTCGACGAAAAAGGCCAGCAGGTGCACTTGTCTGAGTCGGGCATGGAGCACGCCGAAGAGATCTTGTCGCGCATCGGTTTGCTCCCCGAGGGCGAGTCTTTGTACGACCCGCGTCATATTTCTCTTATTCACCATTTAATGGTTGCGTTGCGGGCGCACAATTTGTTCCATCGCGACCAGCATTATGTGGTGGCCGACGACGAAGTCGTTATCGTCGACGAGTTCACCGGTCGCCTCATGGCGGGCCGTCGCTGGTCCGATGGTCTGCACCAGGCAGTCGAGGCCAAGGAAGGCGTAAAGATCCAGAACGAAAACCAGACACTGGCTTCCATTACGTTCCAGAACTATTTCCGTATGTACGAGAAGTTGTCGGGCATGACGGGTACCGCCGATACCGAAGCCTACGAGTTTCAGGAAATTTACGGTCTTGAGACCGTACTGATCCCGACCAATCGTCCTATGCTCCGTATCGACCAGAACGATCAGGTGTTCAAAACTGACGACGAAAAGTACAACGCCATTCTGGCCGACATCAAAGACTGTCAAGAGCGTGGTCAGCCGGTGTTGGTCGGTACGACCAGCATCGAAAACTCAGAGCGCCTGTCGACCTTGCTGGGTAAGGCCGGGCTGGTTCACGAGGTGCTGAACGCCAAGCAGCACGCGCGCGAGGCCGAAATTGTTGCCGAAGCAGGTAAGCCGGGTCGTATTACCATCGCCACCAATATGGCAGGTCGGGGTACCGATATCGTGCTCGGCGGCAGCATCGACAAGCAGGTCGATCTGATCCGTGCCGATGAATCATTGTCTGAAGACGAAAAGCAGGCTCGCGTCCAGCGGGTCAAGCAAGAGTGGCAACCCCTGAACGAGCAAGTTAAGACAGCAGGGGGTTTACGTATTATTGGTACCGAGCGCCACGAGTCACGGCGAATCGACAACCAGCTGCGTGGCCGTGCCGGTCGTCAGGGTGATCCCGGTTCTTCGCGTTTTTACTTGTCCCTCGAAGACTCCCTGATGCGGATTTTTGCAGGCGATCGCGTGCGTGCCATTATGGAACGTTTGCGTTTGCCCGAGGGCGAGCCTATCGAAGCGCGCATGGTGTCTCGCTCCATCGAGTCTGCACAGCGCAAGGTAGAGGCACGTAACTTCGATATCCGCAAGCAGTTGCTGCAGTTCGACGACGTATCCAATGATCAGCGCAAAGTGCTTTATGCTCAGCGCAACAATGTGCTCGACGCAGCGGATGTCGGCGACACGGTGGTCAATTTGCTCAATGCCACCATCGTGGAAACGTTCCGCGCCTATGTGCCTGAAGAGTCAGTCGAAGACCAGTGGGATATCGCCGCGTTGCAGGCAACGCTCGAGTCCGACTGGGCTATTGTCCTGCCCTTGGCCGATATGCTCGAGAAAGAGCCCAATCTTACCGATGAGGATCTGCTAGAGCGCGTGCAGGCCGAAGCGCTGCGGTTGTATCAGGCCAAGGTTGAGCTTGTCGGTCGCGACAACTGGGCGCCGTTCGAACGCTCGGTGCTGCTCCAGGCCATCGACACCAACTGGCGTAACCACTTGTCAGCCCTCGATCACTTGCGTCAGGGTATTCATTTGCGGGGTTATGCTCAAAAAGATCCTAAGCAAGAATACAAACGCGAAGCCTTCGAGCTATTTTCCGATATGCTCGACCGGGTGCGTACGGAAGTGGTTCGGGTATTGATGACTGTACGTATTCAAACGCCCGAGCAAGTCGAGGTTGCCGAGCCCGAGCCGTCTGGCGTGGGTAGCGTCACCTACCATCACTCCGACTATGATGCCGCACTTAGCGGTACAGACCCTGGCTTGGAAGAAGAGCCTGCGTCGATGGGGGCGTTGGGTGGTGTACCTAAAGTAGGGCGAAATGATGCGTGCCCTTGCGGTAGCGGTAAAAAGTACAAGCACTGCCACGGCAAGTTAAGTTAACGCGCGGTCAGGCTAATAAATTACACCCCAAGAGCTGGAGGCTAATCCAGATTTTGGGGTGTTTTTTTATGGCGATATGTGAAGGGGCGTTGTGCAGTGGCAAGGCTTTTAGGGCCTGTCACCCTAGCTTAGAGCAGAAACAAAGACGCCAGGCCCAGGAAAATAAAGAAGCCTAACGAGTCGGTGGCAAAGGTGAGCAGCACCGAAGAGCCCATGGCGGGGTCTTTGCCGAAGCGGTCGCGCAGCACCGGGATAAGTACACCCAGCGCGGCACCAATAAGCATGTTGCCGATCATGGCGATCATCATGACCAGAGCAATGGCCCATTCGCCGGAAATCCACCAGGCAAAGCTGGCGGCGACCAGACTGCCGCAAGCGCCCACCATGAAGGTGACTTTTAACTCGCGTTGGACCAGTCGCCAGGCCGAAGAACCGGTGACGCGCCCCATGGCCAGCGCCCGGATGACCATGGTCATGGTTTGGTTGCCCGAGTTGCCGCCGATACCGGCGACGATGGACATCAAAAACGCCAGAATGACAATGTGGCTGACGGTGTCTTCGAAGCGGGACGCGACGAATGACGCGACCGATGCGGTAATCAGATTGACCAGCAGCCAGGGTGCGCGGTTGCGGATGGCGCTGACCACCGGCGCGAACATGTCTTCTTCTTGCAGACCGGCACGAGACAGTGCCTGCTCTTGTGAGTCTTCTTGAATCACGTCAACCACTTCGGCGATGGTGACACGACCGATCAAGCGGCCCTGGTCGTCGATGACGGGGGCCGAGACCAGATCGTAGCGTTCGAAAGCCCCTGCCGCATCGGCGTCGGAGTCGAGCGGGTTGAGCGTGAGAAAGTCGGTATGCATGACCTCTTTCACATCGACTTCGGGTTCGCTGACCAGTAATCTTGAAACCGGTAAAACGCCTTGCAGCTTGTCTTGCCGGTCGACCACAAAGATCTGGTCGGTGTGGTCGGGGAGCTCTTGCAGGCGGCGCAGGTAACGCAACACGACCTCAAGCGAGACATCTTCGCGCACCCGGACCATTTCGAAGTCCATGATGGCGCCCACCGTGCCTTCGGGGTAACCCATGGCCTCGATGAGTTGCGCCCGCTCTTCGTCGGTCAGCCCTTTTTGGACTTCGGCAACGACGTCGGGTGGCAGATCGGCGACCAGGTCGGCGATCTCGTCGGCATCCATCGCCTCGGTGGCGGCCACGAGGTCTTTGCGGTCCATCGACTTGATGAGAGACTCACGCGCCCAGTCATCGATTTCGAGCAGAACGTCGGCGTCGAATTCGGGGTTGACCAGTTGCCAGACGGCCTGGCGCTCGTCGACGGGCAGGGATTCGAGAATGAAAGCAATATCAGACGGATGCAGGTCGTTGATAATGTCTTTGATTTCGCTTTCGTGCTGACGATGCAGAATCCCTTCGAGCAGGTTGGATTTGTCGTCTTCTTCGTACTGGCGATGCGCGAGGGCCTCGACAACTTCTTGTCGTTTCAGGATGCCCTGAAGCTTTTGCAGCGCTTGCTGGGCGTCTTCGGGGTCGAGGCGCCGCGGGATGATGATGGGCTCGTTGACGGGTTGCTGTGCGGGAGGTGGTGTTTGCTGCATGGGTAGGCGCGACCTTCAGTTGGCCTGGCGAAGCCAGCGGCAAGCCAGTTCGACCCAGTAGCTGGCCCCGATGGGCAGCAGATTGTCGTTGAAGTCGTAGCTCCCGTTGTGCAGCGTGCAAGGCCCAAGACCGTGGCCCTTGGTGCGATGGTCGCCGTCGCCGTTGCCTATCCAGACATAACAGCCCGGCTTTTCTTTGAGCATGAAGGCGAAGTCTTCGGCGCCCATAGAGGGTCGGATGTCTTGAAATACCAGGTCATTGCCGACGATGTCGCGAGCCACGTCGGCGCAAAGAGCCGCCTCTGCCGCGTGGTTGACCGTAGGCGGGTATTTTCGGGCAAAAACAAAGTTTGACGCGCAGTTGAAGGCTTCAGCCGTGTGCCTGATGATGTCGTCCATGCGTTGTTCGATAAGGTCGAGTGCAGCTTCGGACAGCGTGCGTACCGTGCCTCGAATTTCGGTGGTGTCGGGTATGACGTTGTCGGCGGTGCCGCCATGAATTTGCGTCACACTTAAGACGGCTGGCTCGAGTGGGTCGAGGTTGCGGGTAATCGTGGTTTGCAGCGACTGCACAATTTGTACGGCCGCCATGATGGGGTCGTTGCCCAAGTTTGGCATGGCGGCATGGGCGCCTTTGCCTTGTAGGGTGATTTCGAAATTGTTGCTGCCGCCCATGATGGGGCCTGGGATGACCCCGAAACTGCCCGCAGGCATGCCGGGCCAGTTGTGCATGCCGAATACGGCATCGATCGGGAACAGGTCGAACAGGCCATCGTCGATCATGCGTTTTGCGCCGCTGAAGCCTTCTTCTGCAGGCTGGAAAATGACATATACCGTACCCGGGAAATCGCGACTTTGTGCGAGATATCGGGCTGCCGCCAACAACATGGCTGTATGACCATCGTGGCCACAGGCGTGCATTTTGCCGTCGTGTTTGCTGGCATGCGCAAAGCTGTTGGTTTCTTGCATGGGCAAGGCATCCATGTCGGCGCGCAACCCTACAGCTTTACCCGGTCTGTTGCCTGTAATGGTGCCAACGACCCCTGTAACGCCCAGCCCACGGTGTACCGGGATCTCCCACTTTGAGAGTAGCTCGGCCACGACATCGGCCGTACGGAACTCTTCGTAGGCCAGTTCGGGGTGTGCGTGGATGTCGCGACGAATGGCGGCGATTTCGGGTTGCCAGCTGACCAAAGGTTCGACAAGCTTCATGATGTTTGCCCGGATTGACTGGATGGATTGGATGACGCGAGTTTGCCTTGGGCCAATTGCTGCATGGGCTGGGCCAACCGCTTGTTGGCTGCATAGATATTGCCGCCAATAGGCCACGGGGTATGGCCGTTGATGTCGTCGGCCACGCCGCCGGCTTCACGGACCAGCAGGGTGCCTGCGGCGACATCCCATGAGGCCAGGCCCATTTCCCAGTAGCCGTCGTAGCGGCCGCACGCTGTCCAGGCCAGGTCGAGCGCCGCCGAACCAAAGCGCCGAACCCCGCGGGTATTGTGCATGGCCTGGGTTAGCGTGGGCATGTACGAGTCGTAGAAACTGAAGTCGCGAAAGGGCAGGCCTGTGGCCAACAAGGCTTCGGTCAGCGTGTCGGTATGCGAGCAGTTAATACGATGACCGTTTAGCCATGCGCCACTGTCGTGTAGTGCAGTGAAAAGCTCTTCGCGGCACGGGTCGTAGACGACCCCGATGACCGGCGTATCTTGGGTCAGCGCGCCCACGCCTGGCAATTGCGTGCCAATGTGCGCGACCAGGGCAATAGAAACGGCGTAATGCGGGATGCCATGCAGAAAGTTGGTTGTACCGTCGAGCGGGTCGATGTACCAGGTGGCCAGGCCGTTGACGTCGCCGCCGGTTTCTTCAGCCACAATGCCAAATTGTGGTGTGTCGGTTTTAAGAACCTCTAAAATGGCTAGCTCTGCTTCGCGGTCGGCCTGCGATACGAGGTCGTTACGGGCCTTTTTGTCGATGATCAGGTCTTGTCGACGATGCGCATACGACTGCAGTATTGCAGCGCCAGCGCGGGCTGCGCGCACAGCGGTCTCGAGGTTTTCGCCAAGGTGGAGTGATTGTGTATTCATGCCGATTTTTACTGTTGCCTTCGACCTATAAGTTTACGCAACATTATGCGTGCCGTCTCTGACAGAATTAATAAAACGTAATGAGTGATTCTCCCTGCAGCCTGGCAATACCGACGCAGGCATGGTTGTCGGCAAGCGGCTTACCGGTCGGGTGGCGGGGGCGTTCGTCATTTACGGTGTGCGACACAGCGTTCGGCGCCGGGCATCGATTCATTTCAACCTGGTCGACTTGGCGTAGCGATGCGAATCGTTCTGAGCGATTGCATTACGTGGGATTTTGCCCGGCCGACGTCAACCCGGCTGGCGACCCATGGCTTTTTGCGTCCGACGATGAGGCAGCGTGTCATGAAGCGCTGCGCGTTGCGCAATCTGTCTATGCGCCGTTGCCGGGTGTCAGTCGCCTCGATTTTGAGGGTGGGGCGGTCACATTGACCCTGTTCCACATGCCGCTTTGGAAGGCGCTGATGCAGGCCGAGGCCCGTGTTGATCATTATTTTGTCGATGCGATGCTGGCCACCGTCGGTGCGCAAACCGGTGGGTATTCCCCTTACGGGCAATTGGCCCGCATGGCGGCACGCGAGGCCAGTGTGGCATTGCCGGCCGTCGATGTTTCCAGTGATCTCGGAAAAGGACTCAAAAAGGCAGGGTTTATTGTGCCGACGGCAAGCGGCGATCTTGCTGAGGTTTGTGTGGCGAGGTTGCGCCCCGGCATTTTTCATGGCGCCCATCTTGCGTTCCCCGAACAGGGCAGAGCCTTGTCTGTGGCGCCGGTGATGGTCATTGGCGGCGGTATTGCCGGGGCCGCTGTCGCATGGGCGTTTGCCTCCCGGGGTCGTAAGGTAAATATTATTGATCCTGCTTTTTCTCGATCAGCACAAGGAGTTCACGCAGGGCATCTGGCGGCAGCGGCCACACCGGTGGTCTCGCGCGACGACGATTACCGGGCGCGTCTGACGCGGTCAGGCGTTCGTCTGGCGTGGCAGCGCTGGCAAGCGCTCGCGGCCGACGCCAGGCCGCTTCAAACCGGGACGCTCGGTTTGGCCGGTGATGCCGATGAGGTTGATCGTGTGCGTGCGGCGCTGGAAGGCGGAGGCTTTCCCGCGGGCTGGGCCCGCTGGCAAACTTCGCTTGCCGCATCGCTTGCCGCGGCTGTGCCTTTGTCGGTGCCGGGGGTATTGTTTGCCGATGGTTTGCTCATCAGACCAGGGGCGCTGATCGCCGCACTAACGTCATCGCCACTTGTGCAGCGCATTTCGGCCGCTGGGCACCGGCTTGAGCGGGCCGATGATGGGGGCTGGTTGCTGCGCAGCGCCGGTGATCATGTCCTGGCTCAGGCTGCCACCGTAGTTGTGGCGAATGCCGCTGGTGTGGTCCCTTTCTTGCAACGCAGTGGGTTGTTGGATCGGGCGCCGCGATTGCGGCAATTGCAGGCTATTGCGGGCCAAGTCAGCTACTTCGACACACAGCGCACTGCCGCCAATCCGAACGTAGTGATTGACGGCCCCGGCTATTGGCTGCCATCGGTCGATGGAGTTAATGTGGCCGGCGGGACTTACGCATTGGGTGCTGAAACGCCCGCTGTGACGCAGGCAGGCCACGACGATATCATTGAAAAGTTGGGCGCGTTTTTGTCGGCAGAAACAATACAACGATTACCTGATGCGGTCGTAGGCGGGTGGTCGGGCTGGCGGGCGGTGGTGCCCGGTAGGTTGCCCGTTGTGGGTGAGCTTTTGGGGGCAAACGGCGTTTGGGTGGCCTGCGCGTATGGGTCCAGGGGGTTGAGCTGGGCGGCGCTTGCTGCCGAAATTATCGCTGCGTCGGTCTGTTGCGAACCGCTGCCACTAGAGCGCGAACTGTTGATGGCCATTGCGCCTGGCAAGCGTTAAAAGTTGCATCGGTTAGTGATAACGGCCCCATAATATGCCGGGTCACCAGAAAATCGGTGTCTTGAGTGGCGGGATTAGGTCGAAAAACAAGAAACGATTTTGTTTTATAGCGTAAATCCGTCAAAATAACGTCTTTTGAATGCTTTGAGGCTTTAAGCCCAGGGAATGCGCTGTGTCGCCAAAGTCTGACCTTGAAAACGTGAAGCCCATCGATCTTCTGAAATTTATAAGCGCAAAATCAACGACGGTTGATTTTCAGATCGCCGATACCGATTCGTATCTGCGCATCGAAGCCCATGCGCCGGGCGTGTTCCGCCTGCAGTGCGGCGCGCTGGCATTGCTGTCACCCGAAAAGCCGTCCGCGCGTGCCGTGCGACACGCCGAGATGTTGCTGGTGCGCCCCGAGCCCGTAAGCGAGCTTGCGGTCAGCTCAGTGCTCGATGGCGGTGGCAACGCATGGTGCATCGAGCAGGGCGATATTTCGCTTGAAATCCAGTCCAACGGCTGCTGGTCGTTACTGCGGGGCGAGCACCTGCTGCTTGCTTCTGGTACACCAGCGCTAGCGCAATGTGGCACCGATGCGGGCCTTGTCTGGCATGCCCACTTCGAGCTCGATGATGAAGAGTCATTATTCGGCTTGGGCGAAACCGCTGGCGACTTCGACCGCAGAGGACAAACACTGATCAGTGACTTGCCCGATAGCCGCGCACTGCCGTTGTTGTGGTGCCCGACCGGTTGGGGGGTGTATGCCAATACGCTTTCGCGTGTTTGTCACGACCTGGGCGATACCGATCCTGGGCTGTATACGCTGGCACTTCACGACGATGTCCTCGATGTGTTTCTGTTTGCGGGTGATCCGTCCGAAATTCTCAACCAATACACTGCCCTGACAGGGCGTGCAGGCCAGCCCGGCCTGTGGCCCATGGGCGTCTGGCTTGATCAGGCGCCGGGTCAATCCACTGCTGAACTGCTGTCGGTGGCACGCAAGCTTCGCGACGCCGCTTTTTCGTTTGATGCGGTTCGTCTCACGGGTCCGGCACCTTACGGGTTTCAGGCCGACAAACCGGTTTTCGAGTGGGACGCCGGGCGCGTGCCCGACCCGAAAGCCTTGATTGCCGAATTTGCAAAACTGAATGCGCAAGTGGCTGTGCCTACCTTCCCGGGTGTGCTAGCCGATACCGTATTGTTCGAAGAGTGGGAAGACCGCGGTTGGTTACTGATCAATGACGACGACGGCAATGCGCATGTCTTTGACGGCACGCCGGCCAGCGCCGGGCGACCGTTCGGTTTGCTTGACCTGACCAATAAAGATGTCTATAAGGCCTGGTCCGAACGTCAGCGTCAGGTTTTTGATGATGGCATCGGCGCCCCAGTGTGCGACGCGCAGTTTAATATCCCAGACGGCATTACGGCACGCGGGGGCGAGTCCGGGGCGCAGCTTCGAGTTGTCTACCCCTTGCTGGCTCGCCGTGCCTTGTTCGATGCCGTAGCGGGTCACAAGACACCGCAAGAAGGCGTGGTGTTCAGCAACGACCTTTTCCCTGCGGTGCAGCGGTTTGCGTGGCAGTCGGGCCCAGCGGTTTCCAACGATTGGGCGGGCTTTGAGCGTTCGCTGCGTACGGCGCTTTCGGTTGGGGCCAGCGGCGTGCCGGTGCAAATGCATGCGTTGGGCAACGCGGCGGCATCTGTGGCCAACCTGACACCAGAACTTTACGTGCGTTGGTTGGCCACGTGCGTGTTCTCGGCTAATTTCAGTTTTCAGGCGACAGAGGCTTTGTTGCCGCAGGCGTTCGATGCCCAGACACAGGCGTTGGTTAAACATTGGTTGCAGTGGCGCTATCGTTTGGTGCCTTACGTGCTTGGCATCATCGAAGATGCTGTGCGTACAGGTTTGCCGGTTCAACGCACGATGGCCATGGTGTTTCCCGATGATGTCGTTGCCCATGCTTGGGACACCCAATATATGCTGGGGCCGGCATTGCTGGTTGCGCCCGCAACGCAGCCTGGTCGCCAGGTAAAAGTGTACTTGCCCGAAGGGGCCGCCTGGTGGGATCTGAACACGGGGTGGCGCTACGAGGGCGGGACAACGCTGTTGGTCGATGCCGGGCTTGATACTTTGCCGGTATTTGGTCGCGAGGGGCAAATGCTGTGCTTGGGGCCGGTGGCGCCGCATACCTCCGAATTCAATTCAGCACGTTTGCTCGAAGAGGTCTGGTTGTTTGGTATGCCCGAGCATAGCCCTGCCGTTATGCGCAATAAGATTCGAGTCATGCAGATGCAAGGGTCCAGTTATATCAAGGGTCTTGAAGGCTTGAAAATCTTGCCATCCGAGGGCCTTGAGGTAAAACGTCGCGGCGCCGAAGTACGAATCTCAAGAATGAGGTAAACTAGCGCCCTTCGGAAATAAAACGACGTTTTTTTGTCGCCATGTTTTCCGGAGTAAAAACCAAAAAAATTTAAAATTTCTTGGTTTTTATTTGACAGACCGATAAAGTTTATGTCATAATTTAATTCTTCGGTCGGGTTGGTAGCTCAGTCGGTAGAGCACCGGACTTTTAATCCGTTGGTCCTGGGTTCGAATCCCAGTCAACCCACCACAAAATTCAAAGGGCCGCGTCCAAAAGACGCGGCCCTTTTCGTTTGCGCGCTAGCCGTGGTTGCACGCTTTGCATCCATTGCCGCGGGGCACGTTCGCTTTGGCACAGATGGGGCGCTGCCTGCTGAAAAAAAAGCGCCGGGAAACCGGCGCTTTTTTTATGTGGAGGTCGCGTTGCAGCGGGCGGTTGTATAGCCCGATAGACGGATTTAGCGTGTTACCCGAATGGTACGCGTTGCCGCCAGCTTGTCGGCCTGGTCGCGAATACGTATCGTGACTTGTACAGGCGTAAACGCGCGTGGCAGTTCGGCGGCCCCTGTTAGGGCCGTGTAGTGGCCGATTTCTACTGTGCTGACGGGTATATCGACCGTGGTTGAGTGCCCGTTGGGGTAGCGTCCTTCAACGGCGAAATCCATCTTGCCTTGAAATGCTGGCGCTTCGGCGCTGTTTTGCATGACCAGCAGCTTGTAGGCCAGCTGGCCATTGACAAGGGTAAAGTCGGCAGCCCGTATGCCCGGTGATGTGCCGCGAGGGTCGGCCGGCACCGCATCTGCAAGCACTTGTAGGCTTTCGCTAAGTTGCTTGTAGTTTTTTTCAGCGCTGTCGGCCCGCACTGTCTGTTTTTCAAGTGCGCTACGCAACTCGTCGAGTTCGTGAGTTTGGCGGTCAACCTGTGTTAGCAGGCGCTGTTTGTCCAGATTTGTGCTGTTTAGATCCTGGCGAAGCTGGTCGGCTTGTTCGACCGTCAGCAAGGTCGGGCCGTAGCTTTTTTGTATAAACAGCAGTCCGCCGGACCCCAACACCACACCGGTCAGCATCAAAATCAGCCAGCGTGGCACGCGGCGTTTTTTGCGCGTTGAGCCATAGGGCGTGGGTTTGAAAGCTGTGCGTTTAGAGGAACCGAATAGTGCCATGTTTTACTTCCTGTGATTGGCAGACGTGATATCAAGGGCTTCGGGCACGGTGCTTGCGCCCGCGCCAGAGTGTGTTTACGTGAGTGAGCTCAACCCCGTGGTTGAGCGACCAGTTGCTGCTCAAGTGCAGCCAGCCGTTCGGGTGTGCCAACGTCGACCCAAGCGCCATTGTAATGCGTGCCGATGACTTGTTGCTTTGCCATGGCAGCCCGCAGCAAGGGCGCCAACGGTGCGGGTTGGTTAACAGGCAACTCGTTGAACAGCGCGGGGGCGTAAACACCTATGCCGGAAAACGTAAGCTTACCTGTAATGCCGTCTGAAGGGTCGGGACGAATGTGGCCGTTTGTTTCAAGATAAAAGTCGCCTTGAGGGTGGTGGTCGGGGTTGTTGACCAACAGCAGCCAGGCTTGTTTGCTTTGCCCGGATAATTGATCGGCCATATGTTGGGCCGATTCAAATGGCCAGTTGCACCATACGTCGCCATTAACAACCAGAAAGGGAGCTTCGCCCAGTAGAGGCAGCGCTTTGGCAATGCCGCCAGCGGTTTCTAGGGCAGTGGGCTCGGGCGAATACTGAAGGTGCGCACCCAAGGCATGACCTGTTCCTAGCGCAGCTTCTATTTTATGGCCAAGCCAGGCATGATTAATGACGATTTGCGTTATGCCGGCCTTGACCAGACGTTCGATGTGCCATTGGATAAGCGGCTTGCCCGCAACGCTCAGTAACGGTTTGGGCGTGTGGTCAGTAAGCGGCCGCATGCGTTCGCCACGGCCCGCCGCTAAAATCATGGCACGCATCAGAATGTATAACCTTCTATGACTTTGCGGTTTTCAAGCCGGTCGAGCATACGCAGCAAGGGGATGAAGACCCCGTAACGCGAGGCTACCTGGCGCACGTAATTGCTGACGCGCGGCATATGATCTAGGTAGTGGTGTTTGCCGTCGCGGTGGGATAAGCGGGCGAAGACCCCCATAATGCGCAAATTGCGTTGCAGGCTCATCCATTCGTAGGCCCGATGGAAGTCGGCAAAGTCGGCGGCGATGGGCAGGCCGGCTTTGCGTGCCATTTCCCAGTATCTGATCGCCCAGTCGAGTTGTTGCGGCTCTTCCCAGGTGGTGCGGGCATCCATGACCAGCGATGCGATGTCGTAGGTAATGGGCCCTGCCAGGGCGTCTTGATAGTCGATGATCCCGGGGTTGGCGCCGTAGCGTGCCTCGGTACACAGCATCAGGTTGGGTGAGTGGAAGTCGCGATGGACCAGTACCGTACCCTGCTTGACGTTGTCCTCGAGTAGTGTCTCGAAAATGACCGAAAGTTGCTGCGACTCTTTTTCGGTGAGTTCAGCTTTGCAGTGCCGGGCGACGAACCATTCGGGGAAAACAGAAAGTTCTTGCTGCAAACGGCTTTTGTCGTAGGCGGGCAGGTTGGTAGTTTGGGCCCCCTGCATTTGCACCAACGCCGCCAAGGCTTCGCGATAACGCAGCTGAAGTTCGGTATCGCTCAGGCCCGACTGTATGGCTTGGTAATAAGTTTGTGGGCCCAGGTCTGACAGCAGCAAAAAGCCTTGGTCGATATCTTGCGCCAGAATCGATGGCACGTTAAGGCCGGTATCGCGGAGCAAGGACGTTACGTGTATAAAAGGGCGGCAATCTTCGTTGGGCGGGGGAGCGTCCATGACAACCAGCGTGCCGTTGCGCGCCTGCAGACGGAAATAACGACGGAAACTGGCATCGGCCGAGGCTGTTGCCAGGGTGTCGAGGTCAAGGCCGTGTGCTGGCGCAAGTGCCTGTAGCCAGCTTTTTAGTGCATTCAGGCGGGTTTGATCATGTGTATGCAGCGATGAGTTCATTGGGCAGACAATAAAGTGTCGAGTCAAGTTATAGTGTCGTGATCTTCGGCAGACCGGCTTCTCCTATAATACCGGGTTGCAAATATTTGTTGCGGCCTGGTGGCCAAAATCATAATCCGTTTTCTGGGGCGATACTCTCGTGCGTTTTGTTGGGTGGGCAGTTCTTTTGGCGATGACCAGCGTGTCGGCAGCACAGGCCAGCGGGCGTGACGCCACCATGCCTGTGCCCAAGCTAACCATTACCGAAATACCAGCTGAGGCGCAGCCCCAGTTGGCCGAATCAAGTCAGTTGCGTGTACATGGTGGCCTTAAAGACGACGACAAAACGTCATTCATTGTGGCTGATCAGGTCGAAACCGACCCAGACGGCAAGTTGACCCTGACGGGCAAGGCCCAGGTGCGTCGCATCGATTCCGTGGTCAAGGGTGACCGCATCGATTACCAACGCAATACCGGACAGGTCGACGTCTGGGGCGATGGCATGATGATGCGTGATGGCAACATCATCCGTGGCCCCGAACTGCATTACAACTTCGACAGCGATACCGGCGAAATCACTACGCCCGATTTCTGGCTGGGCGCGGGGGGCGGCTCCGGTACTGCCGAGCGCGCGCAAATATTCAGCCGATCGCAGATGCGGCTTACCGACATGACCTACGCGGCCTGTCCGTGCCCCGATCCGGCCTGGTACATATCGGCCCCTCGGGTCGACTTCGATACCGAAGAAAATGAGGGTGTGGCCCGAAATGGCGTGCTGTACTTCAAAGGGGTGCCTATCCTGGCGTCGCCTTATTTGTCGTTTCCGCTGCGCAAAGAGCGGAAATCCGGTTTTCTCATCCCCAGTTATGGCGGGTCCAGTAATTCGGGCTATGAATTCGCGCTACCGTATTACTTTAACCTTGCACCTAACTACGACTTGACCGTCACGCCGCGCTATATGTCGAAGCGGGGCGTTCAATGGGGCGCTGATTTCCGTTACCTGGGGCAGTCGTACACCGGCCAGTTGGCCGGTTCTTACCTGGCCAACGACAAAGAAACGCAAAACAAGCGCTGGATGTATTCGTGGCAGCATACCCAGACGTTCGGGCACGGGTTCTACGCGTCGGCTGACATCAATGCGGTGTCCGATGACAACTACTTTCGCGACTTCTCTACGATTGGCATTAACCAGGCTTCAATCGATTACCTTCCGCGGATATTGACGGTAGGGTGGGCCGGCAGCCCGTATTGGTCGGCAACGGTTCAGCATTACACCTATCAAACCCTGCAAGACACAACTGGGGGTGCGGCTTATCGTACGCCGCCCTACAACAAAGAGCCCGAACTTAATATTGTCGGCGCGCGCTACAACTGGAACGGGCTCGACATGGTGTCTTCAAACTATGTCACCCGGTTTGTATTGCCGCGTTACGACGGCGGCGGTTACGCCGGTTATGTCGATGGGCAGCGACTCGGGCCTGACGGCACGCGCTTCAAGTCGTACAACACGGTGGCCTTGCCCATCGTGCGCTCGGGTTGGTACGTGACCCCCAAAGTGGGCGTACATTTAAGCCAGTACAACACCGAGTGGTATACCCCCAGCCAGTACGGCGCCACAGGGTATAGCTCTTATCCCCGCACGCAGTCGCGGGTCGTGCCCATCATGTCTCTTGATTCCGGCATGACCTTCGAGCGCGATGCCAGCTTTTTCGGGAAGGCTGCCGTTCAGACGCTCGAGCCTCGTTTGTATTACCTCCGGGTGCCTTATCGCGATCAATCCAGTATTCCGGTATACGACACCGGTGTGGCCACCTTCAATTTTGGGCAAGCGTTTGACGAAAACTACTTCAGCGGTGGCTGGGATCGTATCGCCGACGCCAATCAGCTGACCCTTGGTTTGACGTCACGCTGGCTGGATGCGAATTCGGGTGTCGAACGTCTGTCGTTGTCGGTTGCTCAGCGACGCTATTTTGCCGACAGGCAGGTAACGCTGCCCGGTGGCAAGCCCCGGGTAGACCAAAAATCTGATTATCTGGTGGGTGTATACGCTGCGCTTACCGACAAACTCAATGTGCGCTTCGATGCGCAGTTCAATCCCGAATCTAACGAGCGCAATCGTATGACGGCGGGCTTGCGTTGGCACCCCAAGCGCCTGGCGACATTGTCGGCCACGTATCGCTACGAGCGCGATCCAGAGCAAATCAGCAACCCCAACGGGTTCAATATTCCAGGCTACATCGACCGCTCCAAAGAAAATCTGGTCGTGTCTACACAGTGGCCACTGACGCAAAAAGTTTATGCCATGGGGCGTGTCGATTATTCCATCCAGGAAAAGCGTTCGACACAAACCATTATGGGGCTTGAGTACAAAGGCGATTGTTGTTGGGCAGCGCGTGTGGTGTTCCAGCGGTATTCGGTGTCGCTGGGCGACAAAAATACCGCGCTGTTCCTGCAACTCGAGCTGACTGGCCTAGGGTCGCTGGGTACTGACCCGCTGAATTTCCTGGGTCGAAACATTCCGGGTTACGAGCCGGTCACGCCGCCGATACCCAACAAAACCACCTTCGAGAGGTACGAATAATGCGTTGTGTGCACATCAATCGCCGGCTTGCCGTGCTGATGATTCCGGTTGTCGGGCTGTTTTCTTGGCCCCAGGCGGGCAGCGCCCAGCCAAGGTCAGCCGCAGCCCCTGCTGCCGCGCCGCAGCCACAACGTTTTGCCGACGGCATCGCCGCTGTGGTCAACAAGCAAGTGATTACGTTGCAGCAGGTCGATGCCGAAGTACGGGTAGCGCGTAAGCAGCTTAAGGCCCAAAACATTCAGGTGCCTGACGACGAAATTTTGCGTCGCCAGGTGTTGCAGCGCATGATCACCGAAACCTTGGTGCGTCAGGAAGCCGAGCGGTTGCGCATTGACGTTACCGATAAGCAGCTTCAAGAGGCTGTGAGCTCTGTTGCGCAGCGTAACAACATGACCAAAGAAAAGCTCCGAGCCGAGATCGAAAAAACCGGCGTGGCCTGGTCTTATTATCTTGATTCTTTGCGTCAAGAAATGTTGACCGACATGGTGCGTCAGCGTGCTGTCGACAGCCGTATTGTTGTTTCCGATGCCGAGGTCGATGCTTTTTTGAACAGCCAGGGCCGTTCGGGTAATTTATTGGGCGGCGCACAGCGTGGCGCGGCGGCGCAGCAAACGGTACCGCGCGAGCTGGGCTTGGCCCAGATTTTGGTTCAAGTTCCAGAAGGCGCATCGACACAGCAAATTCAAGACCTGCGGGCTAAAGCCGAAAGCTTGCTGGCTCGCGTGCGCGGGGGTGCCGATTTCGCCAGTGTGGCAGCGGCCTCATCCGATGGCCCCGAAGCCCTCGAGGGCGGCAATATGGGTGTACGCCCCACCGAGGGTTGGCCAGACATCTTCTTGCGTGCTGTCAGCAACGTGGCTACCGGCGCCGTCAGCGACATCGTTCAAAGTGGCAACGGGTTCCATATTCTCAAGGTCACCACGCGCGGCCCCGAACCGGGGCAGTCGCAAGCTGCCAGCGCAGGGGTACCTCAACCTCAGCAAGAAATGTTTGCACAAGAAGGGCCCATGATGGTGACCCAGACGCGTGCGCGCCATATTCTTATCAAGATCGATCAGGTCACCTCCGAAGAGCGTGCGCTCACGCGTATTCGCGATTTGCGTCAGCGTATTGTCATGGGTGAAGATTTCGCCGAAGTCGCACGTCGCTCTTCTGACGATGCATCCGCGCCTGAGGGCGGCGACTTGGGCTGGTTGACGCCGGGTGAAACTGTACAACCCTTCCAGCAGGCTATGGATGGGCTGCAACCGGGGCAAATCAGTGAACCCGTGCTGACGCAATTTGGCTGGCATATTATTCAGGTCGAAGAGCGTCGGACACGCGACATGGAAGACGAGTTCAAACGCATGCGTGCGCGTCAGGCATTGTTCGAGCGTCAGGCCGGCCCGGCATTCGAAGACTGGTTAAGCCAGATTCGCAGCCAAGCCTACATTGACAACCGTCTGGTACCACGCGCCAGCAACAACCGTTTTAACCGATAGGCGGCACAGAACCGGTTATGGCGCAACATCAGGCCCGCAAACGTTTCGGCCAGAATTTTCTGGTCGATGCTTCAGTCATTGAGTCAATTGTTCGGGCAATCGCGCCTATGCCTGCTGAGCGCATTGTCGAGATTGGCCCGGGGCTGTCTGCTCTGACGGGGCCGTTGCTTCAGGCGCTCGATCATCTTACGGTCATCGAAATCGATCGTGATTTGGCTGCGCGGCTACGCAACCGCTACCCAGCAGGCCGCTTGACGGTGATTGAGGCCGACGTCCTTACCGTAGATTTTTCGACGCTGGGCAGTGGTCTGCGTGTTGTAGGAAATCTGCCCTACAACATCTCCAGTCCGTTGCTTTTTCAGCTCATGAATTATGCTGATCACATTATTGATCAGCACTTTATGTTGCAACGCGAGGTTATCGACCGCATGGTCGCGGCACCCGGCTCATCCGACTATAGCCGCCTGACCGTCATGCTGCAGTCGCGATATCGCATGGAAAAGCTCTTTGATGTTCTGCCCGAGGCGTTCGACCCCCCGCCACGCGTTGTGTCGGCGATTGTGCGTATGGTGCCCTTGCCGGCCGACAGGCCGCAACCAAAAGATCAGGCATTGTTCGAGCAGGTCGTGACCAAGGCATTTGGCCAGCGTCGCAAAATGTTGCGCCGAAGCCTGTCAGATTGGTCGGGGCGCATTCGGTGGGACGAGCTAGGTATACCCGAAACGGCACGCGCTGAAGATCTTTCAGTCGCGCAGTTTATGGCGTTGGCCGATTCGCTGGTTGGTTAAACAAGCGCGCCTGGAGACGCACAGCTGGCGCTGTCAGGCAGCATGCGCGGTGACGTTAGGCGTGCTGTCTTAAAGCAAGGCTTCAGCAGGGCCTCTGGTTAGCCGAAAAACCAATAGCAAACCGCAATGGCTGCGGTAATTCCGGCTACATCGGCGACCAGCGCACAGCCTACCGCATGCCTGACGCGTTGAACTCCCACCGCTCCAAAATAGACGGCCAGTACATAAAATGTGGTCTCGGTACTGCCCTGTACGGTGGCGGCCAATAAGCCCTGGAAGCTGTCAACGCCAAAGTGCTGCATGGTTTCGAGCATCATGGCGCGCGAGGCACTGCCCGAAAAGGGCTTGGTTAACGCCGTAGGCATAGCGTCGATAAACCTCGTATCGAGCCGGCCAGCATCTGCCAGCCAGCGTAATCCGTCAAGTAACGCATCAAGAGCCCCTGAGGCCCGCATCACGCCTATGGCACATAGCATCGCTACCAAGTACGGCAGCAGGCTTTTTGCCACATCAAACCCTTCTTTGGCGCCTTCGATAAATGCATCATAAACCGGCACTTTTTTCCAGGTGCCAGCAATCAAAAATGCAATGATTAGGCTGAACAGCGTCAGGTTGCCCATGAGTGACGACAGCGCGGCCATTGCTGTCGCGCTGAGGGTGGCCAGAAAGGCCATGAACAGGCTGAGTGCGACGATTATCGACCCCAGCCATAGCAAAAGAACGGGATCAGTCAGTTTGATGCGTTGTACCGCGATGACCGCCAGCAAGCCCGCCAGCGAAGAGGCGGCTGTGGCCAGCAAAATAGGTAAGAAGACTAGGGAGGGATCTGGGGCGCCTTGTTGGGCGCGGTACATGAAAATGGTAACGGGCAACAACGTCAACGACGAGGTATTGAGCACCAGAAAGAGGATTTGTGCGTTGGTGGCTGTGTCGGGACGGGGGTTCAGCGTTTGCAGCGCACGCATGGCTTTCAGGCCAATGGGGGTTGCGGCGTTGTCCAGGCCTAAGCCGTTCGCAGCAAAGTTCAGGGTGATCAAACCCAAGGCGGGATGGCCCCGGGGTACACCGGGCATGAGGCGCGCAAACAATGGGCTTAGCCAGCGCGATAATACGTCAACCAAACCCGCCGCTTCGGCAATACGCAGAAAGCCCAACCAGAGCGTCAAGGTGCCAAACAGCAGCACCATGATATTGACGGATAGTTCGGCCATGCCGAACAGGCTTTGCACGATGCGTGCAAAGACGTCGGGGTCGGCCAGGACCAGCCAATGGTAAAGGCCGCTGGCAGCACCGATTAAAAAAAAGGCCAGCCAGAGTGTGTTCAGCATGGTGACTGCGCAGGGGTGAGCATACTCGTCAGGACTTAATCCTGGCGACCCTTGCGTTCGATCAGTTCAATTTTGTAGCCGTCCGGATCTTCGATGAAAGCGATAACTGTGGTGCTGTGTTTCATGGGGCCGGCTTCGCGGACGATCTTTCCCCCTCGCGCACGAATTGCGTCACAGGTGGCGTAGGCGTCTTCGACCTCAAGGGCAATGTGACCATAGCCTGTACCCAGGTCATAGTGGTCAGTGTCCCAGTTGTGGGTCAGTTCAATTACGGCACCTTCGTCTTCGGGCTGATAGCCCACGAACGCCAGGGTGAATTTGCCTTCGGGATAGTCTTTCCTGCGCAGCAGTTTCATTCCCATGACTTCGGTGTAGAACGCCAAAGATTGATCAAGATTGCCGACGCGCAGCATGGTGTGCAACATACGCATAACAGGTCTCCTTAGAGCAAAGGTAGTGAGGCTGGATCGTGGCCACGTAAAAAGTCACGTGCCGATTTAAATGGAGGACAAAGCCGCTCGACCTCCTGCCAGAAGTCGCGGCTGTGATTCATGAACCGCAAATGGGCCAGCTCGTGGGCGATGACATAGTCGATGATGGCCGGTTCGAAATGAACCAGGCGCCAATTGAGCATAATATGCCCCGCCGAGTTGCAAGAGCCCCAACGGGTAGCGGCGGCAGACAAGCGCCATTGTTTGGGCATAACGCCAAACTTTGCATGAAAGTCGTCAAGGCGCAAACCAAACCAGTGCCGGGCGCGTGCCTGAAGCCAGGTATCTACGCTGTCGCGAATACGGGTGTGGTCGGCGTGGGTGGGCAAGTTAAGATGCAATACATTGCCGGGCGCCGGCTGCAGGTCGTTACCCTCGAACTGATGGGGTGCTGTGCCTGGATGGCCGAGCGCCAGTGTGATTTGCCTGCCCAGATACGCGATCTGCCCGCCGCCGCGCCACTGGGTTTGAGCCATTGCCAACCGTTGCTTGCGGTTTTGGTAATGGGCCAGCTTGGATAAGATCCAGGCAGCTTTCTGGACCACGGCATCGTCGATTTGCCCCAAACCGACCCATTGAGGAGCCGTAACGCGCAAGCCATCATCGGTAATTTGCAAACCGATGCTTCGCCGTTTGGATCGAACCAGTGTAAAACCGATCGCTTGATGGGGGGTGTCGATTTCGCGCCATTTTGCGCCCGGGGGGAGCGAGGGCGGCGGTTCGGTTTTGATTTGGGTGCTGCGGTTGGGGGTGCTGTGCCTGGAAGGCGTTATTAGGTCGTGGGTCGGCCCAAGCGTGCCGCCAAATGCCGCAGGCGTTTCCGAGAGGGCATAGCCCGCGTCAAAGAGCGGCAACTGCTCAGTTTTTGCCATATCGCTCCGGATTCAACACACGCATTTCCGATTCAATCCAATCTTGCACTTTCTGGTTTAGCGTATCGGCATCCAGGCCGGTGCTGTCGATGGCGGGGCCGATAGAAACTGTGATGAGTCCTGGCTTTTTAATGAAGGCGTTTCGGGGCCAGCACTCACCAGCGTTCAGGGCAACCGGAATAACGGGGGCGCCGGTTCGGGTAGCCAAAATGGCGCCGCCCGATTTGTAGCGGCCCGTTTTTCCCGGGGCTATTCGGGTGCCTTCAGGAAACAATACGGGCCAGCGCCCCTCTTGCAGACGAAGCTTGCCAACCTTGACCACTTGCTCGAAGGCGTCGCGGCCTTTTGCTCGATCGATCGGGATCATTTTTAATAGCGCCAGACCCCAGCCAAAAAAGGGAACACGATGCAGCTCTTTTTTGTAAACAAAACAGGCTTGACGCGGTAAATAAGCCGGCAGAAAGAGCGTTTCCCAGGCGGATTGGTGTTTAGAGAGGATGATGGCAGGACCGTCGGGGAAGTGTTCTGCCCCTTTGATTTCCCAGCGTATGCCGACGATGACGCGGGCCCCCCATACCGCCAGCCGGGGCCAGCCCATGGTCAGCCGGTAACGCCATTTAAGCGGTAACGGCGACCAAATTAGGCATGCAAATGCATAAGGAATGACCGTGACGATCAGGAACAGCATGTAGAGTGCAGAGCGGATACCGGCCATGATTACCCTTCGAGCCAGGCGTCGACGACTTCGGCCAGGTTCTCGCGCACCTGTGTACCGCTGGGCAGATCGCCTTTGTCCCAGGTTTTTCGGCCGTTACCGGTAAGTACCAGCCAGGTTGCGCAACCAATGTTGGCGGCGGCTTGCAGGTCGCGCCACGAATCGCCCACTGCAGGTACATTTTGCATGCTGATGTCGTAGCGTTTGGCGATGTCGAGGAACATGCCCGATTTTGGCTTGCGGCACTCGCAGCCGTCGTCTGGGCCGTGTGGGCATATAAAAATGGCATCGACCTGCCCGCCCACTTGAGCCAGTTCATAGCGAAGCTTGGCGTGAATAGCGTTGAGTGTTTCAACGCTGTACAAGCCGCGAGCCAGCCCCGATTGGTTAGTCGCCACCACCACGCGCCATCCCGCCTGCGATAAGCGGGCGATGGCCTCGAGGCTACCTGGAATGGGAATCCATTCGTCGGGGCTCTTGATGTAGGCGTCGCTGTCGTGGTTGATGACGCCGTCACGGTCGATGATGGCGAGTTTCACTGGGCTAACCTTGAAATGTCGGCAACCTGGTTCATCAATCGCCCTAATTGCCCGAGCAGGGCCAGTCGATTGTTACGTACTTCGAGGTCTTCGGCCATGACCATGACATCGTTGAAGAACTGATCGACGGCGTTGCGGGTGTGCGAGAGTGTTGCCAGTGAACCCGCAAAATCGCCGTCGGCAAACTGCCGGCGGGCTTCGGGTTCTACCTGCGCGATTTGCGCAGCAAGCGCCTGCTCAGCCGGTTCTGCGAGCTTGCCCGTGTCGACGCTATCTGGCACGTGGTCGGCTTTTTTCAGCAGGTTGGTGATGCGCTTGTTGGCAGCGGCAAGACTTTGCGCTTCGGGCATTTGTGCAAAGCTGGAACACGCTGCGACGCGTGCCTGAACTTCGTGCAGGGGCGGCTCGAGGCTTAACACCGCATCGACCACATTGCGGTCGTGGTCGGCGCCGAGCTGGTTGCGATATCGCTCGTAGATGAAGCTGGTGACGTCGTCTACGGTATTGGCGGCCAGCCCGAACTGGCTGAAAGTTTCGGCAGTTTTGTCGAGCAGGCTGCGCAGGGCCAATGTCCCTGTCTTACCTGGGCCGATATAGTCGCCTGCGGCAAGTTGCTCGAAGGCGCTGATCAGGCCCAGTGCAGCGCGACGCAAGCCATAGGGGTCGCGTTCGCCGCTGGGCACAAGGCCTATACCCCAAATGCCCACAAGCGTTTCGGCGCGTTCAGCGATGAATAGAATGGCACTGGTCAGGCTGCTGGCGTTGACGGGTTCGTCGAGGCGAATGCGGTATTGTTCGCCAATGGCAGTGACGACGTCGGCGGGCTCGTTATCGCCTTGGGCGTAGTAGGCGCCCATAATGCCTTGCAGTTCGGGGAACTCGCCGACCATATTTGAGTTCAGGTCGGCCTTGGCCAATAGTGCGGCACGGTCGGCATGTTGTTCGTTGCCGCCCAGTTGTGCTGCAACATAGCGGGCTATGGCGCGAACCCGTTCGATGCGGTCGCGTTGCGAACCCAGCTTGTTGTGATAGACACGGTTGGCCAGCGACTCGACGCGGCTTTCGAGCGTGCTTTTGCGATCGGTATCGAAGAAGAACTGGGCGTCGGCCAGGCGAGGGCGCACGACGCGTTCGTTACCTTCAATAATGTGGCGCGGGTCGGCCACCTGCATGTTGCTGACGATCAGGAACCGGTGCGTGAGTTTGCCGGTGGTGGGTTCGAACAGCGGAAAGTACTTTTGGTTCAGGCGCATCGTCAGGATCAGGCATTCGGACGGTACGGCCAGAAATTTAGGGTCGAATTGACCGGCATAAACGGTGGGGTGTTCGACCAGCGCGGTGACTTCGTCGAGCAGCGCATCGACCTCGGGGCCTTGCCCGATAGTGCCGCCCAGCGCGGCGGCCTGTGCGGCCAGCTGTTGGGTAATGGCGGAGCGACGATCATCGAAGCTGGCAATGACTTTGCCTTCGTCAGCCAGTTGCGCCACATAGGTGTCTGGCGACGTGATGGACAACGTTGCTTTGCCCATGAAACGATGACCATTGCTGACGCGATCGGCATTGAGCCCCAGCGTGGCAATGGGCACGACGTTGGCGCCATGTAGGGCCACCAGATGATGGGCCGGGCGCACAAACTTGACGCTGGTTTTGCCGTCGTCTAGCTGATAGCGCATGACCTTGGGTATCGGCAAGCCGGCAATGGCGGCCTCGAGGGCCTCTTGCAGTGACTCGGGTAGCGAGGCGCCTGGCGCAGTGCCTTTGGCATAAAGGTAGTCTTGCTTGCCGTCAGACTCACTGATCAGATCAGCCGGTTGCAAGTGACCCAGCCCTTTACTTTCGAGCTTCTTAACCAATGCGGGGGTCGCCTGACCGTCGGGCGTGAGCCCGACTTTGGCGGGCATGAGCTTTTCGGTAAAGGCTTGTTCGGGAGCCTGGTCGAGGACGTGGCTGAGGTGCACGGCCAGACGGCGAGGCGTGGCGTAATCGATAACCTTGCACTCGGCCGACAGTAGCTGCTTTTTAGCCAGCACGCTGCTAATGCCCTCGGCAAAGGCTTTGCCCAGTTTGTTCAGTGCTTTTGGGGGCAGCTCTTCGGTGACCAGTTCGACAAGAAGAGGGTGTACTTGGGCTGTGGTCATTGCGCAGCCTCTGTGGTTTGATCAAGCATGGGGAAACCGAGTTTTTCGCGTGAATCGTAGTAGGCCTGTGCGACAGCGCGCGACAGATTGCGGATGCGGCCGATATAGGCGGCCCGTTCGGTAACGCTGATGGCACCGCGTGCATCAAGCATATTGAAAGTGTGCGCCGCTTTCAGGGCGGATTCGTAGGCCGGCAGGGCCAGCGGAACCTGAATGAGCTTTGTCGCCTCAGCTTCGTAGTCGTTGAAGTGCGCAAACAACATGTCGGTCGAGGCGTGCTCGAAGTTGTAAGTGGATTGCTCGACTTCGTTCTGATGGAATACGTCGCGGTAAAGCACTTTGCGGCCGTCCGCAGTTTGTGTCCAGACCAGATCGTAGACGCTTTCTACGCCTTGCAGGTACATGGCCAGACGCTCAAGCCCGTAGGTGATTTCGCCCGTCGTCGGTGTGCAATCGAGGCCCCCTACTTGCTGGAAGTAGGTGAACTGAGTGACTTCCATGCCATTGAGCCAGACTTCCCAACCTAGACCCCAGGCGCCCAGCGTGGGGTTCTCCCAGTCGTCTTCAACGAAACGGATGTCGTGCTCGTTGGGATCGATACCTAGCGCTTTGAGCGAGTTGATGTAGAGATCGAGAATGTTTGACGGGGCGGGCTTAAGCACAACCTGATACTGGTAGTAGTGCTGCAGGCGATTGGGGTTTTCGCCATAACGGCCGTCTTTGGGGCGGCGCGAAGGCTGTACGTAAGCCGCACGCCAGGGCTCGGGCCCGATAGCCCGCAAAAATGTGGCGGTATGTGAAGTGCCGGCACCAACTTCCATGTCGTAGGGCTGCAGCAGGGCGCAGCCTTGTTGGTCCCAGTAGTTCTGGAGCGTCAGGATAATTTGCTGAAACGTGAGCATGTGTGAGAGCCAAAAGCGCGAGAAATCCGCAAAAGGGTTCAATTTTAGCGTGCTTCGAAGAAGCGTCGTTCGCCCGGTTGGGCTTTGTGTCCATTTTCAACCCGCAGAACGGGGATTTGACCTTTCGGATGGGCAGTTTAGGCGCCATTCGATTTTTGGTTGAAGCCTGAAAGGTCGTATGATATTGAGTTATCGATTGTTTTCAATAGTGCGTTTTTTGCGCAGGAGCTTTTGTACATGACAGATCTGGTTAAAACCGAAGTGGTCGGCCGTGTAATGGTCATTACCATTAACCGCCCCGAGGCCCGTAACGCCATCAACTTTGAAACCGCACACGAAATGGCCAAGGCCTTTGATGCGCTTGATGCCGATGACAATGTCGTGATTGGTATTCTGACAGGTGCGGGTGGTTCGTTTTCGTCGGGGATGGATCTGAAAGCTTTTGCCAAAACCGGCCAGCGCCCGCTGGTGCCCGGCCGTGGCCTGGGTGGTCTGTGCGAAAAAAGCCCCAAAAAACCACTGATTGCCGCCGTCGAGGGTTACGCCCTGGCAGGTGGCTGCGAGCTGGCTTTAGCTTGCGACATGATTGTTGCAGCCAACAACGTTAAATTTGGTTTGCCTGAAACCAAACGTGGTTTGGTGCCCAGCTCGGGTGGTATGTTGCGTTTGCCCAAGCGCATCCCGTATCACATTGCCATGGAATACATCTTGACCGGCGAAATGCTGCCCGCCGATCGCGCCTACCATTTTGGTATGGTGAACCGTCTGGTTGAGCCGGGTAAAGCCATTGAAGGCGCCCTGGAACTGGCCACCATTATTGGTGAAAACGGCCCCCTGGCTGTCCAGATGGCCAAGCGCATCGTGCTCGAGTCCCAAGATTGGCGTCAGTCCGATATGTTCGACCTGCAGCGCCCGCGTGTTCAGCCTATTTTTGAATCGGCCGACGCCAAAGAAGGCGCGACCGCTTTTGCCGAGAAGCGCAAGCCTGTCTGGCAAGGCAAATAATTATCGGGTTGGGTGGCTCCGGCCTTGTTGGCGTCACCCGGCTCGACACGTTTTCACACTTACCACGTACCGTAACCTGCCATGACTACTCTTATTAAAGAAGACGATCTGATCCAGTCGATTGCCGACGCAGTCCAGTTCATCAGCTACTACCACCCCGCCGATTACATTCAGCATCTGGCCCGTGCCTACGAGCGTGAGCAAAGCCCCGCTGCCAAAGACGCCATTGCGCAAATTCTGACGAACTCGCGCATGTGTGCCGAAGGGCATCGGCCCATTTGCCAGGACACGGGCATTGTCAATGTCTTCCTGAAAATCGGCATGAACGTGCGCATCGATTCGCAGCGCTCCATGCAAGAGCTTTGTGACGAAGGCGTGCGCCGGGGCTATCTGAACCCTGACAACCCGTTGCGGGCATCGGTGTTGTCCGACCCGTTGTTCACGCGCAAGAACACGCGCGACAATACGCCCTGTATTGTGGGCGTCGAGCTGGTGGCCGGCGATACCGTCGATGTGCAGGTTGCGGCCAAAGGCGGCGGTTCCGAAAACAAATCCAAATTTGTCATGCTTAACCCCAGCGACTCTCTGGTGGACTGGGTACTTAAAACAGTGCCTACCATGGGTGCTGGCTGGTGCCCGCCGGGCATGCTGGGTATTGGCGTCGGTGGTACTGCCGAAAAAGCCATGCTGATGGCCAAGCAGGCGCTGATGGAAGACATCGATATGTACGAGTTGTTGGCCCGCGGCCCGCAGAACAAGCTCGAAGAGCTGCGTATCGAGCTGTACGAAAAGGTCAACGCGCTGGGGATCGGCGCTCAGGGCCTGGGTGGTTTGACTACTGTGCTTGACGTCAAGATCAATACGTTCCCCACCCATGCAGCGTCTAAACCCGTGGCCATGATCCCCAATTGTGCTGCAACGCGTCACGTGCATTTCGTGCTCGACGGCTCGGGGCCTGCTGCGCTTACACCGCCAGCCTTGTCCGATTGGCCCGATGTGAACTGGGCGCCCGACTACAACAAATCGACCCAGGTCGACTTGAACACGCTGACCAAAGAACAGGTCGCCAGCTGGAAGCCCGGTCAAACGCTCTTGCTCTCGGGCAAGATGTTGACTGGTCGTGACGCGGCTCATAAGCGCATTCAAGAAATGCTGGAGCGTGGTGAGTCGTTGCCGGTCGAGTTCAAGAACCGTGTGATTTACTACGTTGGCCCTGTTGATCCGGTTCGCGACGAAGTCGTCGGCCCGGCTGGTCCGACCACAGCTACGCGCATGGACAAATTCACCGATATGATGCTGGAAAAAACCGGCCTGATCGCCATGATCGGCAAGGCCGAGCGTGGTCCGGTGGCTATCGAATCAATTCGTAATCATCAGTCGGCTTATCTGATGGCAGTAGGTGGTTCTGCTTACTTGGTCTCTAAAGCCATTCGTGGTGCCAAGGTTGTCGGTTTCGAAGACCTGGGCATGGAAGCCATTTACGAGTTCGATGTAAAAGACATGCCGGTTACTGTAGCGGTAGATTCAACCGGTACGTCGGTGCACCAGACCGGGCCTAAAGAGTGGCAGGCGCGCATCGCCGATATCGCCATTCAACCGGTTTAACGGTTGCCAGCGGCCAGATCAGGGCAGTGGTTCAATGCCCTGATCTACGCACTTGGCCAGTAGTGTGTCTATCGAACCTTGCGCCAGCATCAAGTCTGGCGCAAGGTTTTTTAATGGCTGCAATACAAACGCGCGTTCGTGCATGCGGGGGTGGGGCAGCGTTAGTGACGGGTCGTTCAGTGTGACGTTGTCATACAGCAGCAGGTCGAGATCGAGCGTGCGCGGTGCATTGCGCCAGGGGCGTTCGCGGCCGAAATCGAGCTCTATTTTTTGCAAAGCGGCTAACAGGTCGTGTGGCGACAGCAAGGTTTGCAACTGAATGACGGCGTTGACGTAATCCGGGCCAGATGAGTCGACAGGGGCGGTTCGATAGAAGGGCGATGACGCGACAGCGCGAACGCTGGACAGCCCGGTAAGGGCCTCGCGAGCTTGTATCAGTGTGGATACGGCATTACCCAGATTGGCACCCAGGCCAATGTAAGCCGTTGCCCAGTGCGTTGCGGTCATTATGTTGTACCGAGGGTGATAGGTCTGGTCGACCCGAAAGAGTAAGAAAAGGCCGACCGATGGCTTAATGCACTTTGGCTGCCGCGCCCGCAGGGTTGCGGCGTGGGCGCCGACGGCGCCTAGACCGGCTTGCCGCACCGCCTTCGTTGCGGTTGCGTACTTGGTATTGCTCAATCAGTTCACCGCGGTCTTCGGGGTCGGCATTGGCCAGATCCATCCACCACTGGGCCTGAACGCTGTCAACTTCGTGCGACGCTGCCCGCAATTGCAGGAAGTCGACTGCTGCGCGAAAGCGAGGGTGTTCGATCATGCGCCAGATGGCTTTGGGCGTGGCTCGCTCGAAGCGTGGCTGCATGAACCAGATCTCGCGCATATCGCCCTGGAAGCGTTTTTGGATGGCCATACGCCCCGATTGTTCTTCGACAACGAGGTCGGCTGCCGTAACCAAAGCCTGCATGGGTGGCTCGCCGTCGAAAATACCTTGTTTCCAGCGTTTGTCGACCATGCGCCAAAGCAGGGCTGCAAACAGGAAGCCCGGGCTGATAGTTTTGCCGGCGCGTACGCGCACATCGGTGCGTTCGAGCGCCAGTTCGAGAAACTTGCGGTCGTCGGCGTCGTTGAGCAGCGTGTCGATGAACGGGAGCAGGTGACGATGTAGGCCAAGTGCGCGTAGCTGCTGCAGGCAATCCATGGCGTGGCCGCAGGTCAGCAGTTTGATGAGTTCATCGAAAAGTCGTGAGGCGGGCACGTTTTCGATGAGGTGGGCCATGGACTTAATAGGCGCCAAAGATGCCGGGTCGATATTGGCGTTGAGTTTTGAGGCAAAACGTACGGCCCGCAGCATGCGCACCGGGTCTTCCCGATAGCGAGTTTCGGGGTCGCCGATCATGCGCACAACTTTCTTTTTCAGGTCGGCTACACCGTGGTGGTAGTCGATGACTTCTTCGGTAAGCGGGTTGTAATACAGAGCGTTAAGGGTGAAGTCGCGGCGCGCTGCATCTTCGGCGTTGGTGCCGAATTGATTGTCGCGCAAAATGCGCCCGTGTTCGTCGGTTTCTTGATCTTCAGAGGCAGGCGCCCGGAAGGTGGAGGTTTCGATGATCTCGGGGCCGAACACGACGTGAACCAGCTGGAACCGTTTGCCGATGATACGTGCGCGCCGGAAAAGTGCCCGGATCTGGTTGGGCGTTGCATTGGTGGCTACGTCGAAGTCTTTGGGTTCAAGACCAACAATCAGGTCGCGTACAGCGCCGCCCACAATGTAGGCATCGTATCCGGCCTGGTTTAGTACTTCGCAAACCTTGATGGCATGACGTGAAACGTTGCGCCGGTCTATGCCGTGCTTTTCGGGTTTCAGGCGTTCGGGGCCACGGGCCGGCGATGAAAAGAGTCGGCCGACAAAGTTTTTTATTGTTTCGGTAAGCATGGACGGTATTTTAGGGCTTTGCGCACGGCATGTCTGGAAATTTCATGTGGCGACCATGGTGTTGCCGGGCACAGGGTGGTGATCAGGGCGTGGCGAGTGCTGCAGCGTCTTCATGGGTCAGGAATTCGCGTAGTAGCGGCAGCGTGATGGCACGCTGCTTTGCCAGCGAATAGTGATCCAGCGCATCAATCAGGTGACTCAGCCGGTTCATGTCGCGGGCGTAGTGGGTGAGAATCCAGTTGATGACTTCGGGCGACAGGTGCAGCCCGCGCTCGGAAGCACGGGTCTGCAGGGCCTGGCCACGCTCATCGTCTGAAAGCAGTTCGAGCCTGAAGACCAGGTCCCAGCCCAACCGTGTGCGCAGATCTTCGCGGACAGGCATATGCATGGGGGCGCGATCGCCAGCCACCAGCAGGGCAAAGGCATGTGTGCTGGATGCCGACTCGCGCCAACGATTGTAAAGCGCGAACAGGGCGGCCTGGGCCTCGTCGTCGTAGCGTTCGACCCCATCGACCGCAATGCGTCGGTAGTCGATGACATCGGCTTCGACCACGCTTTGGAGTAGTCTGTTGGCGTTATTGTGGTGAATGTACAGGGCGTGATCGGCAAACCCCAGTGCCTGCAGCAAGTGACTGCGGCCGGCGCCGGGCGGCCCCCATAGGTACACCGCCCGACCCGGCTCACAGCCCTGCAGGGCTGCAATAGCGGCCTGATTTTTACCCGGCACGTAGTTGTCCAGTGTGGGCACAGGTGCGGGCAGCAGGTTGAGGATCAGTTGTTGGGTCATCGATGGCGGTAAAAAGCGTAAAATGCGCCTTGGTATTTTATTTAAGACGCAATTCTTGCACATCCCACGGCTTTTCTCATGACAAACAATCAATCCACCTCTTTAACGTACCGCGATGCGGGTGTCGATATCGATGCAGGCGACGCGCTGGTCGATCGCATCAAGCCGCTGGCGGCCAAAACCATGCGTGCCGGCGTTATGGCCGGGATTGGCGGGTTTGGTGCATTGTTCGAAGTGCCCAAAAACTACAAAGAGCCGGTTCTGGTGTCGGGTACCGACGGTGTGGGTACCAAGTTGCGTCTGGCGTTCGAATGGCAGCGCCACGATACGGTCGGTATCGATCTGGTCGCCATGAGTGTTAACGATATTCTGGTGCAGGGCGCCGAGCCGCTGTTTTTCCTCGATTATTTTGCCTGCGGTAAGTTGTCGGTAGATACCGCCGCAGCCGTAGTCGGGGGTATTGCCAAAGGCTGCGAACTGGCCAATTGTGCCCTTATCGGCGGCGAGACTGCCGAAATGCCCGGCATGTACCCTGATGGTGAATACGACCTGGCGGGGTTTGCTGTAGGCGCCGTCGAGAAATCGCTCATCATCGATGGCAAGTCCATTAAAGAGGGCGATGTCGTTCTGGGGCTGGCGTCCAGCGGGGCGCACTCCAATGGTTTTTCTTTGCTCCGTAAAATTATCGAAACCACCGGCGCCAAGCCGGAAGATGACCTGGGTGGTCGGCCTTTGGGCGATGTTGTTATGGCGCCTACGCGCATCTATGTGCGCTCGGTACTGGCGGCGTTAAAGGCGCACGGCGCGGCAATTAAGGGGCTGGCACATATCACCGGGGGTGGTTTGCTCGACAACGTCCCGCGCATTTTGCAGCCTGGCCTGTCGGCCCGGTTGTATCGCGATGCCTGGGAAATGCCCGAACTATTCAAGTGGTTGCAAAAGGGCGGTAATGTAGCCGACACCGAAATGCATCGCGTGTTCAACTGCGGTATTGGTATGGTTATTGTTGTTCCTGCTGACCAGGCCGATGCAGTTGCCGCCACACTGGCGTCGCATGGCGAAAATGTCAGTCGCTTGGGCGAAATCGTTGTCCAAACCGGTGATATGCCGCAAACCGTTGTTGTTTAATTCATCGATGGGCGTAAGGTGTTGACCATACGCCCATCGCTGCATCCAGCACCTGGGCGACGACATCGGGTGCAAGGCAATCAATAATTTGACGGTCGGGTTGGGCACGTAGCCACGTCAGTTGCCGTTTGGCCAGTTGGCGGGTTGCGGCAATGGCCTGTTCAATCGCCTGGGCTTTGCTAGTCTTGCCGTCCAGATAGTCCCACAGCTGACGATAACCTACGCACCGTATCGACGGCAGGCCGGGGTGCAGGTCGCCCCGCGCATACAGTCGTTCAACTTCATCCATCAAGCCTTGCTCTAGCATGAGCTCGTAACGCAGCGCGATGCGTCGATGCAACGCGAGGCGGTCTGATGGTTCGAGGCTTAGCGTGATGAAGTGTCGGGGCGTGCCGACAGGCTGAGATTTTTGTTGTTGCAGCAATACCGACATCGGCTGCCCGCTAAGGCGCCAGATTTCCAGGGCCCGTTGAATGCGCTGGCTGTCGTTCGGCGCAAGTCGCGCTGCCGTAGCCGGGTCGACTTCGGCCAGGCGCGCATGTAGCGCCGGCCAGCCTAGCTGTTTTGCATCGGCTTCAAGCTCAGCCCTAACTGCCTGGTCGGCTTGGGGCAAGTCGTTCAGCCCCTCGCGCAGGGCTTTGTAGTACATCATGGTGCCGCCGCAAAGCAACGGGATGCGGCCCCGGGCAAGAATCTGGTCAATAAGTGTGGTTGCGTCGGTGCAGAAATCGGCGGCTGAATAGCTTTCGGCGGGGTCGCGGATATCAAGCAGGTGTTGGGGTACCAGGGCTTGCTCGGCGGGTGTTGGCTTGGCGGTGCCGATGTCCATTTCGCGGTAAATAGTGGCCGAATCGACGTTGATGATTTCGATGGGCCAGCGTTTGGCCAGCGCCAGGGTCGAGGCAGTTTTACCGGCAGCGGTGGGGCCGGCCAAGCACAATATTGGTAGGGGATTCATTGGCCGCGTAAAAAGAATTTGTCGAGTTCGGTCAGGGACCAGTGCACCCAAGTGGGACGTCCGTGATTGCATTGGTCGGCACGCTCGGTTTGCTCCATTTTACGCAGCAAGGCATTCATCTCGTCGAGTGTGAGGCGTCGATTGGCTCGAACCGACCCATGGCAGGCCATGGTGGCCAGCAAGACGTTACGTTGCTCAAGCAACTGCGCCGACGAACCAACAGATGACAAATCGTTCAAGACATTGCGGGCCAGCGATTCAATGTCGCCGCCGGCCAGCAACGCGGGGACGGCACGCACCATGAGTGTTGCCGGCCCGGCCGGGCGCAGGATCAGGCCCAGGTCTTCAAGTGCGTCGGCGTGCTCATCGGCGATTGCGACATCTTTTTCACTTGCCTGAAATACAACAGGTACAAGCAGTTCTTGTCGTGGCAGGTCGCGCATATCTATGGCACGTTTGAGCTGCTCGTAGACGACGCGCTCGTGGGCTGCATGCATGTCGACCAGAATTAGCCCATTTGCCGTTTGCGACAGAATATAAATACCGTGCAGTTGGGCCAGTGCCATGCCCAGCGGGAACTCGTGATTAGGCAGGGCCGTCGGCTGTGCGCGTGCAGTGTGGGTAGGTGCTGTCGGGGGCGCTAGCGGGCGATACAACGTTTGCCAGTCGGTACCCTGCGCTTGACCAGGGCGGCTATCGCGCAGGTTAAGGGCGTGTTGCCCGTAGGGTGCAAATGGGGGCGCGCGGTACTGCTCTGTCGGTGCAGGCGTACCGAACGACATCAAGGACGGTGAGCTTTCGTTGCTTGTATTGACGGGTTCTGGTTGCGGGCGTGCATTGTGCTCGGACAACGCGCCAGGAGAGCCCTGGCCTTCGGCGTATGCGGCGTCGACAGCTAGAGGCTGGCCACCGGCCGTTTGGGCCAATACTTGCGACAGCGCTCGCGCAACAAATTGGTGTACTGCACCGCTGTCGCGAAAACGGATCTCGTGCTTGGCCGGATGCACGTTGACATCGACCGCATTGGGGTCGATAGACAAAAACAAGACAAACCCGGGTTGGCGATCGCCATGAAGGACGTCGGCGTAGGCCTGACGGATGGCGTGCGAGACCGTTTTGTCGCGGACGTAGCGCCCGTTGACGTAAAGATACTGACGATCGGCCCGGGCGCGCGCGTAGGTGGGGCGCGTAATCATGCCGTCGAGCCTGATCAACCCCTGGTCGACACTGACGCCCAAACCCTGGCTGACGAATTCGCTGCCGAGAACATCGAGTATGCGCTGGGCGATATCGCCGGCCCGCCAGTGCCGTTGCGGCTTGTCGTTATGAAACAGCCGGAACGCAACGTGGGGGTGGGCCAGTGCAATGCGTTCCAGAATATCGACGCAATGTCCGTATTCGGTTGATTCGGTACGCAGGAATTTCCGGCGGGCCGGTACGTTTTCAAAGAGTTGGCGAACGTCGACCGTCGTGCCTTGCGGGCCGGAGGCTGCGGTGATGTCGGGTTGCTGGGCAGTGATTTGCCACGCGTGAGGAGCGTCGTCGGTACGCGAGGTCAGCGTCAGTCGAGCCACCGCGCCAATGGATGCCAGCGCCTCGCCTCGAAAGCCCATTGAGGCGACCGACTCGAGATCATCCAACGACTTTATTTTGCTGGTGGCGTGCCGGGTTAACGCAAGGGTCAGTTCGTTTTGAGCAATGCCGCAACCGTTGTCGGAAACGGCGATGCGTCGAATGCCACCACCGTCAAGACGAACCTCGATGCTGGACGCGCCGGCATCGATAGCGTTTTCAAGAATCTCTTTCAGCACCGAGGCGGGTCGTTCGATGACCTCGCCGGCGGCGATTTGGCTGATGAGAAGATCGGGGAGGGGGGCAATTACGGGGCGTTGCGACATCGTAGGGGCAATTATGCCCGACGCGCGAGCCCCGGGCTAGTTGCGAAGTAGTCGTTAATGCCTTTGAGCATGGCCGTGGCGATTTTGTCTTGGTGCCCGGCACTGCGCAGCAGGCGTTCTTCTTCGGGGTTGCTGATAAATGCTGTTTCGACCAGGATGGACGGAATGTCCGGCGCCTTGAGGACGGCAAACCCTGCGCGTTCAACATATTTTTTGTGCAATCGGTTGATTTTGCCGATTTCACTCAGGACGCGGTCGCCCACTTTGACCGAGTCGTTAATTTGCGCTGCCGTTGACATATCCAGCAGAACTTGCGCTACCTGCTGGTTGTGCGACCCTAGGTTAATGCCACCGATCAGGTCGGCGTCGTTTTGGTTTTTGGCCAGCCACCGGGCCGCAGCACTAGAAGCCCCGTTTTGCGACAAGACAAAAACCGAAGACCCCCGTGCGCTAGGTTTGACCCAGGCGTCAGCATGTATAGATACAAACAGGTCGGCCTTTACGCGCCGGGCTTTTTGCACCCTGACCTGCAGGGGTACGAAAAAGTCGCCGTCGCGGGTCAGGTAGGCGCGCATATTGGGCTGGGCGTCGATCAGCTTCTTGAGTCGGCGGGCGATCGCCAGCACGATGTGCTTCTCGTATGTGCCGCTGGGGCCGACTGCCCCGGGGTCTTCACCGCCATGGCCAGGGTCGAGCGCAATCAGAACCGGACGATTGGGGCGCTCGGCGTCGGGAAGGGCAGGGGCGGCCGGGGGCGCTGGCCGTTTCTGGGCAATAGGAGGTAGTTGCTGGCCGTCAACCGACGGGATGGGGGCTGAGGGCGAGCCTGCCTGCGCTAAGTTTTCAAGAACTTCGGCCAACGGGTCGCTATCTTCCCCTATTTTGCTAAGCGCCAACAGCGGGTCTTGCGCAATTTTTGGGTACAGGTCAAGCACCAGGCGGTACTTGTACTCGCCAATGGGCTTGAGTGTGAAGACCTGCGGGGCGATAGACTGCTTCAGGTCAAAAACCAGACGAATGACGTCAGGCCGGTTTTGCGCTACGCGCACGGAGGCAATGTACGGGTCGTTAGGTTTGACTTTTGAAACCAGCTCGTTAATGGCCTGGTTCATGGTCAGCCCGTTGATATCGACCACCAGACGGTGCGGCCCTTCAAGGGTGAAGTGCTCGGCTTTGAGTTCGGTGTCGAGTTCCAGGGTGACGCGGGTGTATTCGTCGGCAGGCCAGGTACGGACCGCCAGAATGGTTGCTGCCTGGGCCATTTTCGGGATGACAGGCAGCGCAAACAGCGTGGTAGCGGTTGCGATCAGACGCCGGCGGACGCGCCCGGCGGGTGAGATCCCCTCGGTGGAAGCACTAGTCTGGTTAGCCATGATTGTCCTTTGTTGCTATAGGCGATTAATCGTGCTTGTCGTCCGGATTCTGCGTAGCTCAGGTTGATTTCAAGGTCGGGCAAAGGGAGTAGCCCGCCGGCCTGTTCCGGCCATTCGATGAGCACAACTGCTTGTTTTTGCAGGATATCTCGGAACCCAGCATCTATCCATTCTCGTGGATCGCTAAATCTATAAAAATCAAGATGATACAAGTATAAGTTAGAAACTTTATAGCTTTCAAGCAAAGCATAGCTCGGGCTTTTGATTCGGCCGGTGACGCCGCATGCCCTCAGCAAGGCGCGGGCAAAGCTGGTCTTGCCTGCGCCGAGGTCGCCACGAAGATGAATGCGTCCGCCTTGCGGTGTGCCCGGATGATCAGGGTCGTCGGCCAGCAACAAGGGCGCAATTTGCGAGGCCAGTGCAATAGTGCTGCTTTCATCCTCTAAAAAAGTTTCAACTTCGCCCAAAATACGGTTTTCTGTCGTCATGATGGTTTACCTGATAAGGTCGGCGGCATTGTAGTGCATGCCAGCTTGGTGGCGGCATCGGTTAGGGTGCCGCTGTATCGTCTGCGGCCAGAAAGGCAACAGCACTTGCATTGTCCGGGAATGCAAGTGCTGTCATTAAAAATTCGCGTTAATACTGAGACAAAAATACAACACTACATGCTGCTAAAATGGCGGCGCTGCGTCTCCGTAGTTAAATGGATATAACTTTCCCCTCCTAAGGGAAGATTACAGGTTCGATTCCTGTCGGGGACGCCACGTTTACGATCGTTTAACGCCCCTTGCTGGGTGCACTACGGCAACCAAGTGGTCAAATCGCCTATTGCCGTGCGATGGATTTGATTGGATTAGATTTTAGCCGGCGTCGGGCTCTAAAACGTCCAACTGAAATTCGCCTGCCCCTGCAGCGACGAATAGCCACTTCCCAACTGGGCGCTTAGAGTAGCGCCGACCGACAAGCCCTCGCTGCGCTGCCACGTCAGACCTGCCCGCATGCCCATCGTGTTGCGAGGCAGCACGTTATTGATGGTATTAAACGTTGTATTCGTGGGAGCAATCACAAAGTGCGCCGCCTGAGTCAGGTCGCGATTCAGCCATTCGCGATCCCATCTGATGTCGAAATGCATGGCCAGGGTACTGCCATCACTACGAGCGCTACGCCATGATGTCGCCAGGCCAAGGCTGGACCGCAACGCGTCGATGCGCATGCTGTCCAGATGAAGGCGTGTTGCCGCATTGCCTGACTCGTCGATAGATGGCCGTGACAATAGAGCATAGTTCATGCTGACAAATGGCCCTGCCGAGAGCGCAGGGTTTAGGCGCCAGAGGTAACCTGTGCCTGCGTCAAGCGACAGGCTACGGCCAGTCCAGTCGGACGAGTGTGTTGTTTGGTAATTACCGATGGAAATCTGCCTACGCATATCGACCTGGTCAAGGCCCAGGCGCAGGCCGCTGAAAGCAAAGAGGCCCTGCGTTGAATCCGGACGGTACTGAAGATGAGCCGTAATGCCGCCTGCGGTGGCTTTGCTTTTGCCAAGGTAGGGGGCGTCGGGTCTGACCGAAAGCGTTGAAATATCAAGTTGGGCACCGACCGCGAAGTCGGATGCCGAGGCGAGCCTGCGACCGGTGCCAACGACCAGACCATAGAGCTTGGCATCGTAGCCAATCATGGACTCACCTGCGTCTTGATCGGCCTCTGAGCCGAACGCCGTGGCGTAGCCTTGCCAGTCGGTACCGGGGCGTTGCGTGCTCTGGCTCAGGCCTTGATGAGCCGTTTGCATAATCGTACGCTCACGCATCAGGGAAGCGGCCATCAATGCACTGTAGTTGGCCGGCGAAAGCTGGGCTAAAGCGTCAGGTATCTGCGAGCCGTCGCTGGCCGAGAAATCGATCTCCCGAAACAGTGTTTGCGCGTCCGCAGGCCCTGCGGACGCCAGGTTGAACAAGGCGCGCCCGGCTGCTCGCTGGTTGTCGTCACGGCCATATTGACTGTAGGCGTCTTGGGCTCGCGTGGCCGACAAGCGGTAGCGCTCGTCGCCCAGAGATACCGCGCTAAATTGCAGTATTGGCGATAGACGGGTGATCTGAGTGGCGCTGAAACTGCCGCTGCGGCTGGCCGCTTCTACTAAAGTGCTTGTGTCGACCGACCAAGTGTTTTGATACCAATCGGCCAAAGGCGCCAGTTCCAGGGTGCCTGTCAGGTCAACATTGCCGCTTACGGCAAGCACGTCGTGGGCGCCGTTACCGTCAAATTCGGCTACTAGGCGCCCTGTTGCTGTTTGCCGATAGTCCCCGCTTACGCTGATGCGCCCGATTGAATTGCCGGGTGCCAGCGTGCCAGCGTTGATCAGGGCACTGCCGGTGGCCAGATCGAAGCGGGCATTGCCTCCCAATGTGGCCGTTTCCTGGACTTTGGCGCTATAAACTTGCAACGTGCCATCAAGCCGGGTTTCGCCGCCGTCAAATGACAGGGCCAGATTATCTTGGCCAGTGATGTTGCCTGCGTAGCTCAGGCGAAATGCCGCATCGGGTTGGCCTGTGGCGCGGCCCAGGCTGTCGGCGGCCTGACCAAAAGACAGTGTGGTCAGGCGCAGTTCGTTATTGCCGTCGCGTTGCGCATAATGCGAAATAATGTCGCCTTCAATACGGGCGCCTTGCATTAGGTTGATGCGTTTGACGTAGGCATTGTCAGATATAAGGATGGCTGCTTGCCGGCCTGCGACTCGGCCCGTGATGTCTGCTTGCTCAACCAAGGGGCCGTCAAGCTCGGGCAGTAGCGGCCGATCGACGCCATCGACGCTGTGTATGTAGGAGCCACGATTTTCAACTGCGCTGCCCAGTGCGTTGGTGCCAAAATCAAAACGCAGGCCTACACCCTGAGAGCCGGTTGCCTGGATGTCGCCCCGGTGAACCAGCGTGTGACGGCGACCGTAGGCAAACTGTATACCTTGTCCATTTAACCCGTTCGCGTGAATTTTGACGCCGGGGTCAACGATAACGGTATTGTTCTCCCCATCGACCCGTATGCCCGCACCACCCGACCCGGCGGACAGTAGATCAGCCGCTTGCCGGATATGGTTGTTGCTGCCGTAAATATGCAGGCCCAGCCCCAGCGTGGCCTGGTTGTACCTACCCGGACGATACTGCGTACCAGCGGCGTTACGCTCAAAAAAACCTTGTGTATTAACCAGCTCAAGGCCGTCACCGTAGACTGAACGCCCGAAAAAATTTGCTCGGTCAATCGTGAAACCCAGATCTTGCAGCACAGCCAGCTCAGCTTCCATGAAGCCCGTGTAGTTGCGGTAATCCTGGTGGCTCATGACACTGTTTCGAAGCTCAATATGGCTCATGTAGTTAGGGTCTACATTGCCAGCGTCGTCCAGTATCTTTACAGGCACGCCACGCAGGCCGCCGGCCAATACCTGGTTGATGTGGGTTCCGATCAGTACGGCTTTATCCTGGCGCATGTCGAATGCATCAGGGTCGTACGCGTTATTGCAGCCGTTGCAAAGTATCTTCTGACCCGCCCGTGCCGGGTTCCCGTTATCGTCGATCAGCAGCTGCGACCAACGGTTCAGGCGGCTTTCGAAATACGGTTCAAAGACATCTATGGCGCCTTTGTCTTCTACGCTGCTGCCAACGCCCAGCCCATGGGCAACTTCGTGTATAGCCGTCAGGAACACACTGTCTTTACCGGTCAGTGGCGTTTGCGTGAACGCTGGGTTCAACGCGTAGTCATCTTGCCCCAGACCAAAAAAACCATGCCCGCCCAAAGGTAGCGTGCCAGTTGCAGGCAATAGCCCAAAAATGTTCTGCTGCATTTGCGTTAACGCGCTTTGGCCACCGTTTGCGCCGGGTGAGCCCCCATAGGCATTGCCCGGCATATTCACCGTGCCAATATTCACGATGGTCGCGGGGTTATTGCCTTGGGGCTGCAGAATTTCTGCCCAATAGCTTAGGCCATCGACAACTTGGTCTTTGTAGGCCTGATAGCCCTGCCAGCTCCAGAATGACGTATTGTCATCGTCGAACGAGCCGTCTCCAGTGTCGAAGAACCGAGCGACAAAGACGGTGCGCCCCGACGCATTTTCTATAGACCTGTCTTCCAGGGCGTAAGCAAACAGTGGTGCGATGGCAAGCGCCAGCGCGGCGCACATTTTTGTAAGTTTCATAGCGGAGCAGATATCGAATGCGCAGAGTATCGTGCGCGCATAGTACCGTCTTGCCAGGATCTCGCGAGGTTTGTGACGGAAAAATTTAATGCGCTTGGTTTTTTACTATTGAGAGTACGCTCAACGCGCCATTTCAACCCGGTTACGTCCATTTTTCTTGGCGTTATATAACGCATCGTCAGCCCGTTTCAGTGCAACTTCTACGCTGCCGCCTTCGGGCGACCAATAAGAAACGCCCAAAGAAATAGTAATGTGCCCCGGCCCGGGTAGGCCGTGCCACGTATCAACGTGGGTGCGCAGACGTTCGGCGACGTGCTGGGCGCCTTCTGGCGGCGTTGCGGGCAGCAGCATTAAAAATTCTTCGCCGCCGCTTCTGCACAGCAGGTCTTCATCGCGCGAGCAAGTGCGCATGGCGTCAGCAAGGAACTGCAGGATCAGGTCGCCGGTGTCGTGCCCCCAGGTGTCATTGACGGGCTTGAAGTGGTCGATGTCGACCGCAACGATCGAGAAGTCCTGGCGGCTTTGCTCCAGAGCGGCCAGGGCCATTTCCTGGCCTCGGCGATTTAACAGGCCTGTGAGGGCATCGGTTTGCGCATCAAGATTGAGTTTGACTATACGGTGATGAAAAGTGTTCATGCTTTCGAGCATGGCCTTTTTCAGCTGGCTGGCTTCGTAGTACCAAGGTTCGACTTGAGCGATTTTTTCAGCGGTTTCGGGTTGATCGAGGGCGCGGGCGCCTTGGGCCAGTTGCGATAGCGGCCGGGAAATCAGGCGGGCCATCCACCAGGCCAGGCCAAGAATGATCAGTGCCGGCACGGCCGTGTCTTGGAGTACGCCGGCCATCAGGGCGCCAAGGGGTTCAAGTGCCGCATTGGTGGGGGCTTGGGCCACAATGCCCCAGCCGGCAATTGTCAGTGGTGCATAGCCTGCCAGCATTTCTATACCTTGGCTGTTGCGAGCCTGCATGTAGCCGGTTTCTCCGGCCAGCACGGCATCGACGACCGGGTTTTGACCAACCGTGGTGCCCACTCGGCGCGACTCGGGGTGGTAGATTAATTGTCGATCTTGATCGACGGCGAACAGGTAAGACCCATCGCTGTAGTAGTGTTCGCTGAGTAACCGGTCAAGACTGTTGGCTTGCCCTAGGTAAATACTGCCGCCGATATAGCCCAGGTATTTTCCTGAAGCCGAAAAAATAGGTTGGGACAACACAATGATCCGATTGCCGCTGACGCCGGTGTAAGGCTTCGAAATAACAGGGCTCTGAAGCTTTAAAGCTTCTATTGCTCCGGGGGAGTGCAGTGTTTTGCCGACTAGCGTATCGAGGGGGGCGGTGGCCAGCACCTTGCCATTAGTGTCTGTGACCAGCACGGAGTCAAAGCTCTCGGTTTGCCTGTATACACGCGATACCTCGGTCTGCAACGCCTGAGGAATGTCCATGAGTTTGCTGACTTCTTTGGCGCTGTAGCGAAGTTGTTGCATGGCTGAGGCGAGATAGTCGCTGGTGGCCGAAGCTACTTTGGTGGCATAGGCGTGATTAAGTTGCAGCCGGTTCTTGATGAGGATTTGTTCCTGTGCTTTGTAGCTGGCATAAAAACTGTTGGCGAGCATGATCAGGCCGGTAATAACGGCCAGAGAAATAATCAGTCGGCGCAGGTCAAGCTGTTTGAGTCGTGTCATTAGGTTTGGCTGTTTACCTTCGTACTTTCAAGGCTTAACCCCGCGGGTGATGTTGTGCATGCAGGGTTTTTAAACGTTCGCGCGCCACATGGGTGTAAATTTGCGTGGTCGAAATATCAGCATGACCTAACAGCAACTGCACAACGCGCAAGTCGGCGCCATGGTTCAGCAGATGGGTGGCAAAAGCGTGACGCAGTACGTGCGGCGATAACGGCACGGTGATGCCCGCTCTGAGCGCATATTTTTTGACAATAAGCCAGAATGACTGGCGGGTCATTGCGCTGCCTCGCGTCGTGATGAAGAGTGCATCGCTGCGCTTCGCGCCGAGCAAAGCAGGGCGTCCGTCCCCTAGATAGCTTTGCATCCAGTGTACCGCCTCGGCGCCAAGCGGAACCAGTCGGTCTTTCCCGCCCTTGCCCATCACTACTCGGACTACGCCTTCGTCAAGGTTGACATCCAGCAGTTTCAGCGAAACCAGTTCGGTGACTCGAAGGCCTGTGGCGTAGAGTGTTTCCAGCATTGCCCTGTCGCGCATGCCAAGCGCAAGATTGGTGTCGGGCGCGGTCAGCAAGGCGTCGACGTTGGCTTCGGAAAGCGTTTTTGGAAAACGAGTTGGCTGCCGCGCGCTTTTCAGCGTAAGGCAGGGGTCATGCTGTACATGATTTTGCCTTTTCGCCCAAAGAAAAAATCGTCTCAACGTGGCCAGGCGACGGTTGGCTGTGGTGGCTTTGGACGTCGCGTGCTGGCTGGCAAACCAAGCTTGGATGTCGGACGTTTGCGTGTGGATGAGCGTTTTGCCCTGTGTGTCGCCCAGCCATTGGGTAAACGCAGACAGGTCTCGCCGGTAGGCGGCAAGGGTGTTGTTTGCCAACCCGTCTTCAAGCCACAGGGCGTCAAGAAAGGGCTGAATCAGGGGCGAAGGGAGAGGCGAGGTTCGGGCAAGACTCATGAGGAACAACTCGTAGGCAAAATGATCTGGCCGGGAAGCGAACGACCATGAACGACACGGTAAACTGCCGGTTTCTGAACCGGGCCGCAGCCATGCAAAGTACTGTAACTGATTTGGATTCATTGGACATCACGACGCTTGCACAATTGTTGGAAATGGACAGCCAGCAGACGTTAGTGTTGACGGTAAACAACCGGCATGCCCGTCGTTTGTTATCTGAGCTTTCGGATTCGCTGCGCGATGATCGGCGTGTGATGCCCTTGCCCGCCATAGTGCCGCTGGCGGCGTGGTTCCGGCAGGCGGCAGATCAGTTATCGTTTTTGCCTCAGGCCGGTACACCTGCGCACTATCTTGATGTTTTTGCGGCGCGCGGTCTTTGGCAGCAAGTCATCGAGTCGGTTGAGGGTGACGATACGTTGCTGGATACGAGTATGGCGGCACGACTGGCCGCCGAGGCCGACACGCTGATGAGTGAATGGCAGCTTCATGTTGATACCGCCGCCGAGACGCACGATTTTCAGCGGTTTGCGCTTTGGCAAAGCCGTTACGCCGAATGCCTTGCCGAACGTGATGCAGAGGATGTGAACGCTAGCATTGGGCGGGTCTGTGATGCCGCTGCAACGGGGGTGTTGCCGCTTGATTTTACGACCCTGGTATTGGCTGGTTTCAATGAGTTGTCCCCCCGGATGACCACTTTGTTGTCAGCGCTTGCACATCGTGGCGTGCATTGCTTGGTGTTGCAGGGCAGGCGGTCGTCTGCGGGTGCGCGGATGCGCTACGTTTTACCCGACACCGACCAAGAGTGGTGGGCCGCTGCACGTTGGGCCAAGCATCGGTTACAAGAAAACCCCCACGGCCGTTATGCCATCGTGGCCAGCCGCCTTGAGACGGATATCGCATTGGCGCATCGCGCGTTGCGACTGACTTTGCCGCCTGCCGAAGGCTACAACGTCGCTGTAGCGCGTCCGTTGGCGCAGTGGCCGCTGGTACGAGCTGCGTTGGCATGGCTCAGTGTGCTTGCCGATTTTCGTATTTCAGGTGTTTCTACACCGCGTCAACTGGGCGCGGCGCTTTTGGCAGGCGCTTGTGTGGGGGCTCATGCCGAAGCCGCGGCGCGCGCACGGCTCGATGCCGATTGGCGTCACAAATCGGTTATCCAGATATCGTTACCCCAGTTCACCGGCATGTTGGCCAATGTCACGCCGCAATTGCATCAAGCCTGGTTGGGGTGCGTTGATGTACTCATGGCTGATCGCAGCCGTCTGGGTTTGCATGCCTGGGCGGCGAAATTTCGTGACCTGTTGGGTAGGTTGGGGTTTCCCGGGCAGTCCCCAGGCAGCGCCGCGTTTCAAACCCTCGAAGCTTTTGACCGCGCCTTGGGGCAGTTAGGCCAGTACGACGTCGTCTGGGGCGAAGTGTCCTTTGCAAAGGCCGTTGGTTTGTTGACTCGATTGGTGAACGAAACCTTGTTTCAGCCCCAGCGCGACCCATCGGCTCGTCTTGATGTGTTGGGTCTGCTCGAAGCCGAGGGCGGCAGTTGGGACGGCGTTTGGGTACTTGGCCTGACCGATGAGATTTTACCGGCGGCCACGCGTCCGAACCCTTTGCTGCCGGCCCATGTGCTGCGCCATGCGGGTGCGCCTCGCGCTACGCCCGAACGAGAGTTGCAATGGGCGGGGGTACTGTTCGAGGACTTGTGCCGCTTGGCGCCGCAGGTGTGTTTCAGTCATGCAGAGCACGAAGGTGAGCGCGAGTTGCGGCCAAGTCCCTTCATTGCGCAAACTTATGAAGCCGCAATACCCGATTATCTTCAGCCTTTGCCTTTAAGCGTGGGCATCCGCCTGGAGTCCGTGGTCGACGACCTGGGTCCTGCGTTGCAGGCCGACGCGGTCGTGCCAGGAGGGATATCACTCATTGATTATCAATCGCGTAATCCGCTCTGGGCCTTCGTCAAGTATCGACTAGGGGCGTCGCAGTTGCCTGACTATGGACAATTGGCAGATCAGAATGCACGAGGTTTGTTCATGCATCGGGCGCTGGAGCTTGTCTGGAAGCGTTTGGGTCATCAAGATGCCCTTCATGACGCCGTAATACAAGGGCAATTGATATCGATTGTTGATGAGGCCACGGCTGTTGCGGCCCAGGAGTATCTGGCGGGTTATGGCGATACGTTGAAGCGGCTTGAGCAAGGGCGTGGGTGCGCGGTTGTGCTGCAATGGCTCGCGTTGGAGCAGGCCCGTACGCCGTTTGCCATCGAAGCGCTTGAGCAGCCGGTGGTCTGGCAGTTTGGCCCGCTTGGTTTGAAGCTCCGGCTTGATCGTATCGATCGAATGCACGATGGCAGTTTGGCTATCCTCGATTACAAAACGGGTAACGGCAATATCGACCCTAAAGCTAACTGGTCGCGTCTGCGATTGGTCGATTTACAGTTGCCGTTTTATGCAGCAGTCATGGGGGCTGCCGACAACGATGCCCAGGTGGGGGCGTTAGTGCTGGCGCAGTTGCATGCCAAAGGCTGTCAGGTCCGAGGCTTGGCTGACGCCGACGTTGGCGTGCCCGGTCTGGCGTCAGTTTCCGATTGGCCCGCACTCGAGGGCTTGGATTGGTCTGCTGTGCTGGCACGCTGGCGTCAGGCCATCGAGGGTCTGGCCAGCGACTTTATTCGAGGCGATGCCCGTAACCGGTTCGAGAAGAAGACCGATCTTGATTACTGTGATGTGTTGCCCTTTTTAAGATTGAATGAGGACGGGGTTGCTAATGTCTGAGCCCATTCACGATGCCGCTGCGCGACAGCAAGCGCTCGATCCGCAACGTTCGTTCCTGGTGCAGGCGCCGGCAGGCTCCGGAAAAACCGAACTATTGACCGATCGTATTTTGGCTTTGCTGGCTACGGTTGAGCGACCAGAGGAAATTGTTGCCATTACCTTTACGCGTAAGGCCGCCTCGGAAATGCACGCCCGTGTGTTATTGAAGCTGGGGCAAGGCTTGGGGCCGGAGCCGCCCGAGGCGCATCGCCGTGAAAGCTGGCGGCTGGCGCGTGCGGCCATCGAGCGTGATCGTCAGATGGGGTGGCAATTGCTGCAGTATCCAGCACGGCTTAGCATCCGGACGATCGACGCATTCTGCGCGCATTTGGTCAGGGGTATGCCATGGCTAAGCACAATGGGCGGAATGCCTGGGGTGTGTGATGACGCCGGTCGGTATTACCGCGAAGCGGCGCAGGCAACGATAGGACTGGTTGACGATGTCGAGTCAGTGGCGCGGGTGCTGGCGCACCTCGACGTTGATCTGCGCGCGGCCGAGACTTTGCTGGCCGAAATGCTGGGCAGTCGCGACCAGTGGATGCCGTTGCTCGATGCCGGCAGTGACGCGAGGTTGTTATCCAGGTTTCTGGCTGAAACTATTGACGAAGACGTCGCGCGCCTGGCCGTGCTTATGCCGGTGGGGTGGTCGCACGACTTGGCAGTGCCTTGCCGAACTGCAGCAGACATTCTGGCTCAGGAGGGGAAGATGCCAGAGGTCTTGCCGTTGGTGGACTGGAGTGGCGCGCCGTTTGACACATCGCAGGCCGATCTGCCTCGATGGCAGGCCTTGGCTGCATTGTTGCTGACCAAAGACGGGCGTCTGCGCAAGACAGTCAACAAGGCAACCGGCTTCGAGGCCAAGTCGGATCACCGAGCCGCCTTTATGGCCTGGCTTCAGCATTTTGACGGCACTGAGCCTTGGGTGTCTGCGCTGGCTGAAATCCGGACGGCGCCTGCTCAGGGGTATCAAGACTGGCAGCTTGACGTGCTGAGTGACCTGCTTGAGGTGCTTCGGTTGGCCTGGGCGCAACTGATGGTTCAGTTTTCACAGGCGGGCGAAGTCGACTTTATCGAGGTTTCTCAACGGGCGCTGCGTGCGTTGGGTAGCGCCGACGACCCGACTGACTTGTTGCTGTCCCTAGACGGCGCTATTCGCCATTTGCTGGTGGACGAATTTCAGGACACCAGCCAGGCGCAGATAGAGTTGCTGGAACGCCTGACGTCGGGGTGGATGCCCGACGACGGTCGGACCCTCTTTTTGGTGGGAGATCCCATGCAGTCCATTTATCGGTTTCGTAAGGCCGAGGTTGGGCTGTTCTTGAAGGTGCGAGAAGCGGGCTTGGGACAGGTGCCGTTGACGTCGCTTCAATTAACGACCAATTTTCGCTCCCAAACGTCAGTTGTTGATTGGGTCAATAGCGTCTTCGGGCCCTTGTTCCCGGCGGCGCCTCATATTGGCCTAGGGGCGATTCCTTATTCGTCTTCTGTGGCATTCAATCCGCCGCTTGATGGGTTGGGCGTTTCCCTTCATCCGGTATGGTCGGTTGGCGAGGAAGGCGCTGACGAGTCGGGCATGCAGGAAGCCGCTCAAACAGTCGTGCAGCTCGCGCGTGACGCCTTGGCACGCAACCCAGACAGCGGGCATCCCGTCGCCATACTGGTGCGTGCGCGCAGCCATTTAAAAGACGTTGTCCGTCAATTGACAAGCCAGGGTATCCCGTGTCGCGCTGTTGAACTGGTGTCATTGAAGACCCGTCAAGTGGTGGCCGATCTGGTGCAGTTGGCGCGTGCGTTGTCTCATCCGGGTGACCGGCTGGCTTGGCTTTCGGTGTTGCGTTCGCCCTTGTGCGGCTTGCGTTTGCACACCCTGCATGCGCTGTTTGGTCAAGAGGCTTCTAGACCTGCGCCGTTGATGCTGGCCGACTATGTGCGTGACGACGATCCGGCCGCCTGGGGGGTGGACCAGGATGAGCATCAGCGCGTGCTGCACGCGGCGGCCGTGTTGCTTGACCGGACTAACGATGAGGGCGTTGTACCGTTTGCTTCCTGGCTGCAAACGGCTTGGCAGCAGCTGGGCGGTAGCGTGGTTTATGCGACCCAGGACGACGAGGCCGACAGCCAGGCTTTTTTCCGTCTGATCGAAAGGCTGGCTCCGTTTGGCGGGCTGGACCCTGCCGAGCTTGAAATCCAGTTGGATAAACTGTTCGCTAAACCAGGGCATCAGGCCGGCCCTGCGGTTGAGGTCATGACGATTCACAAGTCAAAAGGCTTGCAATTCGATACCGTCATTTTGATGGGGTTGCATCATGGCGCGACCAGCGATAGTCAGCGACTGGTGCATTTCGAGTTCAGCGAAGGGCGCTTGTTGATTGGTCCGATCCGGCCCAAGGCGTCCGAGCAGGCCGATCCGATTACGACTTATTTGCGTGAGCGCGAGAAAAAAAGATCGGCGTATGAAATTGACCGTTTGTTGTATGTGGCGGCCACCCGTGCCCGGCATCAACTCTGTCTTGTCGCCCAGCTTTCGCTCGATAAAAACGGCGAAGTGGCGGCGCCCAGGGCGGGTAGCTTGTTGAGCCGGCTTTGGCCCTATATTTCACCGCCGTCAGCACCCGAGATTACGGCGATGTCGCCCGGTAGTTTCGCGGGCGTCATTGATGCAGCTACCGATGGCCGACCGTTGTTGCGCCTGCCGTCGAGGGCGTTGCCGGCGCCCGACAAGTCGGTATTTGCTTTATCGAGCGATGCTGGTCGGCCCTGGGAATGGTCGCAGGCGCTTAATGAAGATGCACTTGTCGGGACGGTGGCACACGCCTGGCTTGAGCGCTTGGGCAAAGCGGGTGCCGACACGTGGACCGTCGAGGGTGTCAGGGCGCAGGAGCCTGTGGTTCGGCGTCAGTTGTCGCGAGCCGGTGTGCCCGGCGATCGCCTTGATGCCACCGCGGCCGCAGTTTGTGAAACATTGGAAGCGACCTTGAGCAGTGCGCGTGGCCGCTGGCTGCTGGGTTTGGCCAAAGCGTATCGCGAATGGTCTTTACTTGACGTCTCGGGGCGCGTGTCGGTTATCGACCTGGCTGTATCCGACGAGCAGGGCTGGTTGGTTGTAGACTATAAAACCGGCCGCCCTCAAGACGGCGAGTCTGCCGATCAGTTTGCCGACCGCATGCGGGTACGCTACGCCGAACAGATGGCGCGCTACCGTGCTCAGGTCAGTGCGCTCGATGGTCGGCCCGCACGTTCGGCACTTTATTTTCCGCGCGCCGACATTTGGATCGACGATTGAAAATCCTGTTAAACTGCTTGTTGGCGGGCCCCTTCGCATGGTTCGACGGCAAACCTGGTCAGGTCGGGAACGAAGCAGCCATAGTCGTTCAGAACCAGTGCCGAAGTCAGGCTCGCCTCTTCATTGATACGTACACTTAATGACATATCTGGTACTGGCGCGCAAATGGCGGCCCCGCTCGTTTGACACCCTCATTGGCCAGGATCATGTGGTCAGGGCCCTTACCCACGCCCTCGAGACCCAGCGTCTACATCATGCGTGGCTGTTTACCGGCACGCGTGGCGTTGGCAAGACAACGCTGTCCAGGCTGCTGGCTAAATCCCTAAATTGCGAAACCGGCATTACGGCGAATCCGTGTGGCCACTGTCGCGCTTGCGTCGAAATCGATGAAGGCCGGTTCGTAGACTATGTCGAACTCGATGCAGCCTCGAACCGCGGCGTCGACGAAATGACGCAGTTGCTCGAGCAGGCGGTATACGCGCCGAGCGTGGGGCGGTTCAAGGTTTACATGATCGACGAGGTGCACATGCTGACCGGGCATGCGTTCAACGCCATGCTCAAAACCCTCGAAGAGCCGCCCGCTCACGTCAAATTCATTCTGGCAACAACCGACCCGCAAAAAATTCCGGTGACGGTGTTGTCGCGTTGCTTGCAGTTCAATCTTAAGCAAATGACCGCCGACGCCATCGTTGGGCATTTGCAGGGCGTACTTCAGCACGAAAACATTCCCTTCGATGTGCCCGCTTTGCGCCTTATTGCGCAAGCCGCCTCTGGTTCCATGCGCGATGCCTTGTCGCTAACCGATCAAGCTATCGCCTACAGCGCGGGCCAGTTGTCGGCCGATGCGGTACGTGGCATGTTGGGCACTATCGATCAGCGTTATTTGGTACGTTTGTTGCAGGGTTTGGTGGCCGGTAGTGGTCAATCGGTCCTCGAAGTGGCTGACGAGCTCGCAACCCGTGGTTTGTCGTATTCGGGTGCGCTGGCCGATTTGTGCATTTTGTTGTCGCGTATTGCGATCGAGCAACGCGTACCCGGGGTTGCGCCGGCCGATGACCCGGTTGCGTCCGAGCTGGCTGCCCTGGCCGCCGGCATGCCGCCCGATCTCGTCCAGTTGTTTTACACCGTAGCGGTTCATAGTCGTTCCGAGCTGGCGCTCGCGCCCGACGAATACGCGGGCTTTGTCATGGCGTGCCTGCGCATGCTGTCGCTTGCGCCGGCCAATACTGGCCAGCCTTTGCCGCCGCCGTCCGGCCCTTCTACCCGTGCAGATAGCTCCGCGGCATCTGCAATGTCCCAGTCCGCGCCATCGCCGGTAGACATCAGCCGGGCAGCGCCGACACCCGCCGTGTCGCCAGTGTCGGCTAGCAACGCTGCGCCTGCATCCAGTGTGTCGCCTGTTGCCAGTAATGCGGCGCAGTCAGACGTCCCTCCGGCCGTCGACGACTCCGTCAGGTCGGACGATACGGCTGTATCGGTGGCGTTGCCTACCCCAGAGTCTCAAGCGATGCCGGAGCGCGATGCCGAGGCTGATACCGAGGCCGAGATCGAGACCGCTTTGGTGCAAGCCCCCCGGTCGGTGTCTGCACCGGTAGCCGCGTCTGCTCCTGCTGTCTCTGCCACGCACGGCCTCGCGCCAGCGGCGGTTTCTGCCGAAGACGGCATTCCGGCCTGGGAAGATATTCCCTCAAACGACACCGTTGATCCTCTTCCCGAGGATGACTTCGAAACCATGGTTGCGGGTGGCGCCTACGACGACGCTGCCATGATGGGGCAGGGGTACGATGCTGGTGTAGACGAGAACTATGACGATCTCGCTTTGTCGCGCGACCCGGGCGACGATATCAATCCTATACCCGCCGACGTTCTGGCCGGTTTGTCCGCCGACGCGCCGACACGGCGCGGCCGGGCACCTCGGCTGTCCAGTATGGACAGCAAAGCCTGGGTGACGCTCGTCGCGTCGCTGCCGGCTACCGGGGTGGCCTCTGAACTGGCCCGTCAAAGCGAATGGGTCGGTGTCAAAGACAACGAAATTCATTTACGTGTCGGTATTCGCATGTTTGCTGACAGCGCCGGCCAGGCGCGCTTGTGTACACTGCTGTCCGAGCACTTTGGCACGGTTGTCCGGCTCAAGGTCGAGTATGGTCAAACCGGCGACGATACCGCGCATGCCGTCGAGCAGGCCGAACTTGCGGCCCGTCAGCGCGATGCCGAGGCGGCAGTCGATGTCGACCCGCTGGTGCAAGCTTTGGTTACCGATTTCGGCGCCAGGGTGATACCGGGCTCCATTCGTCCTTTACCGCAAAGCAAAGCGGCCTAGTCGCCGGCATTGTTTTGCGGTACCTATGAATCCATTCAATTTCTATCTCAGGAAGTTCATGCCATGATGAAAGGTCAGATTGCCGGCTTGATGCGCCAGGCACAGCAAATGCAAGAAAACATGAAGAAAGCCCAGGAAGCGCTGGCAGACATCGTTGTTGACGGTGCTTCGGGCGGCGGCCTGGTCAAGGTCTCCATGACGTGCCGCCATGATGTCAAACGGGTACAGATCGACCCCAGTTTGCTGGCCGACGACAAAGACATGCTCGAAGATCTGGTGGCTGCCGCGTTCAACGATGCCTTGCGTAAAGCCGAGGCGACATCGCAAGAAAAGATGGCTTCGGTCACCGCCGGCATGCCCTTGCCCCCCGGCATGAAGCTGCCGTTCTGATTGTCGCAGTCGCTTACCCCTGATGGACGTTCAGCTACCCGAACCCGAGCCCCTCAAGGCCTTGGTCGACGCTTTGCGTCGGTTACCAGGCGTTGGGGTGCGCTCGGCACGGCGCATGGCCTATCATTTGCTGCAAAACGATCAGGCCGGCGCACAACGATTGTCGCAGGCGCTTGCCTCGGCCCTGCAGCAGCTTCAGCATTGTCAGCGCTGTAATAACTTTACCGAAGACGATCTGTGCGCAACCTGCGCCAATCCCCGACGCGATCCGTCTTTGCTGTGCGTTGTCGAAAACCCCGCCGATCAGAATACGCTTGAATCTACCCACGGTTATCGGGGGCTGTATTACGTGCTGATGGGTAGGTTGTCACCGCTAGAAGGTGTTGGCCCGGTCGAGCTCGAATTCGAGCGCTTGTTGAAGCGGGCCTGTGACGGCGAGGTCAAAGAGGTTATTTTGGCCACCAACTTTACGCCCGAGGGCGAAACTACGGCCCACTACCTGACCGAGCTGCTGCGCGCCCGCGGGTTGACGGTGTCGCGTTTAGCCCGTGGTGTGCCGGCAGGCAGTGAGCTTGAATACGTTGATGCCGGCACGTTGGCATGGGCACTGCTCGAGCGTCGTAACGCCTAGGCTGCCCGCGCCGCGTTCAGTAGTGCGTCGAGCTTGATGGCGTCGGCGACAAACAACCTGATGCCTTCAGCCAGTTTTTCGGTGGCCATGGCGTTTTCGTTAAGTTGTGTCCGAAATGAAATTTCGTCACACGCTAGCGCGGGCACGGCCTGTTTGGCGGCTGCGGCGCTGTCTAGTATTTTTGCGAGCGGTTCTGTGCTGTCTGCAAGTTGGCTCAGGAGTTCGGGGCTGATGGTCAGCAGGTCGCAGCCTGCCAGAGCTCGTATTTGATCAATGTTCCGGAAGCTTGCCCCCATGATTTCGGTGGCAATACCGTGATGCTTGAAATAATTGAAAATAGCCGTGACCGACTGAACGCCAGGGTCGTTGATGCCGCCGCTTGCAGCTTCGTCCCATTGGGGGCCGGCAGCTTTTTTGTACCAATCGTAGATGCGTCCCACGAAGGGCGAAATAAGTTGCACTTTGGCATCAGCACAGGCAACGGCCTGGGGTAGCGAAAAAAGCAATGTCAGATTGCAGGCAATACCTTCGGCCTGCAGTATGCGTGCAGCCTCGATACCTTCCCAGGTTGATGCAATTTTGATCAGAATGCGTTCGCGCGGTATGCCTGCTTGCGCGTACAAATGGATGATGTCCCGTGCGCGGGCCAGGGTGGCTTGTGTGTCGAACGACAGGCGGGCGTCGACTTCGGTGGAAACGCGGCCGGGCACGATCGCCAGAATTTCGCGGCCAAACGCCACCAGTAGCCGGTCGGTCAGTTCGGGCAGCGTTGCGTGGGGAAAGTCTTGTACGGTGCGCTCGAGCAGTGGCCGGTAAGTGTCTTTTTGAACGGCTTTCAGGATGAGTGACGGGTTCGTGGTGGCATCGGTAGGTTGATGCGCGCGCATGGTTTCGAAATCGCCGGTATCGGCAACGACCGTGGTGTACTGGCGCAGTAATTCAAGTTGGCTGGGCATGGGTGATAACAATTGGCTTGGCTTCGAAAAGCGGGTGAGCAGACCCCGCGGGCGCGGGGTGACGGCACAAACTAATATCGGTTGATTTTAGCGGCAACTGAAAGGCTGTGCTTCTTCAAGGTATAATTCCAAGGTTTACTTATCGACTTTATAACCGGGGTTCACTGTGCTGCCGTCTCTACTTCCCGAGGGGATTACATCGTCCTCTCCTGCGATCTTGGCTTTGGCGGACGGTACCATCTTCAAGGGTGTCTCTATCGGCGCCGATGGACATACCGTCGCCGAGGTTGTTTTCAATACGTCAATGACCGGGTACCAGGAAATTCTTACCGACCCGAGCTACAGCGGTCAAATTGTCACCTTAACCTACCCGCATATCGGCAATACCGGGGTCAACCCCGAAGATGTTGAATCCGACCGTGTGCATGCGGCTGGTCTGGTCGTGCGCGATTGCTCGCTGCGTGTTTCCAACTTCCGTGCCACGCAGTCATTGCCCGAATACCTGCGCGCTCAGGGTATCGTGGCTATTTCGGGTATCGATACCCGTAAGCTCACCCGCATTTTGCGCGAGGGCGGCGCCCAAGGGGCGTGTATTTACGTGGGCACCGATCACCACGAGGCTGTGCGTCTGGCAAAAAGCTTTGCCGGCATGGCGGGTCAAGATCTGGCCAAGGTCGTTTCCACAAAAAGCCAACACGAATGGACGCAAGGTACCTGGCAATTGGGTCAGGGCTTTGCCAAGCCAGAAGGCAATCAGTATCACGTTGTAGCCTACGACTTTGGCGTCAAATCGAATATTTTGCGTTTGCTGGCCGATCGCAATTGCCGTGTAACGGTCGTACCGGCGCAAACGCCGGTCGAGCAGGTGCTGGCCCTTGATCCCGACGGCATCTTTTTGTCGAACGGCCCAGGCGACCCAGAGCCTTGCGACTACGCCATTCATACCGCGCAAGTCGCCATCCAGAAAAAAATACCGCTGTTTGGTATTTGCCTCGGGCATCAAATCATGGGTCTGGCCCTTGGCGCGCAAACACTAAAAATGAAAACCGGCCATCACGGTGGCAATCACCCCGTGCAAGACCTTGATTCGGGCCGTGTTTTTATTACGAGCCAAAACCACGGCTTCGCCGTCGAGGCCGCCAGTTTGCCGGCTAACGCGCGTGCCACTCACGTTTCGTTGTTCGACGGCACGTTGCAGGGCTTCGAGCTCACCGATGCGCCGGCATTTTGCTTCCAGGGTCACCCCGAAGCCAGCCCCGGCCCACACGACATCGTGGTGCTCTTCGATAAATTCATCAGCCTTATGGCCGGTCAAAAGTAAATCAGCATTATGCCCAAGCGTACAGACATAAAAAGCATTCTTATCATCGGTGCCGGCCCCATTATCATTGGTCAGGCCTGCGAATTCGACTATTCGGGCGCACAGGCCTGCAAATCGCTCAAAGCCGAAGGCTATCGCACGATTCTGGTCAACAGCAACCCGGCCACCATCATGACCGACCCGGAAACGGCCGATGTCACCTACATCGAGCCCATCACCTGGCAGGCCGTCGAGAAAATCATCGAAGTCGAAAAGCCCGATGCCTTGTTGCCCACCATGGGTGGCCAGACCGCGCTTAACTGCGCGCTCGACCTCGAACGTCACGGTGTTCTGGCCAAGCATGGCGTCGAAATGATCGGCGCTAACGCCCATGCCATCGACAAGGCCGAAGACCGCCAGAAGTTCAAAGAAGCCATGACGAAGATTGGCCTCGAATCGGCCAAGTCGGGCGTAGCGCATTCTATGGACGAGGCCTGGGAAGTACAGCGCCGTATCGCCGAAGATACCGGCACGTCTGGCTTTCCGACGGTTATCCGGCCTAGCTTTACCATGGGTGGTTCGGGCGGCGGTATTGCCTACAACCCCGAAGAGTTCGAAGCCATTTGTCGTCGCGGTCTCGAGGCCTCGCCGACCAACGAACTGCTTATCGAAGAGTCGTTGCTGGGCTGGAAAGAATACGAAATGGAAGTGGTGCGCGACCGCGCCGACAACTGCATTATCGTGTGCTCGATCGAAAACCTCGACCCTATGGGTGTGCACACGGGCGACTCGATTACCGTCGCGCCTGCCCAAACCCTGACCGACAAAGAATATCAAATCATGCGTGACGCCTCGATTGCGGTGTTGCGCGAAATTGGTGTTGATACCGGCGGTTCGAACGTTCAGTTTGCGGTCAATCCCGATAACGGTCGAATGATCGTCATCGAAATGAACCCGCGTGTTTCGCGTTCGTCGGCGCTGGCGTCCAAGGCAACGGGCTTCCCTATTGCCAAAGTTGCTGCGCGCCTGGCCGTAGGTTACACCCTCGACGAACTGCGCAACGAGATCACCGGCGGGGCGACACCGGCGTCTTTCGAGCCCTCCATCGACTACGTCGTCACCAAGGTTCCTCGTTTTGCTTTCGAGAAATTCCCCCAGGCCGACTCGCGCTTAACGACGCAAATGAAGTCGGTGGGCGAGGTTATGGCTATTGGCCGTACATTTCAAGAATCATTCCAGAAGGCCCTGCGCGGCCTCGAGGTCGGTGTTGATGGCCTTAACCAAAAAACCACCGATCGTGAAAAGCTGCAAATCGAGTTGGGTGAGCCCGGCCCCGAGCGTATCTGGTACGTGGGTGATGCTTTCGCCCAGGGTTTCAGTCTCGAAGAGGTTCACCAACTGACCAAGATCGATCTCTGGTTCCTGTCGCAAATCAAAGAAATTGTCGACATCGAATTGGCGCTCGAACAAAAGACGCTGGCCGACCTTGGCCAAGACACCATGCGTGAACTCAAACGGCGCGGCTTCTCCGACCGTCGTTTGGCCTTTTTGCTCGACACCTCCGAAGCCGAAGTGCGCAAGGTCCGTCATCAGTTGGGTGTTCGCCCGGTTTACAAGCGCGTCGATACCTGCGCAGCCGAATTCGAAACCAAAACAGCGTACATGTACTCGACCTACGAGGAAGAGTGCGAGTCCGAACCCACTGACCGCAAGAAAATCATTGTGCTGGGTGGCGGCCCCAACCGTATCGGGCAGGGTATCGAGTTTGATTACTGCTGCGTTCATGCGGCACTGGCGTTGCGCGACGATGGTTACGAAACCATTATGGTCAACTGCAACCCCGAAACGGTTTCCACCGATTACGACACCTCCGATCGTCTTTACTTCGAGCCGCTTACCCTCGAAGATGTACTCGAGATCGTTCACAAAGAAAACCCGGTCGGGATGATCGTGCAGTATGGCGGGCAAACCCCTCTGAAACTTGCGCGCGCGCTCGAAGCCAATGGTGTGCCGATTATCGGCACCAGCCCAGAGTCCATCGACGTTGCCGAAGACCGCGAGCGTTTCCAGAAGCTTCTGACCAAGTTGGGTCTGCGTCAGCCACCCAATCGCACAGCACGTACCGAGGGCGAAGCCCTGGCCCTGGCTTCCGAAATTGGTTATCCGTTGGTGGTTCGTCCTAGTTATGTGCTGGGCGGTCGTGCCATGGAAATCGTTCACGAACAGCAAGACCTCGAGCGCTACATGCGCGAGGCGGTCAAGGTCAGTAACGATTCCCCCGTATTGCTTGATCACTTCCTGAACAACGCCACCGAGGTCGACGTCGATTGCATCTGCGATGGCGAGCGCGTGTTTATCGGCGGCGTCATGGAGCATATCGAACAGGCGGGTGTTCACTCGGGCGACTCGGCGTGCAGTTTGCCGCCTTATTCGTTGTCGGCCGACGCCATTGCCGAAATCAAGCGCCAAACAAGTCTGATGGCGCGTGCACTTAATGTCAAAGGCCTGATGAACGTTCAGTTTGCCATTCAGGACGGCGACGTTTACGTGCTCGAAGTCAACCCGCGCGCATCGCGTACCGTGCCTTACGTTTCCAAGGCCACAGGGCTGCAATTGGCAAAAATTGCGGCGCGGGCCATGGCAGGCAATACCCTGGTTAATCAGGGTGTCACCGAAGAAGTCGTGCCCAAATATTTCTCGGTCAAAGAGGCCGTGTTCCCGTTCGTCAAATTCCCGGGCGTCGACACGATTCTTGGCCCCGAAATGAAGTCAACCGGCGAGGTCATGGGTGTGGGCGAAAGCTTTGGCGAAGCCTTCGTCAAGTCTCAAATGGCGGCTGGTGTGACGTTGCCCGAATCGGGTACTGCATTCATCAGCGTCAGGGCTCAAGACAAGCCCAAGGCCGTCGAAGTAGCGCGCGGTCTTGTGGCGTTGGGTTTCAAAATCGTGGCTACCCGTGGTACAGCAGCCGCCATTGCCGATGCTGGAATCCCCGTACAGGTGGTCAACAAGGTCACCGAGGGTCGCCCGCATATTGTCGACATGGTTAAAAACCAGGAAATCGCCCTGGTCATTAATACGGTCGAAGAACGGCGCAACGCTATTGCCGACTCGCGTCATATTCGGACTGTAGCGTTGGCGTCTCGCGTGACCTTCTTCACCACTATCGCCGGTGCGCGTGCAGCGGTCGAAGGTCTGCAGTATATGCGTCAGGGCGAGGGCCTCAAGGTCTACAGCCTGCAAACCATGCATGCTTAAGCCGGGTTAAACCAGCGCATGCAGCGTGTGTTCATCACGGGGGCGAGCAGCGGCATAGGTGCCGCGCTCGCCCGTTTTTATGCGGCCCGCGGCTGTCAGCTTGGTCTGGTGGGGCGTCGTGCCGATGCCCTTGAAACCTTGGCCGATGCGCTTCCGGGCGTGCATAAAGTCTATGTCCTCGACGTGATCGATCGCGATGCGCTGCATCGGGCCGCAAACGATTTCCTGTCTCTGGGGCCCGTCGATGTTGTTATCGCCTCGGCCGGTATAAGTGTAGGCACACTCACCGAAGAGGCCGAGGACTTCGATGTCTTTCAGCGTGTCATGACCACTAACGTGGCCGGTACGGTTTCTACATTCGAACCTTTTGTGGCCGCCATGAAGGCGCAAGGGCGGGGCACTTTGGTAGGGGTGGCCAGCGTTGCTGCCGTGCGGGGCTTGCCGGGTGCAGGCGCTTACAGCGCGTCTAAAGCCGCTGTGCGAAATTATTGTGAAAGCCTGCGTGTTGAGCTTTACGGTACAGGCGTTAAGGTGGTGACTTTGGCGCCGGGCTTTATCCGTACACCAATGACCGCGAAAAATCCCTACAAAATGCCATTTTTAATGCCCGTCGATGCTTTTGCCCGGCGGGCGATACGCGCTATCGATAACGGCGTGTCGTATATTGTGATCCCCTGGCAAATGGGATGGGTTGCAAGGTTACTGCGCTGGGTGCCAAATAGTCTGTACGATCGCGTGGCATCACGACGCGAGCGCAAGCCTCGCCAGACGTCTCAGCCTTAAACGGCATTTTCGATTATCCCGTCTACGTAAAGCCACTGGCCGTTTTCTTTGATGAAGCGGCTGGTTTCGGTCAGGCGGTGCGCCCGTCCTGCTTCGCGGTACCTTGCGGTAAAACTTACTTCCGCATGTGTTTCGTCGATTTCGCGAAAGGCATGAACGGTCAGCCCAAGCCAGCGCGTTCCGTGCGGGGCATCCGGTGCGTCGAGCACCAGTTCGGTTGGCCGGGTGTCAGGGTGCCAGCTTGCCCTTAGGTAGTCGGCGCGTGCCAGGGTATAGGCGGTATATCGTGACCGCATCAGGTGTTCGGCGCTTGGCGCAATATGTCCGGCGTCGATGTACTGTGCGCAACATTGGTCGTAAGACGAACCCGTCGGTAGTCCGCCGCATGGGCAACCCTCGGTCGCATTTTTTTTCTTCATGACTTATTCCAGCAATTATTTGTTGCGAACGGGTCGAGCCTACCCGTAAACTTTCGGCTTTGTGAGAAGCTCCATTTCATAACTACTTCAAGAAGGCATTTCAATGTCAAACTCATATTTTCCGCGGTGGCGCCAGGTTAACCCCGACGCCTCGGGCGGGGTCGTACAGCCCGACGAACGCTTGTCGTGGCCTCAGAACGTTGCCATGGGCGCCCAGCACGTGGTGGCTATGTTCGGTTCTACCATTCTTGCGCCGTTACTCATGGGTTTTGACCCGAACGTCGCTATTTTAATGTCCGGCATCGGCACGCTTATTTTCTTCTTGTTTGTGGGTGGACGTGTGCCCAGCTATTTGGGCTCTAGCTTTGCATTTATTGGGGGTGTGATTGCGGTCACCGGGTATGCCGGCGGCGGTGCCAACGCCAACATCGGTGTAGCGCTGGGGGCTATCATTATCTGCGGTCTGGTTTATACCCTTATTGGCCTGGTGGTGTGGTGGCTTAATGCCCGTTCAGCCAATGGTTCCGACTGGATCGATGCCTGGATGCCGCCCGTGGTGACGGGTTCTATCGTTGCGGTCATCGGTCTTAATCTGGCGCCTATTGCCGCTAAGGGCGCCATGGGCGGGTCAACCTTCGAAGCCATCATGGCGCTGATCACGGTGCTGTGTGTTGGTGGCGTTGCAGTTTATACACGCGGCGTCACACAACGGCTGCTGATTCTGGTCGGGCTTATCCTGGCCTGCGTTATTTATGCCATTTTGGCTAATGGCTTCGGGTTGGGTAAACCCATGGACTTCAGCGGTATTGCCGGCGCGGCTTGGTTTGGCCTGCCGACATTCTCCAGTCCAGTCTTCGAAGTCGGCGCCATGAGCGTCATCGTGCCTGTCGCCATAATTCTAGTCGCCGAAAATTTGGGCCACATCAAGGCGGTCAGCGCTATGACGGGCCAAAACCTCGATAAATACCTGGGCCGTGCGTTTGTGGGCGACGGTGTGGCCACCATGGTGTCGGGCTCGGTGGGCGGTACCGGCGTCACAACCTACGCTGAAAATATCGGGGTTATGACTGTCACCCGCATTTACTCTTCAATCGTATTTGTGGTTGCTGCGTTTATTGCTATTTTCCTGGGCTTCTCGCCCAAGTTCGGTGCGCTCATTCAACTCATTCCTGGCCCAGTTCTTGGGGGGATGTCGATTGTTGTATTTGGCTTGATTGCTATTGCCGGCGCCCGCATTTGGGTGGTCAACCAGGTCGATTTCAGCGACAACCGTAACCTCATCGTCGCGGCCGTAACATTGGTGTTGGGCGCGGGTAATTTCTCGCTCGAACTTGGTGCCTTCCGTTTGGACGGTATTGGCACGGCTACTTTTGGTGCAATTATTCTTTACGCACTGCTAAGACAGTCAAAACGCGGCTAACTACCGGCTATTTTTGGTTTTTTAGCAATTTTTGCCCAAGGGCTTGCTTTTTGGGCCAACTTTGCCGACAATAGGTTCAAATCCCCGGTTGTCACCGACCGGGGATTTCCTTTGTACCTTGCAGTATTAACGTTTTACCAATCGGGCGCTCCTTTGGGGCGTCTTTTTTACTTTTTATTCAGGAAGCATTATGTCTGCGATCCCGTTGACGGTAAGTGGCGTTGAGCGCTTGCAAAAAGAACTACATCGACTGAAAACAGTCGAACGCCCCGAGGTCATTAACGCTATTGCCGAGGCGCGTGCTCAGGGTGATTTGTCTGAAAATGCCGAATACGACGCGGCGCGTGAGCGTCAGGCGTTTGTAGAAGGCCGTATCCAGGAGCTTGAGGGTACGCTATCGAATGCGCAGGTTATTGATCCGGCTGCACTCGACGCTGAAGGCAAGGCGGTATTTGGCGCTACCGTAGAAATTGAAGAGTTGGAATCGGGCAAACGTGTGGCCTACCAAATTGTGGGCGACATCGAAGCCGACATCCGTGAAAATCGTATTTCAGTATCCAGCCCAGTCGCCCGTGCCCTAATCGGCAAAAGCGAAGGCGATGTTGTTGAGGTACAGGCGCCCGCCGGTGTGCGCGAATACGAAATTCTTTCTGTCAGCTACGTCTGATTTTTGCGCCGGCTGGCTGGCGCCCCTAATGTAAAGCCCGAGCGAGTTTTGCCGGGCTTTTATTTTTTCCTTGCCACTACAGGCGCCTGCAACATGAGCAGCAGGCCAGACGCGTAGCGTTTTAACGAATTTTTGGCCGAGCCACAGCAGAGCGGCGGGCGCCGGCCTTGAGCGACAAGGCGCTGCCGCCACGACGCGGAATACCGTGTGCAGCACCGGCAGCGGGTTTGGCGGCCGTTTTGCGTGCTCCCGATGCCACTGTGCCGGGCGTTGATGCGCGGCGTACCTTTGGGGCTGCATTTTCGAGGCGTTCGGTTTTGCGCGCCGAACGTTCGGCGATGCCGGCCTTGCGGGTTTTGGTGACCCCTGCAGCAGCCAGTTTTTTGGGTGTGTGCGGCTCGGTGGGTTTGCGCACCGCGCGCGTGGCATTAACGCTTTCTTCTTCGGCCCGGCGCTGTTTTGGGTCGGGGCGGAACAAGATAAGTGTTTTACCCAGGTGGTGTACCGGGGCGCATGACAATTGCTCGCACAATGATGCGAGCGAAGCTTCACGCTCGTCGCGCTCTTGGCCGGCCATTTTGACCTTAATGAGCTGGTGCGCGGTAAGATTACGGTCGATCTCTTGAATAACCGATTCCGTCAGGCCACGGTCGCCGACGAGGACGACAGGGCGTAAAGGGTGGGCGCGGGCGCGAAGGGCGCTGCGTTCTTGCGAAGTAATGTCTAATTTGGGCATATTTGAATTGTACGGGAATGGCCAAGAAAAAATTCTCAAAAGAGTGGGTTCAGCAACACATTAATGATCCCTATGTGAAAATGGCGCAACAAAAAGGCTATCGAGCCCGCGCTGCGTTCAAACTTATCGAAATTCTCGACACCGAAAAGCTCATGCACAAGGGCGATATCGTTGTTGACCTTGGGGCCGCACCGGGCAGCTGGTCGCAGGTGGCTCGCGAGCGCCTGGTAGGCGCCGGTGGTGTTATCGACGGGCGGGTCATAGCGCTTGACCTGCTTCCCATGGAGCCTATTGCCGGGGTCGAGTTTTTGCAGGGCGATTTTCGCGAAGACACGGTTTTGCATCAACTTGAAACCATGCTTGAAGGTAAACAGGTGAATCTTGTAATTTCAGACATGGCCCCCAACTTATCAGGCGTAGGGTCTGCTGATTCAGCTCGTATTCAGCATGTTTGCGATTTAGCGTTAGAATTTGCTGTGAATCATCTCAAGCCCGATGGCGCGCTGATTGTCAAAGCGTTTCATGGCAGTGGTTTTTCGCAAATCGTCGAGTCGTTCAAAAGACATTTTGTCCGGGTTGTCGAGCGCAAGCCCAAGGCATCGCGGGGCAAGTCGTCCGAAACTTTTCTGGTCGGCCAGCGTCTCAAGTCTTGAGCCACACTTTATTATTAACGGGTTAGAATGACCTGTTAACCGTATTATTGGGGCCGCCTTATATGTTCCCCGCAAGCCGCAGTTTCTAGGAGGTTGGCTTTGAACAACTCGTTTTCCAAAGTAGCGATCTGGATGGTGATTGCGCTGGTGTTGTTTACTGTTTTTAAACAGTTCGACGGCCGGCCTGCCACCAGCGATTCCGTGACCTACACTCAGTTCATGGATGAAGCGCGCGCGGGGCGCATTTCCAAAGTCGACATCCAGGGCGACACCATTTTCGTTACGCCCGATTCCGGCCGACCCTATAGCCTGACGTCTCCTGGCGACCTCTGGATGGTTCCAGAACTGGTCAAGGCTGGCGTACAGGTGTCTGGCAAAGCTCGCGAAGAGCCCTCGTTCTTGACCAGTGTGTTCATTTCCTGGTTCCCCATGCTGTTGCTTATCGGGGTCTGGGTCTTCTTCATGCGTCAAATGCAAGGCGGCGGCAAGGGCGGGGCTTTTAGTTTTGGTAAGTCGCGTGCTCGCATGCTCGACGAAAACACCAATAACATCACGTTTGCCGATGTCGCCGGGTGCGACGAGGCCAAAGAAGACGTCAAAGAATTGGTCGACTTCCTGCGTGACCCCACAAAGTTTCAGCGCCTGGGTGGTCGTATTCCCCGTGGCGTGTTGCTGGTAGGCAACCCCGGTACAGGTAAAACCTTGCTTGCCAAGGCTATTGCTGGCGAAGCCAAAGTACCGTTTTTCAGTATTTCTGGCTCCGACTTCGTCGAAATGTTTGTTGGGGTGGGCGCTGCCCGCGTCCGCGACATGTTCGAAAACGCCAAAAAGCAGGCACCTTGCATTATCTTCATCGACGAAATCGATGCGGTCGGCCGTCAACGCGGTGCAGGCCTGGGTGGCGGCAACGACGAGCGCGAGCAAACCCTGAACCAGTTGCTGGTTGAAATGGACGGCTTCGAAACAGGCCAGGGCGTCATCGTTATTGCGGCGACTAACCGCCCCGACGTCCTCGACCCCGCCTTGCTGCGTCCCGGCCGTTTCGACCGCCAGGTGGTCGTGGGCTTGCCTGATATTCGTGGTCGCGAGCAAATTCTTAAAGTGCATATGCGCAAAGTACCGTTGGCGTCCAATGTAGATGCTATGGTCCTGGCGCGCGGTACGCCCGGGTTTTCGGGTGCCGACCTGGCCAATCTGGTCAACGAGGCTGCCTTGTTCGCTGCGCGCCGTAGTGGCCGCACTGTCGATATGCAAGACTTCGAGAAAGCCAAAGACAAAATTATCATGGGTGCCGAGCGCCGTGGTTTGGTCATGCCCGAAGAAGAGCGTCGCAATACGGCTTATCACGAGTCCGGTCACGCACTGGTCGCGCGTTGCTTGCCTAAAACTGATCCTGTCCACAAGGTCACCATCATTCCGCGTGGCCGTGCCCTGGGCGTTACCATGCAGTTGCCCGAAAGCGATCGCTACAGTATGGACAAAGAGCGTTTGCTCAATATGATCGCGGTTCTGTTTGGCGGTCGTATCGCTGAAGAGGTCTTCATGAATCAAATGACGACCGGCGCGTCCAACGACTTCGAGCGTGCCACGGCCATTGCCCGCGACATCGTTACCCGTTACGGCATGACCGATACGCTCGGGCCTATGGTGTACGCCGAGAACGAGGGCGAGGTCTTCTTGGGCCGCAGCGTGACCAAAACCACGCATATGTCCGAGTCCACCATGCAAAAGGTCGACCAGGAAATCCGCGCCATCATCGACCAGCAGTACACGGTTGCCCGCAACCTCATCGAAAGCAATCGCGACAAAATGGAAGCGATGGCCAAGGCGCTGCTCGACTGGGAAACCATCGACGCTGACCAGATCAACGACATCATGGAAGGTCGTCCTCCCCGTCCTCCCAAAGACCTCGATGATCTGTCTTCTTCGGGTGGTGCATCAAGCGGTGGCACACCCTCCGAAGGCGTCTCGTCATCCGACGGAAAAGACAAGGGCGCTGCCGATACCGCTGCAACGCCTGTGTAATTCACTTTATCGCCGCGTGCTCCCTACATGACGCAACGTCTCCAATGCGGGCGCTTCGAACTGACCTTCGAGCGCCCGCTTGTCATGGGTATCCTTAACGTTACCCCCGACTCCTTTTCCGATGGCGCCCTGCATTTTGCAACCGAAGATGCCATTGCTCACGCGCGTCAGCTCATTGCCGACGGCGCGGACATTATCGATATTGGTGCCGAGTCTACCCGGCCGGGCGCACAACCTGTCGAAGCCGACGAAGAGTTGTCGCGCCTGTTACCTGTCATCGAGGCGTTACGGCCGCTGGGCGTGCCCCTTTCCGTCGACACGTTCAAGCCCGATGTCATGCGCTGCGTCATCGATGCGGGCGCCGACATGATCAACGATATATTTGGCTTTCGGCAGCCTGGTGCGATTCAGGCGGTCGCGGGGTCGCAGTGCGGGTTGTGTGTCATGCATATGCAGGGTGAGCCCCGCACGATGCAGCAAGCCCCCAGTTATATCGACGTCGTTGCCGAGGTACGTGCGTTTTTGAACGAGCGGGTGCAGGCCCTGCGGGCCGGTGGTGTGGCCGCTTCTCGAATTTTGCTCGACCCAGGTTTCGGTTTTGGTAAAACAGCAGCTCAAAATTACCAGTTGCTTAAGCAACTTCACGATTTACAATTCGACGATTATCCTTGGTTGGTGGCGCTGTCCCGCAAGTCCATGATTGGTCATGTGACCGGGCGTCCGGCGCACGAGCGTCTGGGCGGCAGTGTGGCAGGTGCCCTTGCCGGGGTAATGCGGGGTGCAGCCATGGTGCGTGTTCACGACGTTGCGCCCACCCTCGATGCCATCAAGGTCTGGCAAACAATAGAAAATGGAATAGAAGAATGAGTCAGCGCAAGTATTTTGGCACAGACGGGATACGCGGGGTTGTTGGTGGTGCCACCATCAACCCCGAGTTTGCCTTGCGATTAGGTTATGCAGCGGGTCAGGTGTTGGCCAGGCATCACACGCACGGGCGCGGCCGGCCTACGGTGGTTATTGGCAAAGACACGCGTATTTCAGGCTATATGCTCGAGTCGGCACTCGAAGCCGGGCTCTCGGGGGCCGGTGTCGACGTCTTGTTGGCCGGGCCAGTGCCTACGCCGGCTGTGGCTTACCTTACGCGGGCCCTGCGTCTGACGGCGGGTATCGTCATCAGTGCGTCGCACAACCCTTATCAAGACAATGGCATCAAGTTTTTCTCGGCACAGGGCATGAAGTTGCCTGACGATATCGAGTCTGAAATCGAATCGGCAATCGATGCGCCGCTTGGGTGTGTGTCATCCGAGGCCCTGGGCCGTGCCCGTCGCATCGACGACGCGGCAGGGCGGTATATCGAGTTTTGCAAAAGCACCTTTCCCAACGAGCTCGACCTTTCGGGCATGAAAATCGTGGTCGATGCGGCGCACGGTGCGGCGTATCACATCGCTCCCCATGTGTTCCGCGAACTGGGCGCTGAGGTCATTGCCATTGGCTGTCAGCCCGATGGTTTCAATATCAACGAGGGTGTTGGCGCATTGCACCCCGAAAATCTGGCGCAGACGGTTCGCGAGCACGGCGCTGATCTGGGTATCGCACTAGACGGCGATGCCGATCGACTGCAGATGGTTGACCGCGAAGGCCGCGTTTACAACGGCGACGAACTGCTTTACGTGATTGTGGCCGGGCGTCACAAGGCGCATGCGGTCGAGGGCGTCGTCGGCACGCTGATGACCAATTTTGGTTTCGAAAAGCGTATGGCCGATATGGGTATTGGCTTTGCGCGTGCCAATGTGGGCGATCGCTATGTGCTTGAGCTCATGAAGCAGAAGGGTTGGCTGTATGGTGGCGAAAGTTCGGGACATTTGTTGTGTCTCGATTGCCACACGACAGGCGATGGCATTATTGCCGCGCTGCAAGTGCTGACTGCCTTGCGCCGTTCAGGTCATACGCTCCCGCAACTGGTTGCCGACCTGAAAATGTACCCGCAAAAAATGGTGAATGTGGCGCTAACGCCCGGTTTGCAATGGCAAACTCATCAAGGTTTGCAGCACGCACGCGAAGCCGTCGAGGCGCGTTTGGGAAATCGTGGGCGGGTTTTAATCCGTGCTTCGGGTACCGAACCCAAGCTACGCTTGATGGTCGAGGCTGAAGAGGCTGACTTGGCTGAGCAATGTGTGCGAGAATTGGTTGCAGTTAATTTAACAAAGCAGTAACGTAATTGGCGAATACTTGAAACATTACCCGGTCATAATCGCTGCATGTTTGTGGAGTAATGTCTATGCTCGAGCTTGTGCGTGTTAACGCAAACGTCGATACCACTGCTGTATGGTCAGCTCCGGCTGAAAGCCTTGTCATGGGTTTGGCGCGTACCAACGAAGAACTCGAGGCCATACAGCGCCTAAGGTTTAACGTGTTCACCGAAGAAATGAACGCGGTTTTCCCTGATGCTGTCGATGGTCTTGACGCCGATCGCTATGATCCATGGTGTGAACATGTCATGGTCAAAGAGGCTAATTCCGGTCGCGTGGTTGGCACCTACAGATTTTTGTCGCCCGCCAACGTGGCCAAAGCCGGTGGGTATTACTCTGAGTCCGAGTTCGATATCAGTGCTTTGCAAGGGCTGCGCTCGAACATGGCCGAAGTCGGTCGTTCGTGTATTCATGCCGATTACCGGAACGGCTCGGTCATTATGTTGCTCTGGTCTGGTATTGCTACCCTGGTCAAGCAGCATGGCCTTCGGTACGTGCTGGGGTGTGCCAGTGTTAGTCTGCGCGACGACGGCGTTACGGCTGCCGAAGTCTGGCGTTCGGCTAAAAAAGAACTCGATGCAGCGCCCGAGATGCCGCGAGTCATTCCCCGTCATCGCTACCCGGTTGAGCGTCTCAACAGCGAGCTTCCTGCCCGCGTGCCTCCGCTTATCAAGGGGTATTTGAAACTGGGCGCCACTATTTGCGGCGAACCTGCCTGGGACCCCGACTTCAACACAGCCGACTTCCCTGTGTTGCTCGATATGACCCGCATGGACGATCGCTACCGTAAGCATTTTGGTCTGGCTTAGTCGCTAACCGATTACTGCAGACAGCGTCGTTAACAATGCAAAAAGCCTGTCGGCATACCGGCAGGCTTTTTGCATTGGCTGGCGCTGCTTTACGCTGCGCTTATTTTTGGGTGGCGTTTATTCCAGAACGACGTTAAAGCCTGTTTTTACCCATTCGGTTACTTCGTTTTCAAGTGAATAGGCCGTGAGCGAATGATTGGCCATCCAAACTTTGTTGGTAATGATGCGCAGGCTGTTGTCGTCGAGTTCGATACGCATGGGCAGGCGCTGCAGGCTTTCGCGGCGGCGCATGAGTAGCACCGCAAGGCGCAGGCAGAGCAGCGCAGCCCATTGGTTACGTGTTGGCTTGCGCGATTTAAGCTTGCCCAGTTTGCCCAGGTGTCCAAGCACCAACCACGATAGTGCGGCTTGTTCGTCGTTTGAAAACCCAGGCATATCGGCGTGTTCTAGGATATACGCGCTGTGCTTGTGATAGTGGTCGGCGGTGATGGAAAAGCCGATCTCGTGAAGTTCGGCGGCCCAGCCCAGTGATTTTTGCAGGTCTTCTTTTTGTTGCGGGTCGATGTTCAGGGGTTCGAACAGTTTGAGCGCAGCCTGGCGGACGCGCGATGCTTGCGCAGTGTCGACATGGTAGCGGCGCATGAACTGTTTCGAGGTTTCGTCGCGTTTGTCGTGCGCGGACTCTCGCCCCAGCAGGTCGTAAAGCACGCCTACCCGCAAGGCCCCTTCGCCAGACCACATGCTTTCGATTTTAAGCTCGTGGAAGGCCGCCAGCATGATGGCCAGGCCGCCGGCCAAGACGTTGGCCCTGGACGCTTTGAGCCCAGGTAGTTGGTCGACCACAACCTTGCCATCTGAGACCAGCTTGGCGCGTAGTTTTTCGAGCCCTTCCAGCGTGATACCCTGGCGTGACATGTTTGAGTCGGTCAGGACCGCGAACAATGCCTTGGCAGTGCCGGAAGAGCCGTAGGCTTCTTGCCAACCTGTTTTGCGAAATTTGCGAGAGATGGTTTCAAGCTCGCGCCGGGCGGCAATTTGCGCGCGATCCATGCGGTCGGCGGTAATTTTGCCATCTGGGAAAAAACGCTGCGTGTAGCTGACGCAGCCCATGAGCAGCGACGACAGTTGCAGGGGTTCAAACCCGCATCCGATGATGAATTCGGTTGAGCCGCCGCCAATGTCGATGACCAGGCGGCGATTTTGCGAGGGGGGGAGTTCGTTGGCCACCCCAGAAAAGATAAGCCGGGCTTCTTCCTGGCCTGCAATGACTTCGATGGGAAACCCCAGCGCCTCTTCGGCGAGGGGCAATAACACATTGGCGTTTTTGGCGACCCTGAAGGTGCTGGTGGCGACGGCACGTACGCGGTCGGGATGGAAGCCGTCCAGACGTTCGCCATAGCGGCGTAAGACGGTAATGGCCCGGGCGATTGATGCATCGTCGAGGATGTCGTCGGGCCCCAGGCCGGCAGCCAGCTGTACTGACTCTTTCAGCCTGTCGACAGCGTAGATATGGGCTATGTCGTCTTGCTGGACGACGCGGCCAATAGAAAGCCGGAAGCTGTTGGAGCCGAGATCGACGGCGGCAAGTAGGTGGTCCATTCGTGGTTATCCGTTGTGTGGCTCCTGGATTATAAATTCTGTTTGGGCTCAAACCGGCGGCGGGTGCAAAGGTTTATTGTGTCGCGGCGTTGTCATCGGTCAAGTCGGCACGGGGTAACGGCTTGAATGTACCGTTGCAGGTTGTCATAATCCTGTCAAGAAACTGACGTATAAGTCTGGCAGCCCCCCTTGTAACCTGGATTCCGTATGCCTTCGATTGTCCCGTTAAATGGTGATCAGCCCACTCTGCTGAATCGTGAGTTGTCTTTGCTGAAGTTCAACGAGCGTGTTCTGGCCATGGCCGACTACGCCACTACTCCGCTAATCGAACGTTTACGTTATGTTTGCATCGTCAGTTCGAACCTTGACGAGTTTTTCGAAATACGGATTTCCAGTCTTAAAGAGCAAATGGCCCGCAATGCCAATGTGGTGGGGCCCGATGGCTATAAGCCAACGGAAGCCTTCGAGCGCATTCAGGTTGCCGCCCGGGGGTTGATCGAGCGTCAGTACCATCTGTTGACTACCGAAATTTTGCCGGCCTTGGCCAAAGAGGGCATTACGCTGTCCGACCCTCACCACTGGACAGACGAGCAACGGATGTGGGCGCACAATGTTTTCATGCGCGACGTCATGCCGTTGCTCACGCCGATTGGTCTGGATCCGGCGCATCCGTTTCCCCGGGTGTTTAATAAAAGTCTGAACTTTATTGTGTCGTTGTCCGGCGAAGACGCATTTCGCCGTCAGGGGCAAATTGCTATCGTGCAGGCGCCTCGCGCTTTGCCGCGCGTCATGCGCGTACCGCCCGAAATTTCCGGGGTGCAGCACGGGTTCATCCTGCTCTCTACGCTTATTTCAGAGTTTGTGGGCGAACTGTTCCCAGGGCTTGAGGTAGGGGGCTGTTATCAGTGGCGAGTTACGCGCAACAGCGACCTGTTTGTCGACGAAGAAGAAATCACCAACCTGCGTCTGGCATTGCAGGGCGAGTTGTCGCAGCGCAATTTCGGGGCGGCAGTGCGCCTTGAAGTCGATCACGTGATGCCGCAAAAGCTTATCAACTTCCTGCAGCAAGAGTTTTCTCTCGAGCCGCACGATACCTATCGTGTGAACGGGCCGGTCAATCTGTCGCGTCTTATGCAGGTATGCAGCGCAGTCGATCGTCCCGACCTGCAGTTCTCCGAGTATCGGCCCAAAGTACCCGAGCCCTTTGCCCATTTGCATAACGACCCGGCGGGCGTGTTCGACGCTATCAGCGTCAAAGACCACTTGCTACACCATCCCTATCAGTCATTTCAGCCTGTACTCGATTTTTTAATTGCCGCAGCGCGTGATCCCGATGTTGTCGCCATCAAGCAAACCATTTACCGTACCGGCGAAGACTCCGAGTTGATGGCGGTGCTGTTGGCCGCTGCCAAGGCCGGTAAAGAGGTCACGGTAGTCGTTGAGTTGATGGCGCGTTTCGATGAGCAAACCAATATCAACTGGGCCGCCCGCCTCGAAGAGGTTGGGGCGCACGTCAGTTACGGCGTCGTTGGTCATAAAACGCACGCCAAAATGGCACTGGTGCTGCGACGTGAAAAGGGGCATATCAGGCGCTATGGCCACCTGGGCACGGGTAACTATCATGTGCGTACGTCGCGTCTGTACACAGACTTTGGGTTGCTGACGGCTAACCAGCGGATGTGCGAAGACATGGATAAGGTGTTTTCGTTGCTTACCGGGCTGGGCGCGCGCCGACCGCTCAAGTTGCTGCTGCAGTCGCCGTTTACATTACACGACACGGTGGTTGAATTTATTCGCCAAGAGGCCGAAAACGCCCGCGCGGGTAAAAAGGCCCGGGTCATGGCAAAAATGAATTCGTTGCTCGAACCCCGAGTGATCGACGAACTGTACAAAGCCAGTCAGGCCGGCGTAAAGGTTGACCTGGTTATCCGTGGCGCCTGCGCATTGCGTGCCGGGGTGCCCGGGTTATCTGAAAACATCCGGCTTCGGTCAATCGTCGGACGCTATCTCGAACATTCTCGTGTATTTTATTTTCATGCCAACGGCGAAGAAAAGGTCTATTTGTCGTCCGCCGACTGGATGGATCGCAATTTTTTCCGCCGTGTCGAAGTGGGGTTCCCCATCCTGGACAAAGCCCTTAAAAAACGGGTTATTACCGAGGCCTTTACCTGGGCGCTGCGCGACAACGTGCTGGCGTGGCGTGCCCAGCCCGACGGGTCGTACCTGCGCGTCAAGTCGCGTGCCAGCCGTATAAACATGCAAGAAAAGCTCATGGCATTGCTGGGGCATTAAAAAAACGGTCGCTGTCACGAACATGTCATATTGGGCTCGTACGATATCGACTGTGCAAGTTGTTGCATGTGTCAATTCTTAAACAGTCCAAGAGGATCACTCGATGTTTAAACGCGTTTTATTGCAAGTTTCCGTTGGTATCGCCTTTGGCGCCGCCTCGCTGGCCGCCCACGCTGCCGATATCACAGGCGCTGGTGCTTCGTTCCCGTACCCCATTTATGCCAAATGGGCAGCCAAGTACCAAGAGGTAACCGGCAATCGTGTTAACTACCAGTCCATTGGTTCGGGTGGTGGTCAACAGCAAATTATTGCCAAGACCGTAGACTTCGGTGCCTCCGACGATCCAATGAAGGCCGATCTGCTCGAGAAGCACGGTTTGTTCCAGTTCCCCGCGATTATTGGCGGTACGGTGCCCGTCATCAACGTTGACGGCGTTAAGCCTGGCGAACTCAAGCTGACGCCTCAGGTTTTGGCTGACATTTTCCTGGCTAAAATCACCAAATGGGACGACGAAGCCATCAAGAAAATCAACCCCGACGTTAAATTGCCTTCGGCTTCTATCGTTGTGGTACACCGTTCCGACGGTTCGGGCACGACATTTGGCTGGACAAACTATTTGTCCAAAGTATCGGCCGAATGGAAAGAAAAAGTTGGCGAAGGCAAAGCCGTTAAATGGCCTACCGGTCAGGGTGGTAAGGGTAACGAAGGCGTTGCCGCCTATGTTCGCCAGTTGAAGAACTCGATAGGTTATGTTGAGTACGCTTACGCCAAGCAAAATAACCTGTCCTGGACAGCGCTGCAAAATAAAGACGGCAAGTTTGTACAGCCCTCGCAAGAAGCGTTTGCCGCTGCAGCAGCTAACGCCGACTGGAAGAGTGCGCCTGGCATGGGCGTTGTCCTGACTGATGAACCTGGCGCTGAGTCCTGGCCCGTTACCTCGGCTTCGTTCATTCTGGTTCACAAAGCTCAAGACAAGCCCGAAAACGCCAAAGAAGTCCTGACATTCTTCAATTGGGCCTTCGAAAACGGCGCGAGCATGGCTGCAGAGCTCGACTACGTGCCTATGCCCAAAGCGGTTACAGACCAAATTCTGGCCGGCTGGAAAACAGATATCAAAGCAGCTGATGGCTCTGCTATCTGGAAGTAAATTTTGGGTGTAACGCGTTGATCGTGTGACTCAAACCTGACGGACGGTGTCGCAGTACCTGCGGCACCGTCTTTATCGTGTGTAAATATTGGTCATTTGGCGCCTCGCCGCCAAAGGTCGTAATCGGCTAGAAACAAACATGGCAAACAGAACCGGCACCTTGATGGATATTGCGTTCAAAAACCTGACACGCACATTTGCTTTTTTGGTTTTCATCCTGCTGGCTGCAATCATGGTGTCGCTGATTTACGGCAGCCAGGAATCCATCGCAAAGTACGGCATCAGCTTCTTGTGGACCAATGAATGGAACCCGGTTGAAGACCAGTACGGGGCATTGGTACCTATTGTCGGTACGTTGCTCAGCTCGGTAATTGCGCTGGTTATTGCTGTGCCTATTTCTTTCGGGATCGCGATGTTCCTGACTGAACTGTCGCCCACCTGGTTGCGTCGCCCTTTGGGTACCGCCATTGAAATGTTGGCCGCTATCCCTTCGATTATTTACGGGATGTGGGGCCTGTTTGTTTTTGTGCCCCTGTTCCAGGAGTTCATTCAACCCGGCCTGATTTCGTTCTTCGAACCTATCCCTGTCCTGAACCAGTTTTTTGCGGGCCCTCCGTTTGGTATTGGTGTGTTTACCGCCGGGCTCGTGCTGTCCATCATGATCATCCCGTTTATTGCGGCGGTGATGCGCGATGTGTTTGAACTGGTGCCGCCATTGCTCAAAGAGTCGGCATATGGCCTAGGGGGGACCACCTGGGAAGTTGTCTGGAAGGTGGTGTTGCCGTTCACCAAAAATGGCGTGGTCGGCGGCATTATGCTGGGCCTGGGGCGTGCCCTGGGTGAAACCATGGCAATTACCTTTGTTATTGGTAACTCGTACAACCTGCCCAGTTCCATTTTCTCGCCCTCTAATTCAATTGCGTCAGCATTGGCTAACGAGTTCAACGAAGCCGGTGGGATGCAAAAGTCTGCATTGCTCGAGTTGGGGCTGATTCTGTTCCTGATCACGACCGTTGTGCTGGCATTGTCAAAAATGATGCTGCTGCGTCTGGGTAAGAACGAAGGAACGGCGCACTAACGCCCAACGAATACGAGAGAAACCTTAATGTTTAATTCTGACTCCATCGTTACTGTCGACAACCCGGTTTACCGCAAGCGCCGGGTATTCAACAAGATCATGCTGGTGCTGTCGATGGCTGCGCTGCTTTTCGGCCTGTTCTGGTTGTTCTGGATCATCGGCACGCTGGTATTCAAGGGGGGCAGTGCCTTGTCACTGACGCTCTTTACCGAGCCCACGCCCGCGCCCCGTGCGGTAGGTGGACTGCTGAATGCCATTGTTGGCAGCGTGATGATGGCCACTGTGGGTACGCTGATCGGTACACCGATTGGCGTTCTGGCCGGTACTTATTTGGCCGAGTATGGCCAGCGGGGCTGGCTGGCGCCGGCAACGCGTTTTCTTAATGACGTCTTGCTGTCAGCGCCTTCCATCATTATTGGCTTGTTCATTTATGCCGTATATGTGGCGCAGGTGGGCCACTATTCAGGTTGGGCCGGGGCCGTCGCGCTGGCGATCATCGTTATCCCGGTTGTGGTGCGCTCTACCGACAACATGTTGTCGTTGGTGCCTAATAGCTTGCGCGAAGCCGCAGCAGCCCTGGGTTGCCCGCAATGGAAAATCATTTCATTCATTTGCTACCGCGCAGCGCGCTCGGGCATTGTGACCGGTATTTTGCTTGCGGTGGCCCGTATTTCGGGTGAAACGGCGCCGTTGCTGTTTACCGCCCTGAACAACCAGTTCCTGTCGTTCAACATGAACGCGCCCATGGCGAACTTGCCCGTTGTCATTTTCCAGTTTGCGGCCAGCCCGTTTTCTGACTGGAACGAACTGGCCTGGGCCGGTGCCGTACTTATTACTTTGCTTGTGTTGGGTATCAATATCCTTGCGCGTGCGCTTTTCCGGAAATAAATCATGAACAGCAATGTCTCTGACGAGCGCGTGAAGCTCGAAGTCAAGAACCTGAATTTTTACTACGGCAAGTTCCACGCCATTCGCGATGTCAATATGTCGATTCGCGAGAACAAGGTGACAGCGTTTATTGGCCCATCGGGGTGTGGCAAATCTACGCTGTTGCGAACATTCAACCGTATGTTCGAGCTGTATCCCGGCCAGCGGGCCGAAGGCGAAATTTTGCTGGGTGGCGAGAACATCCTGATGTCCAAAATGGACATTTCCCTGATTCGCGCCAAAATCGGCATGGTGTTCCAGAAGCCAACGCCGTTTCCCATGAGCATTTACGAGAACATTGCCTTTGGTGTGCGCCTCTTCGAAAAGCTCAGCAAGGGCGAAATGGACGAGCGGGTGGAATGGGCGCTGACTAAAGCCGCCTTATGGAACGAAGTGAAAGACAAGTTGCAGCAAAGCGGCAATAGCTTGTCGGGTGGGCAACAGCAGCGTTTGTGTATTGCGCGCGGTGTGGCCATCAAGCCCGAAGTGTTGTTGCTCGACGAGCCATGTTCGGCGCTTGACCCGATTTCAACGGCCAAAATCGAAGAGTTGATTACCGAGTTGAAAACCGATTACACCGTGGTTATCGTAACGCACAACATGCAGCAGGCCGCGCGTTGCTCTGACTACACCGCCTACATGTATCTGGGCGAACTGATGGAGTTCGGTGAAACGGACAGCATCTTCGTCAAGCCGCAGCGCAAAGAAACCGAAGACTATATTACCGGTCGTTTCGGTTAAGGTATACGAAACGGCCCTGTCGCGTCGTATGTGACAGGGCCGTTTTCATTGTGCTCAGGTGGTCAGGCCTGGTTTCAGCGAGAAGCCGTTACAGCGTTAATAAACGTTGTGACGGCTTCGTCGTATCCGGTTGCCCGGCTTGCGCCGGAGTGTGATGCGAGCTCGAACTTGACCAGGCGGCTGGCGGGGTGCGATGCGGGTTTTATTGCCTCGAACAGTCGGTCGCTCATGCCATGAGGGACGACGCTGTCGCCAGTGCCGTGCATGATCAGGGTAGGCAGGCGTTGCCGCGTCAGCGCCCTTTCTGTGTCAAATGGTTGGGTGACCAACCATTCAAGCCCGGGTATGTCTGCCCACTGACTGGTCTCAATCATGTCTTTGATATTGGTAAATGTCGACTCCAGAATCAGCCCTGCGATGGGCGGGCGTTCAGACTGTGCAGTCGCGATGGCGGCGATTGCGCCACCCAGACTATGTCCGTACACAAAACGCTGAGTTGGGTCGGGCTGCAGGCGGGCAAGTTCGTTGATAGCGGCTAACGCATCTTCGACGGCGCTGCTTTGTGAGGGCAGGCGAGGGGTGGATTCACCGAACCCTCGGTAATCAATGGCTAATATGGCATAGCCCATGTCCAGCCAGCGCTCGATTCTGAAGACGCTACTGTTCAAGTTCCAGCGCGACCCATGCAAGTACAGCACAGTGGGTGCGTCAGCGGACTTCCCCGCAACGTACCACGCATGGATCTTTTCTTTATTTGGTGTTTCGAGGAAGTAGGCCTGCGTTCCTGCCGGGGCTTCGCGCGCCCAGCGCGCTTCACCCAGTTCAACCGAAAAAATGGTGGCGCGTTGCCAGCGATCGAGTGCGGTGTAGCCGGCGGCAACCGCCACCACGAGCAAAAGACCAATGAGATACAGCAGGCGTCGTCTGAAACGTATGGGCATGTCTGGGTATTAAGAAAATGAGTGCTTTATACAAGACTGCCTGGCGTTGGAAAAGTTCGCCCGATGGGCGCGTACGATTGGGTCGTACGGAAGGTTTGATATTTGTGAGGTGAGTGACTGGGCATGCGGATGCCGGCCCGGCTTTGGATATAAAAACACCCCGGAAACCTTGATGCGGTTTGCGGGGTGAGTATGGGTGGCGTTTGCTGCTTTTTTGACAGCCGCGCCGTTGGTGGTGTGACGATGCTTATAGCACCTTGGATTTAACGGTTTTGACCGCGGAACGCCCAACCTGTAAAACGCTGTTCGACCAGCGCTGTAGCCACGTACAAAACAATACCCAGGAAAGCCAGCACCAGCAGGCCGGCAAATACGATTTGTACCTGGAAGGCGGCCTGAGCATCGAGCATGAGTTTCCCAATGCCTTTGTTGGCCCCGACGGTTTCAGATACAACCGCGCCTACAAACGCCAGCGTGATGGCTACCTTTAGCGAACCGAAAAAGTACGGTAACGCCCCTGGGATGCCGACTTTGCGCATGATGTCGAGCTTGGAGGCGCCAAGGGCGCGCAATACGTCTTCGAGCTCGGGGTTTGTGGTGGCCAGGCCGGTTGCGACGTTGACCACAATGGGAAAGAACGAAATGAGAAAGGCCGTAATGATGGCGGGAATTTCGCCCAAGCCGAACCACAAGATAAGAATGGGTACGACGGCGACTTTAGGCACCGAGTTAAAGCCCACCAGCACAGGGTAGATAGCCGAGTAGATGTTTTTATGCCAGCCCACGGCAATGCCCAGAAGCAGTCCGCCAATGGTGGCCAGTAAAAAACCGACCAAGGTTGTCCAGAGGGTGACCCAGGAGTTTTCGGCGATGGGCACGCGGTATTGCCACAACGCGATGAAAATGTCGGAGGGTGCCGGCAAAATGGTTAGTGGAATGGCGAAGCCTTTGCAGATCACTTCCCAGACAACAAACAAAATGATGGTAAATGCCAGTGGCGGCAAGACGTTTTGAAGAATTTCGTTGCGCTGCATTTAGTGTTTCCCCCCGATCATTGACCGTAGTTCGTGGACAATGTCCTGGAATTCCTGGGTGTAGGTCACGTCGAGGTCGCGTGGGCGCGGGATATTGACCTCGCATTTTTTAACAACCTTGCCCGGGCGGTCGGACATCACGTAAACCGTGTCGGCCAGGAAAACGGCTTCGCGCAAATCGTGTGTTACCAGCATGACAGTGACTTGCCGTTGGGCCTGGATGTCGCGCAGGGCGCACCAGAGCTCTTCGCGGGTGAAGGCGTCGAGCGCCCCGAAGGGCTCGTCGAGCATGAGGATTTCGGGTTCGTGAATGAGCGCGCGGCAAATGGAGGCACGCTGTTGCATGCCCCCTGAAAGTTGCCAGGGGAATTTCTCGGTAAACCCCTTGAGCCCGACGGAATGCAGCAGATCTTCGGCCTTCTTTTTGTACTCGGCCCGGTTGGATGAGATTTTGCTGCGATACGGTTGAACGATTTCAAGGGGCAGCAATATATTGTCGACGCAGGTGCGCCAGGGCAACAGGTTGCTGGCCTGAAAAGCCATACCGACCGACTTCAGTGGGCCGTTGACGGGCTTGCCTTCGACAGCCAGCTTGCCCGACAGCGGCGCATGCAGACCTGAAATCAGTTTCATGAGCGAGCTTTTGCCGCAGCCTGACGGGCCGACCACGGCAATGAATTCGCCTTTGCGGATTGATAATGTGACTTCTTGTATGGCCAGAACGGCGGCTTCGCCTTTGCCATACGCCATAGATACATTATCGAGTTCAACCAACATTTCCGTCATGGGGACTCCTGTGAAACCAGTTGTTGTTATGAATTACTTGACCATGCGCTGATCAAGCGGCGGCAGGAACTCGTTGGTGAAGACGTCTGATACTTTGGGCTTGTTGGTGTACTTGAATGTCAGGCCGATCTGGTCGATAGCTTTTTCGAAGCGTGCAGTGTCAACATCACCCAGCCCGTTTTTAAGTACGTCGGGCGACACAAAGTTACGCTCGAGCGACATTTTGAGGCGCTGTAGCTCGACATCACGGTTGGCAATGGCATTGCGCTTCATGAGCGCATCAATCGCCGACTCTGGGTCTTTGATGGTTTCTTGAATACCTTTGATGGTGGCTTTGACGAACCCGGCGACTGCTTTCGGGTTGTTTTTGGCAAAGTCGGGGTTGGCCATGAGGGCATTGCCGTATAGGTCGACGCCAAAGTCACGCATGAGCAAGACCACGATGTCTTCGTCTTTGACGCCGTTGGCTTTAAGGTTCATGTACGACGAAAACCAGAAGCCGGTAATGGCGTCGACTCTGCCTTGCGCCAGCATGGGCTCGCGCACCGGGAAGCCGATGTTCTCGATTTTGACTTTTGAAGCATCGATGTTGTTTGCGGCGACGAAGATTGGCCACTGGGCGTACGCACCGTCTGGGGCGGGGGCGCCCAATGTTTTACCTTCGAGGTCTTTCGGCTTGCTGATGCCTTTGTCTTTAAGGGTAACGATAGAAAACGCCGGCGTGTCGTACACCATCATGACCGCCTTGACCGGCGGGTTTTGCGTGTTGTCGCGGTACTTGACCAGCGAGTTGATGTCGGCAAAGCCCATTTGGTAGGTGCCGGTGGCGACGCGATTGATGGGCTCGACTGAGCTGGCGCCCGGATCAATGGTGACATCGAGCCCTTCGGCCTTGTAATAGCCTTTGTCGAGCGCCACAAAATAGGGCGCGGCGGGGCCTTCAAAGCGCCAGTCGAGCGCGAAACGCACAGCCGTTTGTGCCATGGCGGCACTTGAGCTTAAGGCAATGGCTGCTGAAAGGATGAGTCGGGAAACGCGCATACTTACCTCCGGTAGTGGAACGCCGGCTAAATGGCCGGCGCGTCGAACAAGGTCATTGAACGGGTGCGTAGCTGGCTAATTTCTTATGCGTGCGCTTGAACAATTTTTATATTGATCAGGCTGACTCAATAGTATTCAAATCCATTACAACTTAGCCCTTAGTAGTTTCCCGATAAATCGGGCTTTTTAGGCCTAAAGTGTCAGACAATAAAAGGAATTAAAGTCATTATTCTCTTGCGTGCCGTCTGGATTACCTACGCCGCGGGGGTTGGTGACTACGCGTGTACCTTGTTTTTCGGTGCCTATCCGGTAATCGAAAGAGTCATGCGAGTGTCCGTGAATACATAACATCGGCGGTGCTGCCAGAATGAGGCTTTCGAGGTCGCTGATGAAGCCGCCATTAGAGGCTTGGCCTGCCCACTTTGGGTGTATAGAGCCGGGTGAGATGCCATGATGGGTGACCAGAACTGTCTTTTCGTTGCGGGCATGTAAAGAGGCCAGCGTGGCGCTGATCCAGCGTCGTGCCAGGTGGTGGGCCGTGAACTGATGCTCGGGTGTTAAAGGTTCGGGTGAGCTTGGCGCTTCGCGATATTGCGTATGGATGAAGTCGGGCGAGAACTTCAGGCACGCGGCCAGGCAGTCTGGGTCGAGATCGTAAAAGTCGGTCCAGAGTGTGGTGCCGGCAAAGGTGATGTCGTCAATTTTGATTGTTGTGTTTTCAAGTACATGCAGGTTGGCGGGCAATTGCCATTGACGCAGCGTTTTCCGGCTGTCCGGGAAGTCGCCTTCGTAGTATTCGTGGTTGCCCATGACGTAAATCACATGGGAAAAACGCGCCGCCGCGTTACGCAGGAACGGTTCAAGGATTTCGCGTTGGCTAATTTGCCCGATGTCGCCGGCCAGGACCAGTGTCGACGTGTTGTCATCGGGGAGCGGCGGGATTTCGAAAGGGCAGTATTCAAGATGAAGATCTGACAAAATACGCAGTTTCATGACGGTACCTCGGCGAGTTTCAAAGGCGGGGTGCGGCAAGCGGGCTCAATGCGCTGCGACCGTTGCCGGCAACCGTAATCGGTTTTTTTGTCATTATGGGCGCAACACAGGAAACTTTCATGCACAACTGGATCTATCTGCTGTTGGCCATCGTGGCCGAAACCGTTGCAACCTCGGCATTAAAGGCCAGCAATGGTTTTACGCAGCTTTGGCCTTCAGTCGTTACGGTCGTAGGCTACGCCATTGCGTTTTATTTGTTGGCGCTGACTTTGCGTACCATTCCGGTGGGGGTGGCCTATGCTATTTGGTCTGGGCTGGGAATTGTTCTAATTACCGGTGTGGGGTGGGTGGTATTCAAGCAAACGCTCGACGCGCCGGCGCTGATCGGTATCGGGCTGATACTGGCCGGGGTGATTGTGATGAATGTATTTTCGAAGTCGGGCGCGCACTGACACTGAAATGCGCGGCCACGTGCAGCTACAGGTTCTGGCGGGCCGTTGCGGCCAGCTGTACCGCTGCGTTGCGCAAAAGAGCGGTATCGGCACCCAAGGCCATGAAGCATGCACCTGCTGCGCGATAAGCAGCTACTTGTCCTGGGTTGCCGCAAAATAACCCGGCGGCGGTGCCTTGTTGGTTAATGCGGCTTAGGGCTAATGTAATTGTGTTTTGAACGTCGGGGTGTTGCGCGTTGCCTAAATGACCTAGCGCTGCAGCAAGGTCGGATGGCCCGATAAACACACCGTCTACGCCATCAACCGCGCAAATCGCCTCGAGGTTATCCAGCCCCTGAATCGACTCGATTTGTACGACCAGGCAAGTATTGCTCTCGGCGTGCTTAACGTAGTCGGTAACGGCGTTCCAACGGGCTCCGCGCTCGAGCCCTGTTCCAACGCCTCGTGTACCCCGAGGGGGGTAATGCAAAGCCTGCACTAATTGTTCGGCCTGTGCTGCGGTATCTACCATAGGCGCCAGAATGGTTTGTACGCCCATGCCTAACAATTGCTTTAGGGTCGCGGGGTTGTGATCAACCGGGCGAACCAGTGCCTGCGTCGGGTAGGGTGCCATGGCTTGCAGTTGGGCTTGCACTGTAGGCATGTCGTTAATGCCGTGTTCGCAATCGATCAGTAAAAAATCAAAACCGCATGTCGCGAGTATTTCGGCGCTGACCGGGTTGTTCAGCCCCATAAACATGCCCACTTGGGGGCGATGGCTGTGCAGGGCGTGTTTGAAGGTGTTGACGAGCGGAGCAAGCTGGGCGGAGGACATGAGGCACTCGGAAAACGACAGAGGCCTTAATTATGTCATGGCCGGTTGGGCTCGTGCCTGACGCAGGCACGACTGGCGTGTGCAAAAACAAAAAGGGCTGATGCTTTTGGCATCAACCCTTTTTGCTTAAAAATGGTGGTCGGGGCGGCGGGATTCGAACTCGCGACCCTCTGGTCCCAAACCAGATGCGCTACCAGGCTGCGCTACGCCCCGACAAGACCGCAATTATGACACATTCAAAAGACTTTGTGCAAATTTTTGCGTGTTTATTGTTTAACCATTAAATGCGGCAGTGTGTACTGCCCTTGCTTGTATACCTGGTTGGGCCAAAGGGCATGCGCCAGGGCTTCGCGATGCAGTGCTTCATCGAGCGGTTGGGGCGCGTAAGTGTCGCCGCCGCTATACGTGAACTGGCTGGCCGGGCGGTGCGGTTCGAGGACAACCAGTTGGTTGTCTTTGAGGTAACCGTAGTTTTCGCTAAATTGCATCATGGCACGGCCTCCTGTGCGTGGCTGATTCAGATCTTGGCCGATCATGGGGTGGTCGAGGTTGACGCCCGCTAGCGATAACAATGTGGGGGCCAGGTCGATCTGGCTCACCAGGCGGTCATCTTGTTTGGGCGCGATGGTGCCGCCCAGGAAAAGCGCCGGGATATGAAAGTGTTTAAGGGGTATCAGGCTCATGCCGCCAACACGCGCATCGTGGTCGGCTGCAATAAGAAAAACGGTGTTGTCCCAGTAGGCGCTTTGACGGGCCTTTTCGAAAAACTGGCCGATGGCCCAGTCTGCGTATCGAATGGTGTTGTCGACTGTGGCAGGGTCGCCATCGGGAACAATCCGGCCTTGGGGGTATTCCCACGGTGAATGGTTGCTGACGGAAAAGGCCAGTGTGAATGTGGGTGATTCAGACGGCGTGCTTAGATGACGGTGCAGTTCGTTGAACATGTCTTCGTCGCTAGCGCCCCAGGTACCCACAAAGGCGGGGTTCTGGAAGTGTTCGCGTTCGATGATTCTGTCGAACCCGTTGCCCAAAAAGAAGCTTTTCATGTTGTCGAAGTGGGCCTCGCCGCCATAAATGAACGTGCTTGAGTACCCTTGCAGGCGTAGTGCCTGAGCCAGCGTGAAAAAACGTGATTGCGCGCCGGGTAGACGAAGGGCGGCATCGGAAACCGTTGGGGGGAAGCCGGCCGACAAGGCTTCGAGACCGCGGACTGAGCGGGTGCCGGTGGCATAGGTGCGCGTCAGATTCCAGGCTTGTCTCGATAGCGCATCGAGCTGTGGAGTGAGGCCTTGGCCTTTCAGGTAGCCCGTGAACTGCGCGCCCAGACTTTCTTCGACGATGATGACAATGTTAAGAGGCTGTGTGTGCGTATGCGCGGCCGTCTGGTGATGCAGTGTTGGAATGCTGGGGGTTGTATTTTCTATGCCCGCACATTCGCGTACAACAGCGCTCACCTCGTCGGCAGACATGTTGCCGTATACATCGGCTGCGGAGCGTTCGTTTTTCTTGCTGTAAATGGCGTAAATAACGCTGTACAGCGAATTGAGCGGCAGCGTGTTGAGCATGCTGTCGCCGCAGTAAGCTACGCTGGACGGGTTGATGGGCCGGTGTTTAAGGGTGCCGCGAATGGCCAGAAACACAATGACGGCAGTGACCAGCGAAAGCACGATGGCTTGCCACCAGACGACGGGGGTGTCGGGGGCTACCTGCCCGAACAAGACGTGCCCGCCCCAGCCGAACAGAGCCAATGTCCCAACACCGCCAAAAATTACCGGCTTGTAGCCCTTCCAGAGCATGCCGAATACTTCTTTTGGGTGTTGCAGGTATTGCACGTAAAGGCGGTCGGGTCGGGTGTCGTACTCATACACAAATTGTGGTGTTGACACTTCAAGTAGCACGAGCAGCAGCCAGGAAAACTGCAGCCAGAAACCCGTGATGTCGACGAACAAGGGGGAGTGGCCCAGCCAGGGTGCAAGCAGGGCAGGAATGCCGACCAGAACCGCAATTTGGTGCGCATCGATGCGTAAACCGCCAAGCATGATGGGGGCCAGCCCGCCGTTAAGGCGGACACGCTGCCATTGCCAAAGCGACAAGCACAGGCGGCTGGTCGACAGTAGCAGGAAGCTGGCGGCGATAAATATAAGGGTTTGTTCCTGCATACTTTTGGGTGCTTACGCTCGAAAATTTACCTTGCGTAATATATAGTGCGTAGGGCTAAGCGCATAGTGTTTTCACGTCTCATTAACAAAATAGAGCCTGTAATGTCTGATAACCACACCCGCAAACCCGCATCACCGTCCGGTGAGCCGCAATACGACTTTTCCCAGCAGGTGGGGCATTTGCTTAGGCGGGCCTATCAGCGCCATACGGCGTTGTTCCAGCAAATCATCCCTGACACCCAACTTACCGCAGCCCAATTCGTGGTGTTGTGTGCGGTGCGCGACTGCGGCGCGTGCTCGCTTAGCGAAATCGTCAAACGTACAGCGATCGATCAGGCCACCGTGCGGGGTGTTATCGATCGCCTCAAGTCACGCAAGCTGCTGGGCGTTCGTCACGACGACGCCGACCGCCGCAAGGTGTTGGTCAGTCTCACGCCGGCCGGCCTTAATCTGGTTGACAGCATGGTGCCGTTTGCTTTCGACATTACCGAAAAGACATTTGCCGGGTTTAATCCCGCCGAAAAGCTGGCGCTAGTGTACCTGTTGAACAAAATGTGTGAGTCAGATGCCGCAGACTCGTCTGGCAATTAAGCGTATGCGCTTTAATGGTTCATCTTCGCACCACGTTGCTACGGATTCGATCCTGCATTGTGCGCTGCGGTAAATATTTAGGTGGATTAGGCACCTATCGCAGTTTGATTTGCTTTTATAGTCAAGGGTTTATCCCTAGTAAAAACAGTCTTGTGGCTGAAAACTTAGGTGTGTACACTTGAAAGGTGCTATTACTCTTGCAATAGCGTTTTGCCGATATCCACCCGGCAAGGCGCGCCACATAGGAAACTAACAATGAAAGGCATGAAATTTTATTCATCGCTGCTGGGCCTGGCGCTCGGCGCGGCGGTAAGTACATCCGCCCTGGCTCAAGATGTTATTAAAATCGGCGAACTGAACAGCTATAAAACACAGCCGGCCTTCCTGGGGCCCTACAAAAACGGCATGGATCTGGCCATTAGCCAAATCAACGAATCCGGCGGCCTGCTGGGCAAAAAAGTCGAACTGATCATCCGCGACGATAACTCCAATACGGGCGATGCAGTTCGTGCCGCCGAAGAGCTCATTTCGCGCGACAAGGTCGACGTCCTGACCGGTACGTTCCTTTCGCACATTGGCTTGGCGGTTACCGACTTTGCCAAACAAAAGCAACGTTTCTTCTTGGCCAGCGAGCCGCTTACCGACAAAATCGTCTGGGGTGACGGCAACCGCTACACCTTCCGTCTTCGTACTTCAACTTACATGCAGGTGGCCATGCTGGTCCCCGAAGCGGTCAAGTTGAACAAAAAGCGTTGGGCGGTGGTTTACCCCAACTACGAGTACGGTCAATCGGCCGTCAATACCTTCAAAACGCTCATGAAGGCCGCCCAGCCCGATATCGAGTTCGTGGCCGAGCAGGCTTCGCCGTTGGGTAAGGTTGATGCTGGTAGCGTTATCCAGGCCTTGTCCGATGCCAAAGCCGATGCAGTCTTCAACGTGCTTTTTGCTGCCGACCTGGCCAAGCTGGTACGTGCCGGTTCGCAGCGTAACTACTTCGACAACGTGCCTGTAGTCAGCCTGCTGACTGGCGAACCCGAGTACCTCGACCCGTTGGGTAACGAGACGCCCGAGGGCTGGATCGTGACCGGTTACCCTTGGTACGCTATCGATACGCCCGAGCACAAGGCTTTCCTTGAGGCTTACCAGGCCAAGTTCAACGACTATCCTCGTTTGGGTACAGTAGTTGGCTACGCTGCAATCATGTCTCTGGCCGAGGGCATCAAGAAGGCCGGCTCGACCGATACCGAGGCGCTGATCAAAGCCTTCCGTGGTCTTGAGCTCATGTCGCCGTTTGGCCCCATTACCTACCGTCCGCAAGATCATCAGTCGACCATGGGTATTTATGTGGGTAAATTGGCCAAGAAAGATGGCAAAGGCATCATGACCGACTTCGTCTATGTTGACGGTAAAAGTGTTCAGCCTTCCGACGAGCAGGTAAAAGAGTGGCGTAAGGCTGCTGAGTAAAGCAATGCAACAAACCTCTGTCACCTGTTCCGGTGGCAGAGGTTTTTAATTTTCAGGTGGCAATCAAATGGATTTGTCGGGTTTTATCGTTCAGATGCTGAACGGGTTGGCCGAAGCGTCATCATTGTTTTTGGTGGCAGCGGGGCTTTCCCTTATTTTCGGCGTAACGCGCATTGTTAACTTTGCGCACGGTTCGTTGTACATGCTGGGCATTTATGTGGCTTTCACTATTGTCCAGTCGTTCGGAAGCAGTCCATTTGGTTTCTGGTTCAGTCTGATTGCAGCGGCATTATTGGTAGGCGCGTTCGGCGCGCTGGTCGAAATTATTCTGCTTAGGCGCATTTATCGCGCGCCCGAGCTCTTTCAGTTGCTGGCGACGTTTGCGCTGGTGCTGGTCATTCGTGATGCCACCTTGTTTTTGTGGGGGCCCGAAGACTTGTTAGGGCCTGTCGCCCCGGGTCTGAATGGCTCCATCATGATTCTGGGTAGCTATTTCCCCAAATACGACATCGTCCTGATTTTTATTGGTCCGGTTGTGTTGGGTCTGCTGTGGCTGCTGTTGACGCGTACCCGTTGGGGGACGCTGGTTCGCGCCGCGACTCAAGACCGCGAAATGCTGGGTGCCTTGGGCGTGAATCAAGCCTGGCTCTTTACGGCCGTTTTTGCTTTGGGTTCTTTTCTGGCCGCTTTGGGTGGTGCAGTGCAAATCCCGCGTTTGCCGGCTAACCTGACCCTCGACCTGAGTATCATTGGTGATGCCTTCGTGATCGTGGTGGTTGGCGGTATGGGTTCCATCCCTGGGGCCTACGTGGCTGCGCTTATCATCGCCGAGCTTAAAGCGCTGTGTATTGCGTTGGGTACGGTCAGCCTATTTGGCATCAGCTTCGAATTCCCTAAATTGACGCTCGTTGTCGAGTTTATTTTTATGGCGCTTGTGCTGGTGTTCCGTCCTTGGGGTTTGTTTGGCACTGTGTCCGCCGTCAGCCGCAACTCTGCACCGATCGAAGCGCCTATTCGACCGGCTACCATGCCGTTCAAGGTGTTCATTATGGTGTCGGTGGCGGCCATTGCAGCGCTGCCTTTGTTGTCCGATATCATGCCGTATGCCACGGTATTGGCGCTCGATATTATGGTGGCCTCACTGTTTGCGCTTAGTCTGCACTTCATGATGGGGCCGGGCGGCATGCACTCGTTTGGTCATGCCGCGTACTATGGTTTGGGTGCTTATGCCGCAGCGCTGTTGCTTAAAACTGCCGCGTTTTCGATGGGTTGGTCGATGGCCATAGCACCCATTATTGCGGGTTTCGGCGCACTGATTTTTGGCTGGTTCTGCGTGCGTCTGTCGGGTGTGTATCTGGCCATGCTAACCCTTGCCTTCGGTCAAATCGTCTGGTCCATTATTTATCAGTGGGACGACTTCACCGGTGGTTCGAACGGCATGATTGGTATCTGGCCGGCCGAGTGGCTGTCGGGTGATGCGTATTACTACTTTGCATTGACCGTGGTGGTGCTGTCGGCCATTGTCCTGCGCAGGCTCTTGTTCTCGCCGTTCGGTTATGCGCTGCGTGCTGCGCGCGACTCAACCTTGCGCGCCGATGCTCTGGGCATTGACGTCAAGCGGGTGCAGTGGGCTGCCTTCGTTATTGCGGGTGTGTTTGCCGGGTTGGCTGGCGTGTTGTATGTCTTCTCAAAAGGCAGTGCATCGCCCGAGATCATCTGGGTCGGCAAATCGGTTGATGGTCTGGTCATGGTGTTGCTGGGCGGTATTCAAACACTGATTGGCCCGGTTGTCGGCGCAGCCACCTTCAGTTTCTTGCAAGACTATTTCAAAGGCCTGACCGATTACTGGTTAGCGATGTTCGGTGGCGTTATTTTGCTGATCGTTCTGGCGTTTCCGCAAGGCATCGCGGGCTATATCAAAGAACTTTTTGAATACTGGGGCGCCAAGCGTGCCGCCCGCCAGGAGCAGCCACTATGAGTTTGTTGGAAGTTCGTAATCTCAGGAAGGCCTTCGGCGGCAATATCGCCGTCGATGGCGTCAATTTCGATTTGCAGGCCGGCGAGCTGCTTGCGCTTATTGGTCCTAACGGTGCCGGTAAAACGACAACGTTCAATATGGTCAACGGCCAGTTGCAGGCTACGGCAGGCTCGATCAAGCTTAACGGCGTCGAGCTCACCCGTTTGCCGCCGCGCGAAATCGCCTATCTTGGCGTGGGTCGCACGTTTCAGATCGCCGCGACATTTGCTTCGTTGACAGTGGTTGAAAACGTGCAAATGGCCTTGCTGGCACACAACCGCAAGGTGTATTCATTCTGGAAACCGGCTGCCTCGTACTATCGCGACAAAGCCATGGCCTTGCTTGCGCAAGTGGGCATGGACTCGCAGGCCGACCGCGCCTCCAGCGAGCTGGCGTACGGTGACGTCAAGCGTGTTGAACTGGCCATGGGCCTGGCCAACGACCCCAAGCTTCTGCTCATGGATGAGCCCACCGCCGGTATGGCGCCCAAAGAGCGCAATGATCTGATGGCGCTGACTAAAAAACTGGTGGTCGATCGCAACATGGCGGTGCTGTTTACCGAACACAGCATGGACGTGGTGTTTGCCTATGCCGATCGCATGATTGTGCTGGCCCGTGGGCAATTGATTGCCGAAGGCAGTGCCGAAGAAATTCGTAATCATCCCAAAGTCCAGGAGGTTTACTTCGGGACAGGTAAAACTTTCGAGAAGAAAAAAGCAGGGGCGCAAGCATGAGCAACACCCAATTCAACCCCGACGAAACGTTATTGACGGTATCGAAACTGAATGCCTGGTACGGTGCCGCACATATTCTTTTCGACGTCGATCTGAATGTCCGGCGTGGCGAGGTTGTGGCCCTGATGGGGCGCAATGGCGCGGGCAAGTCCACCACGTTGAAGTCCATCATGGGGCTGATGGAGAAATCCAAAGGCGATATCCATTTCATGGGCAAAAAAATCAGCGGACGCCAGCCTTATGAAATCTCCCGGGCTGGCATCGGGTTCGTGCCTGAAGACCGCCGTGTCTTTGCCGACCTGACCGTAACCGAGAACCTTGAAGTGGGTCGGCAGGCCGCGCGCCAATGGCCTGACGGCACCACTGCCTATACTTGGACGCCCGAGGCGCTGTACAAGCTGTTTCCCAATTTGGGGGCCATGCAAGATCGCCCGGGCGGTCAAATGAGCGGTGGTGAGCAACAAATGCTGACGGTAGCGCGTACGCTCATGGGCAATCCGTTCCTGGTGCTGCTCGATGAGCCCTCTGAAGGTGTTGCACCGGTCATTGTCGAGCAAATGGCCAACACCATTATTGCTCTGAAAGAGCATGGTGTCAGTGTTCTGCTGTCAGAGCAAAACATCCACTTTGCCGAACTGGTGTCAGATCGCGTGTATGTCCTCGAGAAGGGGCAAATCCGTTATGCTGCAACCATGGAAGAACTGGCCGAGAACGAAGAAATCCGTCGCAGTTACCTGACTGTGTAGCATCGTTGTTATTGGTCGTTTAAAACAATTCAGCCCGGGTGATCCCGGGCTGAGTTGTTTTTGGGTAGGCGGCTAATTGGGGTTAGGGCCCATGCATAGTGCGGATCGACGATATTTTTTCGTCGAGCCCTTGCCACTGGGGTTTGCCGGGCGCAAAGCGTGCTCGCATGTATTCGATCATTTCGCGAATTTGCTTGTCGTTCAGGCTGTCTTTGAAGCCTGGCATATAGCCCAGCCCCTGGCCGGTTGGGTCGTCGATGCCGTGCATCAAGACTTGGATCACGTTGTCGGGATGGTCGCTGTGTATGTTGGTGTTCAGGGCTAGCGACGGTCGTGCGCCAAACAGTGGGGGGCCTTCGCGGGCGTCGTGACAGACGGCGCAGGCACCTTCGAAGAGCGCTTCGCCGGGCATCGTCATGACTCCGACGTTGCTGCGGCTGGCCTCTTCTAGTTTTGCGGCAGTCAAGGCCGCTGGTTCTGCCGAGGCGGGGGGCGGATTGATGGCTGCCAGGTAATGCGCCATGGCGCGAACATCGGACTCGGGCAGTTGTGCCAGGTTTTGCACCACCGGACCCATCGGGCCCGAAGCGACGCCATGCACTGACGAATAGCCGTTGCGCAAGTAATCGAAGAGCGTGTCTTCGGTCCAGGCTATGGGGGCTTTCGAAAGGGCGTTCAGGGCCGGGGCTTCCCAGCCATCGGCGAAACCGCCGGCCAGGAAGTTTTGGGCGCCTGACTTTTCGGCTCCCATGCTGTTGCGTGGAGAATGGCAGGCCGCGCAGTGACCAGCGCCTTGTACCAAATACGCGCCACGGTTCCAGAGGGTGGATTGCGTCGGGTCGGGTTGATAAACCTCGTTTTTGTGGAACAAGGTGTTCCAGCCTGCCATCAGGGGGCGCGCGTTGTACGGGAAAGCCAGCTCGGTTTTGGGCGGCGTTGCGGAAACGGGTTCCCGCGTCATCAGGTAGGCATACAACGACTGCATGTCGGCGTCGGTGATTTTGGCAAACGCTGTATATGGGAACACCGGATACAAATGGCGGCCGTCGCGATGGATGCCTTCGCGCATGGTGCGTTCGAAGGCCGCGTAAGACCAGTTGCCTATGCCAGTTTGCGAATCGGGCGTGATGTTGGTGGTGTACACCGTACCGAAAGGCGTTTCTAGGGGGCGCCCGCCGGTGTTTTCGATGCCGCCTTCAGCGGTATGGCACACCATGCAGTCGCCAGCCAGAGCCACCAGCCTGCCGCGTTCGATGGCTGCGGCCGAGTAGATTGTGGTGTCGACAGCGACAGGGGCTATGGCGCCACGCAGTGGTAGGGCTGTGAGGACCAAGCCGGCGGCGCTGGCCGCAATGCCGCCCAGCAAACCGTAGGCCCAGCGTTTGCTACGCTTGCTTTCGGTGGCGTCACCCTGCGGTAGAAGGTTGCCGGTGTTGAAGGGGGCCTGGCGTATGCGGGTGCCGGTTGCCTTGTATATGGCGTTGGCAATGGCGGCAGCTGCCGGCAGTTGCGCATTTGGGTGCCACGCCAGGGGTGTGCCGACGGCGCTTTGCTGCGGCACAACCGACACTTCGGGTAGCGTCAGTGCCCCTGTTGTGTAGGTGTTGGTATCGGCCCACTGGTCGAATGTGTCGGGTGCGCCCAGAAGACCTCGGGCGGTATCGCGTACATGGTGTTCGATCTTAGTTGCATCGTTTGCCGATGCTAGCGCGTTGGCGGTATGGCCGACGGTTAGGCGGGTGATGTCGATGGCGCCGTCGTTGACGGCCACTTCGGCCACCCAGGCCGACCATACTGCTTGAGGCGGGTCTTGTGCGTTGTCGATAATTTGGGCGCAAGCAAAGCCCTTGCCGGCCCCGGGTTGGGGCGGGTCGAACCAGCCCGCTTGCTGCGCCACCGATTCGACCAGCGCTTTGCCGGTGGGATCGGTAATGGTGTCCAGCCGTGCTTTTACTGGATCCTGGCTTTGCAGCGCGCACAGTTCATCAAAAAATGATTCTCGGGCAAACACGCCGGCGGCAATAGCGTTGTCGTTGGCTGGCCCAAGGGCGTAAGCGGTTGCAGCAGGCTGTTGGCTAACCGGTACACCGTAGAGTGTGTCGGGTTGAGCCATTGCGCCGGCGTACCGATGCTCGACGCCGCATAGCAGTGCAGCAACTGACGGCCGTAATGCGTTGGCCATGTTTGCACGTTCTGTGTATTGGCTGGCCGGGGTGCCGTCGGCTTGCAGCTCGAGGGCGATGGTTGCGGGCCCCGTCGTTGTGTCGTGTTGTACGCGAACGGGTTTGCTGCGGCCAAAAGCCAGGAGCGCGGCATCGACGGCGGCATCGTAGCCTTCGCCGGGTTGGTCGTTAGTAACCAGTGTGACCTGTTCTGCCGGTAAGCCGCACAACGATGCGATCTCGGCTCGTAACTGGGCTGCCCGGCTGGTATTTGCCCAGAGCGTCAGGCCGGTTGGGGTATGACGTGCAATTGCCCATACCGGCTCGTCGTCTGGGGTGTTTACCCACGTATAACTGCGGGTGATGCCGGGAGAGGCCGGTTGGGGTGCGGCTGAAGCTTGCCCCGTATTGGTCAGCTGCGCGACGCGTTGAGGTTCGGGGTCACGCCATTGGGCCTGAATTTGCGCGCGGGCGTGCGCTGCTTGGTTGGGCTGCGACGCAATAACCGCCACAAAGTTGTGGCGTATAACAATATCGACAACGCCCGGCACGTGTCGGGCGGCGTCGACCTGAATGTGTTGAAGCGCCGGACCGCAGTAGGCTTGGCCGTTCCAGTGGATGTTGGGTGGGCGAAGCACGGCGCCATGCAGCAGGTCGCCAGCGCCGGGAAGGGCCAGGTCGTGGTGCCCAACAAGGCGGGCAAGGTTCGGGTTGTGTTGTGCTGGGGTGTTGGCCGGTACGGTCATTGGGTGGTTTGCAGCGCTTTTGCAGCTTCGAGGGCAGCTTCGACGATTTCGACATGCGTGCCACAGCGGCAAAGGTTGTATTTGAGCTCTTGGCGGATTTGTTGTTCGGTGGGGTTTGGGTTGCGGTTCAGCAGCGCCTGAATAGTCATGATCATGCCGTTAAGGCAATAGCCGCACTGGGCGGCTTGCTTGTCGATAAAGGCCTGCTGTACCGGGCCGGGTGCTGCGGCGGTGCCCAGCCCTTCGAGGGTGACGATATCGTGACCGACAACTCCCTTGACGGGCAAGACACAAGACCGCGCGGCGACGCCATCGACCAGAACGGTACAGGCGCCGCATTCGCCCAAGCCACAACCAAACTTTGGCCCATTCAGTTCAAGGTCGTTGCGCAGCACATAAAGTAGCGGGGTGTCGGTTTCGACCTCGATGTGATGCGCGTGACCGTTAACATTGAGCTCAACAAGTTGGGGCGGTTTGTTCATTATTTTTTTTTGCGTCGACCAGCGGTGTGGTGAATACGTCGTATCCGAAGCACCAGTCGGGGTTTTCGTTGGTTTTTAGCCAGGTGTTGTTATGGGAAACCAGTTGTACCTTGCTCGCACGCTCGGCACGATTGGCTTCGTATAGGTTAAACACTGCATCAAGGTCTGTAAAGCCCATTTCCTGGAAGCAGCGGGTAAGAATGGCGGCGTCTTCGATAGCCATGGCGGCGCCTTGTGCCATATGGGGCTTCATGGGGTGGCAGGCGTCGCCCAACAACACCATGCGGCCACGGCTCCAGAGGGGCAGTGGGTCGCGTTCCAGCAGGGGCCAGCGGGTGACTTCCTGGGTGCCTTCGATGAGGGCTTGAACACTTGAGTGCCAGCCGCCAAATACGCGTCGCATTTCGTCTTTGGAGCAGGGCTCCCAGCTTTTGCTCATGTCCCAGGTGCTTTCAGGTACGCCGGTCACGTAGTAGATTTCGTCCTTTTTGCTGGTAACGAAGTAGACCATCATGTGGTCATTGCCGGCCCACCATTTGCAGCACATGTCGAAGGGTAGTGCGCCGCTGTCGATGGGCGTCGGGAACACGGCGCGGTGCGCGACGTATCCGGTGTATTTGGGCAGTTCGGAGCCCAGCAGAGTATCGCGGATCTTTGAATTAATACCGTCGGCGCCAACGACAATGTCGGCTTCTTCGGTGGTGCCATCAGCGAAGCTCAGAACCACTTTATCGCCCAAGTCTTCGACCTTGGACAGTTTTTTGTTGAATTCGAGAATGCCGGGTGGCAATGCATCGGTCATGAGTTTGTGGAAGTCGCCGCGGTGAACCGTGAGATAGCTGGCGCCGTAATGCGAGACCGCGTAATCGCCCAGTGGGATCTGGGCCATGACTTCGCCGGTAACGCCGTCGCGGCTGTACCAGTAGTCGGGGTGGGCGCCAATGCGGTTGAGTTCATCTTCGATGCCTATGGCGCGCATGACCTTCATGACGTTAGGGCCCAGGTGGATGCCGGCGCCAATACGGGCGAACGCGGGCGCCTGTTCGTACACCTTGACGTTGAAACCTGCTTTGGCCATAAGGGCTGCACCGGCGGTGCCGCCAAGGCCGGCGCCAATAATTGCGATACGAGGGTTCTGTTTCATGGCAGGGCTCCTGAGAAGTGAAATTGCCAAATGCTGGAATCAAGTTATTTGTAGTGTATACACTCTAATTTTTTTGGTAAATAAAATTCTATTAGGTGTTTATACCTAGATTTATCTAATTCTGTTTTATTCGTAAGTCACTGTATTTAATTCATATATTTTATTATTTAGATATTTTTTCGCAATGTGAAACGTTGAAATACCATGTGAAAAATTAGCTCTGCTCAGGCCTTATAAAGTGTATACGTTGTATATGGCTGTGTTTTTATGATTCTTGGCGCTACAATGCGCACATGTGCTGTACTTCGTTGCACTTACGAGGCCCTCTATGCAATTTCTCGACCCAAAAGCCGACCGCGAGGCACTTTTTTCACGCGCGGGCACATTGATCGTGGTGCGCCCGGCGGCAGCCTCGCCCAAGCCCGCGCCAGGGCAACCCGGTATTGCGTCCGACTATCAACAGCCCTATCCAGATATCTTTGTGGCAATGCTCGATGACGGTCGGGTGTTGGCCTTCAATGGTCACGTCGACCTGGGTACGGGTATCAGGACGGCGTTGGCGCAGATCGTGGCCGAAGAGCTCTACTTGCCACTCGATCGCGTACGCATGGTGTTGGGCCATACCGAGGCCACTCCCAACCAGGGGCCCACCATTGCCAGCGCCAGCATCCAGATTTCGGCGGTACCTCTGCGTAACGCCGCTGCAGTAGCGCGCGAGTTTTTGCATGATCGCGCTGCGGTTCAGCTTGGCGTTGCGCGCGATACCCTTCAGTTGGTCGATGGGGTGTTCTGCGCGCCCGATGGTGCGCGTATCGATTACGCCGCTTTGCTATCTGGGCAGCATTTTCAGCTCGAGTATCAGGCCGAGGTCCCAATCAAAGACAGCGGTCGTTACGCGGTAGTGGGCCAGTCGGTACGCCGTGTCGATATCCCCGCTAAGGCAACCGGCCAGTTAACGTTCGTGCACGATGTTCGGGTGCCAGGTATGTGGCATGCACGCGTTATTCGTCCGCCGTATACAGGGCGTGACAGTGGCGATTTTGTCGGCCATTCATTGCAATCTGTCGATACGTCGTCGCTCAGTGCCATTGCCGACGACATCCAGGTGGTGGTCATTAAAGATTTTGTTGCTGTGGCCGCGCGGCGCGAAGAGCATGCCATCAAGGCCATGAAGGCACTCAAGCTCACCTGGAAGCCCGTGCCGGCGCTGGAGCATCTGGACGACCTGGACCAGGCCTTGCGCGCCCAGACGCACAAGGTCAGGCCACTGGTTCAAAAAGATGAAGCCGATCCGGCCGCTCAGCCTGGCGTTACCCTGAAGCGCACCTATATATGGCCCTTCCAGATGCATGCGTCCATTGGTCCGTCGTGTGCCGTGGCCGATTATGCGGCCGATCAGGTCCGCATCTGGTCCGGTACCCAAAACCCGCACATGTTGCGCGTCGAGTTGTCGCGTTTGCTCGAACGTGACGAAGGCGAGATCGACATCATCCGCTACGAGGCTTCGGGCTGCTATGGACGCAATTGCGCCGACGATGTCTGTGCCGATGCAGTGCTGGTGTCGCGGGCCATTGGCCATCCGGTACGCGTTCAGCTCACACGTGAGCAAGAGCATGGTTGGGAGCCCAAAGGCGCGGCCCAGCTTATTGATATTGAAGGCGGGCTCGACCAGCACAACGAATTGCTTTCTTACGATTTCGTGACGCGTTATCCGTCCAACGATGCGCCGACCCTGGCCCTGATTCTGACCGGAGTTGTCAGCAACCAGCCGCGTATGCTCGAAATGGGCGACCGCACGTCAGTGCCTCCTTACAGTTACCCGCGGCAAACTATTACGTGCCACGATATGCCGTCCATAGTGCGTTCGGCGTGGTTGCGCGGTGTATCGGCGTTGCCTAATTCGTTTGCCCACGATTGCTTTATCGACGAGCTTGCCGTCGAGGCAGGGGCCGATCCGGTCGAGTTTCGCTTGCGTAATTTGCCCGACGATCGCGCGGCCGATTTGCTCCGTGCAACGGCGCAGCGCGCTAACTGGGTGGCGGGTCAGTACGGTTCGCGCGGGGTGCCAGACACTGCACATGAGTTGCATGGGCGCGGCGTTGCCTACGCGCGTTATGTGCACAGCAAATTTCCAGGCTTTGGGGCAGCGTGGGCGGTATGGGTCATCGACCTGACGGTCAACGCCAACACCGGCAAAATTCGTGTGAAAAACGTGGTGGTGGGTCAGGACACCGGCCTGATCGTCAATCCCGACGGCGTTCGTCATCAAATCGAAGGCAATGTTATTCAATCTTTAAGTCGGGTACTTAAAGAGCGGGTAGCCTTTAATGCCAAGGGCGTTGTCGATCAGGAGTGGGGCGCGTATCCGATTTTGCCCTTCACCGAAGTGCCGCCTATCGATGTGTTTTTATTACGTCGCGATGACCAGCCGCCCATGGGTTCCGGCGAGTCGGCAACGGTGCCCAGCGCTGCGGCGATTTCAAATGCCTTATTCGATGCCACCGGCGTGCGCTTTCGTGAAATCCCGTTCACGCCCGACAGAATTTTGGCCGGCCTGGCAAGCGTGCTTGAGGGCCAGGCCGAGCCGGTAGCGTAATGACAGGGTTTCGGCGCGGCTAGGTCAGGGCACCAGTGCAATCCCGATGCGCACCTGCCCATCACTTTTTTGGTTGTAACCCAGCAGCGTTTCGCCCCAGCCCCTGAAATACTGGACATGCAAAAAGCCATTCATGTTCAGGAACGTACGTTGCAGCGGCCAGGCGGCTTCCAGCTGAGTGGTGGTGCGGCCGCTCTTGCCTTGCCGGTATAGCCCCGTCAAGATCAGGCCATTGGGCTGCGCCCATCTTAGTTTCCAGTCGACATAGCCGGCGTAATCGGCAAAATCGGGGTTCTCGTTTTTACTGAAGTAGGCCTTGGCCCTTGGCATGAAGCTTAATAGACTGCCGCCATCAAAGCGGTAATTAACTTCTGGCTGGACATACACGTCGTTAATCGATCGCGAATCGATACCGCTTTTGCCATTTGACCGATGCTCGACCCCCATGGCCAGACCGCCGACCCATTGTTGGTCCGAGGTACTCATCAGGGCGGGGTTGTGCCAGAAAATGCCGGGGTTGTAAGTGCTGTCAATAAAAGGCTTTGAACTGCCTTCCAGATCCCATAGCGAGGTTTGTGTGTAGCCCAGATAAAGATGGTCATACCAGGCCGGCCGCGCGGGGTTGTCGGGTGAAAACAGTCGATACTTGAAGCTGACCTGAAAGCGGGCATTGGTGCCCTCTCGGCCACCGACATCGAAGTAAATGGGCTCGTAGGGTGAAATTGCGCGTCGGAAGTTCTCGAAAGGCGAGGAGCTGACGGGAACTGCTTCGGGGGCCGGCGGCAAACCTGCGGCATCGGCATGATGTGCAGGCACGGGCTGGTTGGGGTTGTCGGCTTGCAGGGCCAGGAGCGTGGGGCTGTTGTCGACAGCCAGCGTTTGCAGGCCCTGGATGTCTTTTGGAACTGTCACGGCCCAGCGTCGGGCGGCAAATTGGCCTGGTGCAAGGGCAACAGGCGAGGGGCTTTCAACCATTTCTGCCGTCACTGTCATGACTTGTCCGGCGGCGTCACGCCATTGAATGGACAAGTCCTGCCTCGGCGTCCAGGTGATTGGAGCCTGGCTTTCGTTGGTGGCTACGCCTTTAACGTACAGCGTTTCGCCAGGTTGGGCGCGACTGGTGTCCAGCTGGTAACTGACAAAAGCCCATGCCGGGCGTGCGGTCGCAGCGACGGTGACCAAAAGCAGCAAAAGGGTGTGTTTGAGTAGAGGGCGCATAATGATAACCAGCCAGGCAATGTGAGTGCACGGCCACACAAGTGGAATTTGATTGTCAGTTTAACCGTTTGGCGTGCGCCGTCGGGCACCAGAGGCCATCAGCTATAATGCGCCCCGGTAGTGTTTGCTACCTGTGCGTCGTTAGCTCAGCTGGATAGAGCACGGGCCTTCTAAGCCTGAGGTCGGGGGTTCGAGACCCTCACGACGCGCCATCGGTTCCTGTGGAAAGTGCCTGTACTACGCGGTTACGGCCTTGGCTTTTGGCTCGGTATAGCGCCTGGTCGGCGGCAAGTAGCCAATGGGTGGGCACGGCCTTTTTTGTGGGTGTTTGCAGGCAGTAACCAATACTGATCGTCAGGTGCAATACCTGGGTTTCGTATTGAATCGGCATGGCGCTTACTGCTTCGCGTAGCAACTCAAGGCGGTTGTGTGCCTCGCCCACCGACCCTACCGCTGCAAAAATAACAAACTCTTCGCCACCGAATCGTATGACGTTGTCTCCGGTACGCTGGAAGTGGCTGCGTAGAGTCTCAGCCAGTACTTTCAGGCACTCGTCGCCGGCGGCGTGGCCATAATCGTCGTTTACCCGCTTGAAGTGATCAATATCGACCATCGCCACCAAAAAAGGCGTGGCGCTGCGCAAGCAATGTTGAAACAGAATATCGTAGGTTTGGTCGAAGCGAGTCCGGTTGCCCAGACCCGTCAACTGGTCTGTGGCGCTAAGCTTGGCCAGTTGTGCGTTGGCCTGTTCTAGCTGTCGGTTCAGCGAACGCAGTTTCCGGTTCCAGGCATAAAACCCCAAAATCAAGACCAGCGCGCCGGCCATCAGTTGCCACACCAGGCTGTAGTCAACATGGGCACTCAGATGTACCGAGCGCCACTGGTTCTCGATTTGGTTTAGCTCGTCTGCCCCAGCGCTGCCCACGACTTTTTGCATGATACCGGCCAGAATCTGGTTGTCTTTTACTGTGGCAATGGCAAGTGTGGTGTCCATGGGGACCCGGCCAATTACCCTGATGTCGGCCAAGCGCATGTCTTGCAGTTGCTGGCTGGTTGTGGCCAGCGTGCCAATGTAGCCGTATAGCTCGCCGCTTTGAACTTTACGTAGGCCCTCTGCTTCGTTGGCGACGGGTATCAGGTTCAGATTGGGGTGACGTACGCGCAAGTCCTGGAAGAGTCCGAAGTCGCGCGTGATGCCGATGGGAGAGCGTTCGAGTTCGGCCAGGGCGGTGATGAAGGGCGATTCGATGCGCCCGAGCAGCACGGTGGGCAAGGCATAGTAAGGGGCTGAATAGGTAATGTCAGAGTGATGCTGTAGCCCGCTGCCATTTGATGCGCCTGGGATCAGATCGCAGCGTCCGGCCTGCAGCGCGTCAAGCGATGCACGCCACGACGTGGTTTCGTAAAGTCGGGTTTCAATACCCAACCTGCGACTAGCCAGTCTTAAAAAACCCGAGGCAATGCCCTGGTGTTGACCTTTGGCGTTGATGCCATCAAGCGGCATCCAGTCGCGGTGGGCGCAGAACGTCAGGGTGTGGTTCTTTTGCGTCAGGTAGGCGTTTTCAACGTCTGATAGCAGTACCGTGCCGGCAGCGTTGCTGGAAGTTTCAAAATAGGCGCCCAGCCATCGGTTCTCGATAGCCCGCATTTCTGATGGGCTAATACCATTGAGCGCCTGATTAAGCACCGGTACCAGCGCGTCAAGTTCTGGGCGAATGGCGAAGCGCAGGTCTTCGCGGACGATGTCGTCAAGATGCAGTTCGCCCGCGATATGAATATTTCTCAAGCCTTGGTCGCGTATCCAGTGGTTGCCGTTGTCGAGTGCAGCAAGCACCAGATCGACCTGCCCGTTTGCCAAGGCCACAAACATAGAAGCTTGATCGTCGAAGGCAATGGCGTCTTTGCCCAGAACGTCGCGCAACGCGTCGGCATAAAAGATGCCGGCGCCGTAACCCACGCGCAAGCCGTGAAGGTCTTCTTTTCGGGTTAAGCGAAGGTCGGGCGATTGGCTGAAGCCAACGACAGACACAAAGTGATAGGGCTGCGTGAAGCGACTGAATTCGCGCCGGGCGGGAAGGTCGGAAATGTTGGCCATGATGTCAATTTCGCCACGCTGAAACATTTCGATCAGCTGACTCCATTGGCCCACCACGGGCACGGCTCGAAGCCCGGTCAGATCCATGATGCGCGCCAGAATGTCGACCGTTAAACCCTGGACTTGTCCGCCGTCTTCGAAACTGAGTGGTGCGTAGTCTCGCATCAAACCCACCCGAAGCGGGCCTTGTTGGCGAAGCAGCGTTTTTTGTGCTGGCGTTAGCTGAAACTGCGGTACCTGTAGGGATTTTCCGCCAAATTCCTGCCATTTTTCCCGGGTGTCTTCAAGCCATTTGGGGTCAAGGCTTGCCAGAGCCGTTTCCAGCTTTTCGTGCAGGTTGGTCAGTTCCGGCTGAACGGCGATCCGGAAGTCTTCGTTTTCTTGGCCGCCAAGGGGCGCTGGGCCGATGGGTTGCACGCTGACCAGACCCTTTTGTCGCGCAAAATACGACAGGGTGACCTCGGAGCCGATGATTGCGTCAACCCAGCCAAACGACAAGGCCTGAATCATTTCTGGTTGAAGGCTGTATTCGATCAGGTTCAGGCCGGCGTCGCGCAACGTCTGCAGGTAGTACACATCGCGAAGTACGCCGATACGCTTGCCTTTCAGGTCGGCCAGGCTGTCTGCCCCCGATAACGGCCGATTGGCGTCGTGCATGATAATGGTGCGACGCAAATGGTAGGGGCGGGTAAAGTGCATCAGCCTGACGCGGTCTTCGCGCCAGGAAACTTCGTCGAGGGCATCAAGTTCGCCGCGCAGAAACGCGGCATAAATGTCGGTCCAGCTCCCGACGCGATAATCGAAGTTGACGCCTGATATTTCGCCGACCTTGTTCAGGATGTCGACTGAAAAGCCTTGGGGGCCGTTGGTGCCGAAGCTTGAGTAGGGTTCGTTGTCGGCGACGATGCCGATGGATACGGTGTTCTGGGCGGATGAAGATGCCGGGAGTGCTGCCAGCAGCGGGGCGCAAAGCAGAAAAAAAATCAGTATCAACCGTTGAGGCCAGTGCATCTTGAAGCTTGCCAATCCGTAATCTGGAGCAATTTCTCAATGTGCCTGTTCCTGCAGAGACTTTCCAGTCTCAATTCTCTCAGTTGTCTCGATTGTTGACAAAATTAGGGGTCGTGGCTGACCAGGACGACCCCTTTGCCGAAGATGGTGCGCAACGGCAGCGGGAAATGCTGCTGGCGGGCTTTTGAGCGCAGCCGGTTCAAGATGACATCGATACGGTGAATGTCGGGTTCGGGTTCGTAGCCAAACAGCAGGTTGTGCAGCATCTCTTTGCTGCATACCTCGTTACGGTGACGGTAAAGGGCCTCTATGAGGCGGTGTTCTTGCGTCGTCAGATGCAGGGTGTTGCCGTCGGGCGCTTTAAGGCTGTTGTGCTCGAGCTGCCATTTTGCCGCTGACGCAGGCGCTTGCCCGGTGGTGTCGAGTAATGACTGTTTTTGCAGGCGCGACCAGAGCGCCTGAACGATCTGCGCCAGGTCGGCAAAGTTGATGGGCTTGATCAAATAATGGTCGGCGCCCAGCCCAAGGCCGCGCAGCTGGTCGTCACGACTGCCGCGCGCCGATATGACAATCAGTCCATAGCTGCCAACGGTACGTAGATACTCGATCACGCTAAAGCCGTCCTCTCCTGGCAGTCCGATATCGACCAGGACAATGTCGGCGGGCGTGCGGTGTAGTTGTTTCCAGAATGATTCGGCGCTGCTTTGACCCCATACACTGTGACCTCGCGACTGCAGAAAGAACATCAGCTCTTCGCGCAAATCGTCGTTGTCTTCAATAATGGCAATGCGTGAGTTGTCTGTCATTGTCTTTTTTTGGCGCTGCTTTTTGCGGGTAGGGTGAGGATAAACTGGCAACCTTGCGGATGATTGGGTTTTAGCACAAGCGTTCCGCCGTGCGCGGTGGCGATTTCTTGGGCTACATGAAGCCCAAGCCCTGTTCCGTTGGTGCGGCGGCCTGGGCTTTCGACGCGCTGGTAGCGTTCGAAGATCCGTTCGGCGTACTCGGCGGGGATGCCCGGTCCGGTGTCGGTAATGCTGACAGCCACCGTGTCGGCAAAGGTAGAAATATCAATGTTAATGGGGCCCGGGTCGGTATGCTTGAGCGCGTTGTCGAGCAAATTGGACAAGGCAATACGCAACAAGGCGGCGTCGGCCGACAAAACGACCAGCCCCGGTACGCGCAAAGTCGGCTTCCCGTTGATCGTCAGCTTGATGTGGTGTTCGCTGGCTGTGTTGAAGAGGTCGATGACGGATCGGGTGAGCCCGACCAGGTCGGTTGATTGGCGGTCAAGGTATAGGTTGGCTGACGAAAGTCGTGAGTCGGCCAGGCAGTTGTCGGTCAGTTGGACTAGCCGGTCGGTAGCGCGCTGGATCTTGTCGTACCTGATTTCGCGTTGCGCATCGTTGATTGGCGTGAGCCGCAAGTTTTGCAGGGCACTCGAAATAATGGCAAGGGGGGTGCGGAACTCGTGAGCCACCATGCCAATGAACTGACGTTGATGCACATTGGCCTCGCGCTCAAGCTGCAGTTCGCGCGCCAGAAGGCGTTTTTCTCGAGTTTGCCGGTTTTGGGTCTGAACCCGGTGAACCGCCAGGCCCAGGACCGTCAAAATATTAAGCATGAGTGCGTATTGCCAGACGACGTAAATGGCGTCGTAGTATGGGATCAGCCCATACAGCGAGAGCTGCGCCATGATGCCGGTAGCAAAGTAAACCAATGGCGACATGCCCAGCAACAGCAGCCCCAGGCTTATTTTTTTCTGAAAGTAAAGAACTAGAGGCCAGACCAGAAAGGTGGCGACGCCGACGCCGAAGATCAGGGTTTGCATTTTGACCGCCAAAGCGTATTGACCCAACGGAATCAGCAGCGTCAGCAGCGCAATCAACACGGCCGCACCCAGCACGAATCGATACACTCTTGGGGCATGCTGCCTGAACTCAAGCATTTCGGCCCACATCCAGAGCAGGCTGGAAAAAGCCATCAGGTTCAGGACGCTGGTCAGGTAGTGTTGCAGGTTTGGGGCATAGTCACCCAATAGCCAATTGATAAACCCTTCTATGCAAGCCACCAGCATGTAGGTGAGTGAAAACAGGCAGATGGACCACAAAAAGGGCTTGCGTATAAAAATGGCCAGCAATAACGCCAGCCCAAACGAGATGGCGGCAAGCCCAAAATAAAAGCTCCAGAACCCAGTGGATTTGGCGGTGTGCTCACTCAACCCGGCAGGCGTCCAGAGGGTTGCCTTCAGCAGTAGTGCGCTATCGCTTTCTGCTCTGAAGACAACGTCGTATCCCGGGCTGTCGGGTGCGGGGGCGGGGATGTTGAATACCGCAAAGCGGTAATCGATGTCGCCACGTTTGCCTGGCCAGAGGTCGCCAGCGCTTTTGCGTGTCCAGGCCCCGTCTGAGCCGGCCGGCCTGAAGTACACGGCAATATCATTAATGAAGTTAGGCCCGACGGTGAGCCACCCGTCTTTACCTTCGAAGGCGCTGGCGGGTAAAAAAGTTTTCAACCAGAGCGCGGATGCGGTGTAACCCAGCGAAACCGGAACTTGACTGCGTTGCAATGCTGATTCGGGCAGGGCCAGGAATTCGTCGAGGTGTATGGCGGCGGTCGTGTCTTCGTGCCAGGCAAACGGCAGGTTTGGTCCCAGGTGCATTTGCGCCTTAGCGGCGGGCCATATACCCAGGGCGGCCGCCAGCAAAACCAGTTGGGCCATAATTCGCCACGGTGCACTAGTGTGCCAGGCCCGGTTTGGCTGCATGTAACGGTGCTCCGGTTGAGGTGGATGGGCCACTTTTGTAACCCGGGCAGGGCGCGCCGCGCAAGGCTTTGGGGGTAGGGTGCGTGATAGAATCTTCGCCATCTTTCAACATGAAAATCAAGCAATCAGTTTGCGCCGGAGACTCAATTTATGTCCAGCTTTAATGGTTTGTCCAATGGTCGCGTCAAGTGCCCAACCGAACTTAGTGAAAAGGGTTATGCCTTGCGGGCGGCTTTCCCAGACTTTCCCGAAGTGGCCAAAGGTTGGCAAGACAAGACTGCAGCCCTGATCGCCCGCCTGAATCCCGAGCGCGATATTGCTTATGGTGACGAACCCCTGCAAAACCTTGATTTTTATCGTGTCGAGAAGCCCAACGCACCACTGCTGGTGTTTGTCCATGGTGGCTACTGGCAAAGTGGTGATAAAAGCGATGTCGGTCTGATTGCCGAGCCCTATGTTGCAGCGGGTATTAATGTCGCCGTCATCAATTATTCGCTGGCGCCCCAGGCGCGCATCGAGGACATGGTCGTCGGAGTGCGTCGTTGCATCAAGTGGCTCCATACCAATGCGGCGCGCTTTGGTTTTGACGCGGGTCGCATTTCCATCATGGGGCACTCGGCCGGTGGGCATCTGGTGTCCGAAATGGTGGCTAACGTTCCCGAGAATCAGGGGATGCCCGAGATCAAATACTGTTTCGCCATCAGTGGTGTGTTCGATCTGCCGCCACTGGTACCGTCCAGCGTCAACAAGGCGCTTTCGCTCGACTTGGCTCGGGCCGAAGCCTTGAGTCCAGCGGCAAAAAAAGCACCGGTATCGACGCGTGTGCACACGATCATTGGCGAACACGAAACAGGTCAGTTTCATTTGCAGTCGTCCGCGATCGCTCAACAGTGGGGCGCCGCGGTAACCGATCATCATGTTGTGCCCGACACCCATCACTTTACGGTGCTTGATGTCCTGGCCGACCCAGCATCGCCCTACAGTCGTGTCATTGCTGACACGATCAATGCGTAAGGCACGGGGTGACCGGCGTGGCTGACCTCGCGTCTTCCGATACCGATTGGGTAGCTCGCAGCCTGCGTAGTGTCTGGCATCCGTGTACTCAAATGCAGCACCACGAAACTGTGCCGTTAGTGCCAGTGGCGCGCGGGCAGGGGGCCTGGTTGTTCGACCACGATGGGCGCAGGTTCCTCGATGCCATCAGTTCATGGTGGGTCAACTTGTTCGGGCACGCCAATCCACGTATCAACGCGGCGCTAAAAGATCAGCTCGATCGTCTTGAGCACGCCATGCTGGCGGGGTTTACGCACGAGCCGGTTGTCATGTTGTCCGAGCGCTTGTCGGCGCTGACATCAGGGCGGTTGGGGCACTGTTTTTATGCCTCCGACGGCGCCTCTGCCGTCGAAATTGCCCTAAAAATGAGCTTCCATTATTGGCGTAATACGGGGCGCTCGGCCAAGCAAAGCTTTGTGTGTCTGGAAGGCAGCTATCACGGCGAAACCATCGGGGCGCTGGCCGTAACCGATGTAGCCATTTTCCGTGATGCTTACGGGCCGTTGCTTGGGCGCGCGCACGTGGTGCCGTCGCCCGACTCGCGCCATATCAACGCGGCCACTCCGGCGCAGGCAGCCGAACAGGCGCTTGCCTCGGTGCAACGCCTTTTCGAAGATCAAGCCGACACCATTGCCGCCATCATCGTCGAGCCCCTGGTGCAATGCGCCTCGGGCATGGTGATGTACGACGCAAGCTATCTGACGGGGTTGCGGCGATTGTGCGACCAATATCAGGTGCACCTTATCGCAGACGAAATTGCGGTGGGTTGCGGGCGTACAGGCACGTTTTTTGCATGCGAACAGGCCGGCATATGGCCTGATTTCATGACTTTGTCCAAGGGGATCAGCGGCGGCTATTTGCCTTTGTCGCTGGTCATGACGCACGATACCGTCTATCAGGCGTTTTATAGCGATGATATGTCGCGGGCATTTTTGCATTCTCACTCGTATACGGGGAATCCGTTAGCGTGTCGGGCGGCGCTGGCTACGCTCGATATTTTCGAACAAGATAACGTACTGCTCACCAATCGCGATAAGGCCGCCAAACTGACCCAGGCTCTGGCGCCGGTAGCGGCGCATCCGCGGGTGCGGCATTTCCGTCATATGGGCATGATCTGGGCATTCGACGTTCACTTCGACGACGCAGCCCAGGCCAAGGCGTTTTCAAAAGCTTTCTTTACAACAGGCTTGTCGTACGGGCTGTTGGCACGCCCCATTGGCACGACCGTCTATTTAATGCCGCCCTACATACTCGACGACGCTCAGATCCGCTTTCTGGCCGACGCGGTGCTGGCCGTGTTGTGCCAAGTCATAGGCGCAACGCGATGACGCTGCACGACAAAGTGTTGCATCGTCTACAGACGCTCGATGACGCCGGCTTGCGTCGTCGGTTGCGTGTGGTCGATACACCATGCGGGCCTTATGCTCGCGTCGACGGCCGGGAGTTGCTGGCGTTTTGCAGTAACGACTATCTTGGTCTGGCAGCTCATCCGCAAGTCATACAAGCCTTGCAAGAGGGTGCTGCTCTTTATGGGGCCGGCAGCGGTGCTTCGCATATGATCAGCGGGCATTCGCGCGCGCACGCCTTGCTCGAAGATCGTTTGTCAGCGCTTTATGCGCCGTTCATTGATCAAGCGCGTGCTTTGTATTTTTCTACGGGCTATATGGCCAACCTTGCACTGCTGACCGGCTTGGCGCAGGCAGATGATTCGGTCGAGTTCTTTTCAGAAGGTCTTAATCATGCCTCGCTGATTGATGGCATGCGTCTGGCACGGGTGCCGGTACAGGTATATCCGCACGGCGATGTTGAACAGCTCGAGCAGATACTGAAAGAAAGCACCGCGTCAACGCGCATTATCGTTACCGACAGCGTGTTCAGCATGGACGGCAACCTTGCGCCGTTGCGTCAGCTCGACGCGCTGGCTCAAGCCTACGATGCCTGCCTTGTCATTGATGATGCCCACGGTTTTGGCGTGTTGGGACACCAAGGGCTGGGGGCGCTGGAGCATCTCGATTTGCGCTCGCCCCGCGTTGTTTATATGGGTACGCTAGGGAAAGCAGCCGGCGTTAGCGGGGCGTTTGTTGTGGCCCACGCACATATTACCGAGTGGTTGGTGCAGCGCGCGCGTCCTTACATTTACACCACGGCGTCGTCGCCTGCGGTGGCTCATGCCCTGATGACAAGTCTAGATATTTTGACAGCTGATGAGGGGCGGGAAAGACGCGAGACCCTGGCATCGAACGTTCGTCGTCTTCGCGAGCTGCTGTACCTGCAAAAGTGGTCTGTACCACCAACTGATACCGCCATCCAGCCTGTCATTATTGGCGCCAACGCTGCAGCAATGCAGGTATCGTCTTTTTTGTTAACGCAGGGGTTGTGGGTGCCGGCGATCCGTCCGCCAACTGTTCCACCCGATACCGCCCGCTTACGCGTTACGCTATCGGCAGCGCACGATATAGACGATGTTTCTCGTCTGGCACGCGCGCTGAACCGGGCAGAGCGAGAGTTCTACGATTATGAGTCTTACTAAGGCGCCACTTAAGTTCGCCTGTTTCGTGACCGGTACCGACACCGAGATCGGCAAAACTTTGGTTGCGGCGGCCCTTATACATGGCTTGGTCAAGCGGGGGCTGTCTGTGGCGGCCATGAAACCCGTAGCGGCAGGAACCGAGCGCAGGCAGGGGCGCGTGTCGAACGAAGATGTGGACACGTTGTTGGCTCAGGTCAATGTGCAGTTGCCCGCCGATCTTGTCACGCCTTACTTATGGGACGAGCCCATTGCCCCGCATATCGCCGCCGCCAAGGTCGGTAAGGTCATGGCGGTCGATGTGGTTCTTGATGCATATCGCCAGGTGAGCAGAGCCGCGCAAGCCGTTATTGTCGAAGGCGCCGGGGGCTTTTGTGTGCCTTTGTCCGACACGCAAGACATGGCCGACATGGCGCGTGCGCTCGGCCTGCCGGTAGTGCTGGTGGTAGGCTTGCGCTTGGGGTGTATCAGTCACGCCGTGCTCACTGCCGAAGCGGTGCGTGCGCGTGGATTGTCGCTTTGCGGCTGGGTCGCCAATACGGTTGACCCTGCGATGCCTTATCAGGCCGAAAACATTCAGACGCTTCAGGCCCGGTTGGGCGCGCCATTGTTAGGGGTGATTCCGCGTTTGCCCGAGGCCGATCCGGCGCTTGCTGCTTCGTATCTCGATTTTGCCTCGTTGTCGATATGAAGGCGTTGGTATGCGAACAGTTTGGCGCGTTGGACAACCTGCGGCTTCAGTCGGTGTCATCTCCAACGCCTGGGCCGGGGCAGGTCGTTGTTCAGGTTCACGCCGCATCGCTTAACTTTCCTGACGTGCTGATGTGTCAAGGCAAGTATCAGGTCAAGCCGCCATTACCTTTTTCGCCCGGCGCCGAGGTGGCGGGCGTCGTGTGCGAGGTAGGTGCGGGCGTGACCGATTGGCAACCGGGCGAAGCCGTCATGGCTTCAACCGGTTATGGCGCGCTGGCCGAGCAATGCGTTGTCGACGCGGTGCGTTTGGCCCGGTTGCCTGCCGGGATGTCATTCGCTCAGGCGTCGGCCATGGTGGTGACTTACGGAACGGCGCTTCATGCCCTAAGAGACTGCGCGGGTTTACAAGCGGGTGAAACGGTTCTGGTACTTGGTGCTGCCGGTGGGGTTGGGTCGGCCGCGCTGCAGGTGGCTCGTCAGATGGGCGCACGCGTCATCGCTGCAGTTTCGTCTGAAGCCAAGGCGGCCCTTTGTCGTCGGCAGGGCGTTGATGCCGTGTTGATCTACACCGAGCCGGCGCAACTCAAGTCCCAGATTGGTGCACTCGCTGGCGAAGGTGGCGTACAGGTGGTTTTCGATCCGGTGGGTGGAAACTTTGCGCTGCCCGCGTTTCGTTCTTTGGCTTGGGGCGGCCGGTATTTGGTCGTCGGGTTTGCAGCGGGCACTATTCCGGCATTCCCATTGAATTTTGCCTTGCTGCAGGCGCGTCGCGTATTGGGCGTGTACTGGGGCGAAGTAATCCGTCGTGACCCGGCCGCGTATCAGGCCGTTTTGCGTCAGTTGTGCGACTGGGTTACGGCCGGCCTTATTGCGCCGGTTATCAGTGCCGAAATCGGGCTTGAACAAGCCGTCGAGGGGCTTAAAGCCATCGAAGCCCGGCAGGTGACGGGCAAAGTGGTGGTCAAATTTACAGATACGGACTAGCTAGCCAGATCACTTTGTTGCGCAGTTTTTTGGCAAAGGGCAGGCCCGACAGTTTTGACAGGGTCAGCGGCTCACTGTTGTTGATTTCGTCATCAATGATCGACGAAATCTGCAATGCAATGTCATGGCTGTAAATCTCGATATCAAGCTCGAAATTCAGCCGCAGGCTGCGAGGGTCGAGATTTGACGAGCCCACATACGACCAGGCTCCGTCGATAGTGATCAGTTTCGAGTGGTTGAAACTGCCTTGGCATACCCATACATTGCAGCCGCTTTTGATCACCTGATCGATTTGCGCCATCATCGCGTAGTTCACCAGGCGCAGATTGTTTTTGCCTGGGATGACAATGTCGACCCGGATGCCGCGACGCGCTGCCGTGTTGATGGCACCGAGTAAGGTGGCGTCGGGCAAAAAATAGGGCGACTGAATGCGGACGTGATGCTGGGCAACCGCTAATGCCCCCAGCAGCATGCTGTGGTTGCTGCCCAGGCTTCGGTCCGGGCCCGACCTGATACTGCGTGCGGGTACCGTGGGCTGGGGAGGCGCCCACTCTTCGGCACACCAGGTTTCGTAGGGCAGTGCTTCTCGTGTGGTGAACCTCCAGTCGTGGGCAAACACGGTCATCAGCTGCTGGACAATTGGACCTTCGAACCGGAAGTGGGTGTCGCGCGCGGGCGGGCGGCCGTCATCGCCTTTGACGAACGCTTCCCGAATATTCATGCCACCGGTAAACCCGATTTTCCCGTCGATTACCAGAATCTTTCGGTGGCTGCGCAAATTAGCGTAAGGCATGCGCATGCCCAGTGGGTTGGTCATGAAGAGCGCCGTTTTTATACCCAGTTTCTTCAATAGCCGCGTAATGGGCGGGCGCGAATATTTTGCGCCGACTGCGTCAATCAGCACTCTGATTTCAACGCCTCGGTCTTTGGCGCGCGCCAGTGCCTGCGCTATTTTTTGGCCTTCGGCATCATTGTCGAAAATATAGGTTTGCAGTGCAATCGAGCGACATGCATTGTCGATGGCGTTGATCATGGCCGGGTAGGTTTGGTCCCCACCCGTCAGCATTTGTACGTGGTTGTCTTGATGCAGGGCAAAGTGGCTGACCCGATCGCCCAACGTGCGCAGCGAGGCAAATTGCGGTGCCGAATACGGGGTGACATCGGCCAGCGGGGGCAAGTCGACCTCGGCATAATCGCGCAGCGATGCGTCGCGTTGCTGCGAAATTTGGTCCTTGCGGGTGCGGTTGATGCCGGCAATGATGTAAAGCAGGGCGCCAAAAAAGGGCGATAGCATGATGACCCCGACCCAACCGATAGCCGCACGGACATCGGTTTTAGTCATGGCCGCATGTATGGCCGCCAACGCGCCAATGATCAGGCTCAGGGCAAACGCCACATGAGGCCAGTATTCTGCAAACAGTGCTTCAAATGCGGTCATATTCCGTGGCTCAGGGTAATAAGGGTCGGCTTGGGGCAAGTATATAGAAAGTCAAAGGCGGGCATGCCACGTGTTTTTGCAAAATTTAAAATACCTATGTTAGAATAGCGTTCTTTAGTGGTGACCGTAGCTCAGTTGGTAGAGTCCCGGATTGTGATTCCGGTTGTCGTGGGTTCGAGCCCCATCGGTCACCCCAGAATTTAAACGGGTTTCGTGCAATTTGCCGAAACCCGTTTTGTTTTTGTGTTGTCGTTTTGACCTGACAAGAAATTGGCGGCTTCGGTCATGCCGCGCTTGCAAGCGGGGTATGGGCGTTGTCGGCGCTAAAATCCCGTACAACATCAAACCGGGAGGGGTTATGCGTAAACTAGGGTTTTCAGTGATTGCTGTGTTGATGGCTTCGGGATGCACCATTTCGGGGCCTGACCCAGCACTTTCCATTGGCATGCCCAACCCAGCGTCTGTGTATTGCATAGAGCGGGGCGGCACCCTCGACATTCATCAGCGTCCAGACGGTGACGTGACGATGTGTGTGCTTTCTGATGGCTCGAAAGTTGAAGAGTGGGCGTTTTATCGGCGCAATCATCCACAGCAATAACATTAACGCCTGCCCTTACGCGTACCCTTTTATTTCCGGGTTTTCTTCTTGCGTTGCATCATGCGCAACGAGGACTTACACTTGGCCGGCTGTGCTGTGCGTTTTGCGTGTGCAGCAAACCTAACGTATTCGTGTGTACCGCCCATGGCCCAGTTATTTACCGTTCACCCTCAAAATCCACAACCCCGGTTACTCAAGCAGGCTTGTCAGCTTATTGAAAAGGGTGGCCTTGTCGCCGTGCCTACCGACTCTAGTTATGCGGTTGTGGCGCACCTTGACGACAAGGCGGCAGCCGATGCCTTGCGCAGGTTGCGTGGGCTCGATGAACGCCATCACCTTACGCTGCTGTGTCGTGACTTGGCCGAAATCGGCCATTTCGCGCGAGTCGACAATCGTCAATACCGCTTTCTCAAAATGGCGACGCCAGGGCCCTGGACGTTCATTCTCGAGGCCACGCGCGAGGTGCCCCGCCGGGTTTCGCATCCATCCCGTAAAACCATCGGTATCCGAGTGCCCAATAACCCGGTTCTGCTCGAGTTGTTGGGACATGCCGGTGCGCCGTTGCTGTCAACCACGCTTATCCCCGAGGGGGAAGAAGACCCGCTCAACGACGCACAAGACATTGCCGACCGTTTCGGGCATGCGTTGGCGGCAGTTATCGATGGCGGGGCCTGCCCGTTGCAGCCTACAACAGTGATTGATCTTACCGGCGACGAGCCCGTCGTATTACGGCGCGGGCAGGGCGATCTGTCCAGTCTGGGTCTGGACTGACGTTCAATTTTTAAAAAGCCTGTATGGAATCCATCATTCAAACCATTACGGTGTATGCGTTGCCAGTACTTTTTGGCATTACGCTGCACGAAGCGGCCCATGGCTATGTGGCGCGCATGTTCGGTGACCCCACCGCGTATCAACTGGGCCGGGTCAGCCTGAACCCTATCCGGCATATCGACCCGATAGGCACTATTGCCGTTCCCCTGTTTTTATTACTGACGACAAAATTGATGGGCGGGGCAGGCCTTTTGTTCGGCTGGGCCAAGCCGGTGCCTGTCGATTGGGGGCGTTTGCGCCATCCCAAGCGGGACATGATGTGGGTCGCCCTGGCAGGGCCGGGTTCGAACATTGTCATGGCCATTATTTGGGCGCTATCGCTGCGTTTGTTCATGTCCACGGGTATGGCGCCCGACGATTTCTGGGTCCGCATGGCCATTGCCGGTATTCAGGTCAATTTGGTGCTGATGGCGCTTAACTTGCTGCCTTTGCCCCCGCTGGACGGGGGCAGGGTTGTATTCAGCTTGCTGCCCGACCGCCTGGCGTATCAGTACGCCAAAATCGAGCCCTACGGCATGGTTATACTTATTGTGCTGATGCTGACTGGCGCTTTGTGGGTGCTGCTGCAACCCCTTTTAATGTTGGGGCAGGGCATTGTTCGCTGGTTTCTATAAAAAACCCAGACGGGCAATATCTGTTTGGCGGCTAATCCGTTAAACTTGCAGGTTACTGTGTATTCTCGGAGCTAATACTCATTATGGTCAGTACCGAAACTGCGATTCCAACGTTTCAGGGTAGTATGGTTGCGCTTGCAACCCCCATGCACCCTGATGGCAGCCTCGACCTGCCTGCGTATCGCAAACTTATCGATTGGCACGTGCAAGAAGGCACTGATGCGCTGGTCGTTGTGGGTACCTCCGGCGAATCTCCCACAGTCAGCATGGAAGAACATGCCGACCTCATTCGTATTGCCGTCGAGCACGCCGCAGGCCGTATTCCCGTGATTGCCGGGGTGGGGGCCAACTCCACCTCCGAGGCCATCGAGTTATCTGAATACGCCCTCAAGGCAGGCGCCCAGGCGGGTCTGTCTGTTGTGCCTTATTACAACAAGCCTACCCAAGAAGGCATCTATCAGCACTTTCGCACTATCGCCGAGGCTGTGGATCTGCCCGCCATTGTGTACAACGTGCCCGGCCGTACGGTAGCCGACATGTCCAACGATACCGTGTTGCGTCTGGCACAGGTGCCGGGCATTATCGGCATCAAAGACGCCACTGGCGATATCGCACGTGGCGCCTGGTTGCTGCATCATAAGCCCGCTGGTTTTCAGGTCTTCAGCGGAGACGACCCCACCGCAGCCGCCCTTATCATGCTGGGCGGCCATGGCAATATCTCGGTTACAGCCAACGTGGCGCCACGTCTTATGCACGACCTTTGCGCAGCAGCGCTTGCCGGTAATGTGGCTCGCGTGCGCGAACTAAATGGGCGTCTTGTTCAGCTGAACAAGGTGCTGTTTATCGAAGCTAACCCTATCCCCGTCAAGTGGGCCATGGCCGAAATGGGCTTGTGCCAGGCGGGCTATCGTTTACCTTTAACTCCCTTAAACGAGCAGTACCACGCCGTTGTGCGTAATGCTTTAAAAGACGTGGGCTTAATTTAATGATCAAGATGCGCTTAAACAAACGCTTTACCGCCCTTACCCTAGGTCTGGGCGTGGCTTTGCTCTCGGGTTGTTCGCAACTGAACCAGTTCATGGGCTCCGAAGATGCCGTCAACTACAAAAGTACGGTAGCTGGCGATCCGCTCAGTATTCCGCCCGACCTGACTCAGGCCAACCGCGACGCTCGTTATCGTGCGCCTGAAGGCACCACGACGTTCAGTCAGTACGCTGCTGCGCAACAAGAGCGCGGCCCCAATACCGGCGCCCAAAACATTTTGCCCAAGGTCGACGACGTCAATGTCATGCGCGATGGCGACATTCGTTGGCTGGTGGTTAATCGCCCCGCTGAAGCGGTTTACCCACAGGTTATCGAGTTCTGGGGTGAACAAGGCTTCACCATCAAAACTCAAGACGCTCAGGCCGGCCTCATCGAAACCGACTGGGCCGAGAACCGCTCAAAAATCCCCGAAGGCTGGATCAAATCTGCGCTGGGCAGCATTTTCGACCAGGTTTTCGACAGCGGCGAACGCGAGCGTTTCCGCACCCGCATCGAGCGTCTTAACGGCAAGACCGAAATTTATATCAGCCACCAGCAAATGGTTGAAACCGGCACGGCCGATAACTCAGGCTGGAAATGGACAGCCGGCAAAGAAGACCCTAATCTGAATGCGGCCATGCTGGCGCGCCTGATGGTTTTCTTGGGTACTGATGTTCAGTCGGCCCAGCAAAAAGTAGCCAGTGCTCAAAAAGATGCGGCTATGCCTACTGTTGAACCCGTGGCTCCCGACCAGGCGGCCATTACGTTGGGCGAGTCTTTCGATCGCGCCTGGCGTCGTGTGGGCGTTGCCATTGACTCAGCCGGCTTCTACGTCGAAGATCGCGACCGCTCGGCAGGTGAGTACTTCGTGCGCTACCTCGATACCGATACTGGCCAGAAAATCGAGCAACCTAATTTCTTCAGCCGTATGTTCGGTGGCAAGGGCACATCCGAGCCCAAAACCTTCCGTATTCGTGTCGCTGATCAGGGCTCAAGCTCGGTGGTGACCGTGCTCGACGCAAACGGTCAGCAAGACAACTCCGATACCGCCAAACGAATCATCAGCGTGTTGTCTACCAATATGTAAATCAGGCAGTGGCCAGTTCGGTCTGGGGTTCTTCCAGCGTCTGGCCAAACCATTTAAGTTGCGGGCCCAGCCCGGCAACTTTACCCACGATAAGCAACGACGGCGCCTTCATTTGGTGCCGTTTTGCTTTTTGCGGTAGGTCTAGCAATTGCCCATAAAGGGTACGCTGGCCTGGGCGTGTTCCGTTTTCTATTAGTGCAAAGGGCGTGTCTGCATCTAGCCCTTGGGCCAACAGACGTTGTGTCAAGGACTCGAGTTGGCCAACACCCATATAAAACGCAAGGGTTTCGTTCGGCGTTATGGGTTTAGCTGATAACTGTGCACTGGGTTGGGCGGGCGGCACGCCGTGTTCTGTATTGTGGTCTGGTACGTGGGCATTGTTTGCTTGCGCTTGCGGCAATACAGGGGCTTCTTGCTCGTGTGCCGTTACCAGCCGCACCGATTGCGCGTGGTCGCGGTGGGTCAGAGGCACCCCGGCATATGCAGCGCACGCCAGTGCGGCGGTAATGCCCGGCACGACTTCGTAGTCTATGCCGTGTGCAACCAGGTACTCTAATTCTTCGCCGCCTCGGCCAAATACAAAGGCATCACCGCCTTTCAATCGGACGACTGTCTGCCCGTTGGCTGCATGTTCGACCATTAGCGTGTGAATTCGGCGTTGGGTAGCGTCGTGATCTTCGCCAGGTCGTTTCCCTACTGAAATTTGCGTGGCGTCTCGTCGCGCCAGGTCGAGAATTTCGGCGCTGACCAGACGGTCGTACAGAATGACATCGGCTTCGTTTAGGGCGCGTAGCGCTTTCAGGGTCAGCAGGCCAGGGTCTCCTGGGCCTGCTCCCACCAAAATGACTTTGCCGGGTCGGTCTACTGATGGTTGGGCCAGGTGCTGCGTCAGTAGTTGCTCGGCCTCGTCGTCCCGGTGCTGGCGCAGTGCTGCGGCAACCGGGCCGTCAAGCAGTTCATCGTAGAAGGCGCGGCGCGCGCGCAGGTCGGGGCGTTGGGCCTTGATAGATTTACGATGCTTTTCTGCCAGCGTCGCCAGGGCGCCCAGGCTATGGTCAAGCAGGGTCTCTAGTTTCTCGCGGATGCGCCGGGCCAGTACTGGCGCTTGCCCTGAAGATGACACCGCAATGATCAGTGGGCTGCGATCGACGATGGAGGGTACCTGAAAAGAAGAGAGCTCTGGGTCGTCGACAACGTTGATGAGTAAACGACGCGATTGGGCGGCATCGGCAATATGCGTGTTGACATGGCGATCGTTAGTGGCGGCGATGACCAGCCACTTCCCGTCTAGCCAGTCCGGGGTGAAGACGTCTTGTATAACCGTGACTTTGCCCAGTGCTTGCCAATGTCTGATAGTCGGGTTTAGTGCGGGCGCGCCGACTGTAACGCGGGCGCGCGTCTTGAGCAGTGCGGCAATTTTTCGCTCAGCGACTTCTCCGCCACCAACGACGAGCACATCCCGGTGATCAAGACGTGCAAACAACGGGAAGAGCTTCATGACGGAATTCCTGGAAGTATGTGACTAAACGAACAAAGCCCATTCTAGGAAGAATGGGCTTTGTCACAAACGACCAGATAACTATGTCGATATGCCTGGCAGATATTAAAGAACGGCGCTTTGTTAAATAAGGTAATGAATCCAGCCGTCGTCGAGCCAGGCATTCAGCGTATCCAGGGCCTCGGCTGAGAGTCGCGCTTTGCGCAGGGTACTACAACTGATCTGCCGATCGTCGGCCAGTTGCCGAAGCCAGGGCTTGGCTGAAATGGATGCCACTTCGCCATTAATGAAGACGTTGTTGTCCCGGTACATCAATCGGCTGCAACGATCGAGCTTCAGCAGGCCTTCGTCGGGTATCCCGTCCAGCAGATCCAGAGACTGGTCTCCTGGTTGGAACCACGCGGCCTGTGACGGCTCTGTCAGCCATTGCCCTAAAAAGCGTGCCGCCAACTGAGGGGTGAACGGCACGCGACGTACCGCCTCAAGCGCTGCGTTGATCAGGGCTTCGGGCAGCTCAGCCGGGTGTGTTGTTGCGGGTATGCCGCGATCTTTGTAGCGCGCGTCGAGCGTAGGGCCGGGCAGGGGCGGGCTGGCATACAACCCGCCGGTGTCGCCCAGTTTGGCCATGATCTGATCGCCGGCCGCATCCAGCAACCCGCGCGCCAGTGCGCCGGCGGTTGGGGCGCGAAACCCGATAGATATTGTCATGCAGTCGCCCTGCGCTACGCCGTCGTGGGCGATATGCGGCGGCAAGTAAAGCATGTCGCCGGGCTCTAGCACAAAGTCTTCTTCGGCCTGAAAGTGCGACAGAATTTTAAGCGGCAGGCCAGGCACTAAAGAGAGGTCTTTCTGACCGCTGATTCGCCAATGGCGACGTCCTACCGCTTGCAACAGGAATACATCGTAGCTATCGAAGTGCGGCCCCACGCCGCCACCGTCAGTCGCAATGCTGATCATGGCGTCATCTAGACGCGCGTCACTGATAAACCGGAACTGATGCATCAGTTCTGCCATGGCGTCGTCGTGTGCATCGACATTCTGAGCCAGAACCGTCCAGTTGGGCTTGCGTGCGCCGGGCAAACGCTCAAGCGGGCCGCTCTTCATGTGCCAGCCTTGTTCATCATGCCAGATCAACCGGGATTCGACTTCTTCGCGCTTGACCAGGGCCTTGATGTCGGCGATGGAAAGCGATGGCTTGAAACCGGGGATGGCTTGTCTGATCAGCAGGGGCTTGCGCTGCCAGTACTCGCGCATGAACGTGTTGGGGCTGATGTCGCCCAACAGTGGCAAAGGGTTTTCCAGTTTCATGATAATTGGGCTCGCAATTTGTATAGCAGGTCCAGCGCTTCGCGCGGGGTCAGCGTGTCGGGGTCAACTTGCTTGAGGGTGTTGTGTAGTTCGGTCAGGACGGGGTCCGCGGCGTCTGGGGCAAGTGCAGGGGCACTCTGCGCCTCGGCTTGATCCGTCTCGGGCTCGACCGGGCTGAACAAGTCGAGTTGCGGTTGTGCAGCACCTGCCGATTCGAGCCGGGCCAGTTCGCGACCGGCATGACGAATGACGGCAGCTGGAATACCAGCACGCTGCGCTACCTGTATACCGTAGCTTCGACTGGCCGGGCCGGGCTGAACCTCGTGCAAAAACACAATGCCTGACGCCGATTCGGCCGCAGCCAGGTGCACATTGACGGCGCCCGCGGCTTCGTTCGGCAAGCGGGTGATTTCAAAATAGTGCGTGGCGAAAAGGGTCAGTGCCTGATTGTGCGTCAGCAAGCGGTGAGCAATTGCCCAGGCCAGTGCCAGGCCGTCGTAGGTCGACGTGCCGCGTCCGATTTCGTCCATCAGAACCAGGCTGTTTGGCGTACTCGCCGACAGAATGGCAGCGGCTTCCGTCATTTCCATCATGAAGGTCGAGCGCCCGCCGGCCAGGTCATCCGCAGCGCCGATTCGGGTAAAAATGCGGTCGACCTGGCCAATGGTTGCCTGTGTGGCAGGTACAAAACTGCCGACGCGCGCGAGCAGAGCGATAAGTGCAATCTGGCGCATGTAGGTTGACTTACCGCCCATGTTTGGGCCGGTGATCAGCAGCATGCGTCTGTCGGGGCCCAGCTCGCAATCGTTGGCTATGAATCGTTCGATGCTATGTTCGACCACTGGGTGGCGACCCTGTTCGATGACAATGGCGGCGTTTTCTGAAAGCTGCGGTGCAACCCACTCATTGGCCATGGCGTGCTCGGCCAGCGCGGCCAGCGCGTCGATGCGTGCAAGAGCCTGAGCGCATGCAGAGAGGCCATTGACGTGCGGCGCCAGCGTGTCAAGCAGGCTTTCGTACAGAAACTTCTCGCGAGCCAGACTGCGGTCTTGCGCAGACAGCACTTTGTCTTCCCAGCCTTTCAGTTCGGGCGTAATGTAGCGCTCGACGTTTTTCAGGGTTTGGCGTCGGCGGTAATCGTCGGGGACTTTATCGGTTTGGCCTTTGCTGACTTCAATAAAAAAGCCGTGCACTCGATTGAATTCGACGCGTAGGTTGGCAATGCCGGTGCGTTCCCGCTCGCGCGCTTCCAGGGCTACCAGAAACTCGCCACTGTCTGTCGCCAAACGTCGAAGCTCGTCGAGCGAGTCGTCGTAGCCGTCGGCGATCACACCACCGTCTCGGATCATGAGGGCAGGTTCGGCCGCAATGGCTTTCTGCAGCAGGGTCGTCAGGCTGTCTTCTAGGCCGAGTTGTCGGGCCAACGCGCTCAGGCCGGCATTGGCCTGGAAAGAGGACAAAAGTTGCTGCTGCAAGGGGGGGATCACTTGCATGGCATCGCGTAAGCTGGCTAGTTCTCGCGGACGCACCGATCGTAAGGCGATGCGGGTTGCAATGCGTTCGATATCCGGAATTTTTCGGAGCGTTTGCCGCAAGGCATGCAGCGGGGCGGGGGCGCTGAACTGGTCTGAACCGGCGGCGGGCGACAGCAGGCTCTGAATAATGCTTTGTCGTTCGATGACGGGATTATTGTCGCGCAGTGGGTGATGTAGCCAGTAACGTAGTAGGCGGCTGCCCATTGGGGTTTGGCAGTGATCCAGCGTTGAAAACAGGGTTGGGCTGTCTTCGCCCGACAGGGTTTGGGTGATCTCCAGATTCTTGCGGGTTACCGGGTCCAGAACCACGTATTGCCCGGCACGCTCGACACGCAGGCTTTGTATATGGCTCAGGGTCTGGCTTTGTGTGCGGCTGACATAGTGCAGCAAGGCGCCTGCTGCGCCAATGCTGGCGGGCTGATCTGCCAAGTCGAAGCCGGCCATCGAGTCAACGCCAAAATGCGACTGCAGGGCTGTTTGTGCGTTGTCGAGCTCGAAATGCCATACAGGCATGCGGCGTGTCGATGTACTGTCGCCCATGGTTATGGGTTGTTGCTCCGGGAAAATCAATTCGGCGGGCGCAATTCGGTGCAGTTCGGTGTCCAGCATTTCGGGGTCGCACGAGGTAACGGCAAAGTCACCATTGGCCAAGTTCATCCAGGCAACGCCAGCCGTCTTGGTGCGTTGCTGTGACATTACCCAAGCGGCTGCAATCAGGCGGTCTGCTTTGGCCGGCAGCAGGGCTTCGTCTGTCAGTGTGCCGGGTGTGACGATGCGCACAATCTGGCGATCGACGGGCCCTTTGCTGGTGGCTGGGTCACCAATTTGTTCGCAGATGGCCACCGACTCACCCAAGGCGACCAGTCGCGCCAGATAGCCTTCCATGGCATGAAATGGTACGCCGGCCATGGGGATAGGGGCACCGTTCGATGTTCCCCGTTTAGTGAGTGTCAAGTTCAGCAAACGCGCCGCACGTTCGGCGTCGTCATAGAACATTTCGTAGAAGTCACCCATCCGGTAAAACAGCAGATGCGATCCGGCCTCTTCTTTAAGGCGCAAATACTGGCGCATCATGGGGGTGTGGTTGTCGTGGTTGGTTACTGTCATTGCGTAAAACGATGAGGGTCCGATGTGGCCGCAGAGTGGGTCCGACAGTATATCTGCCCCGATGCTCGTGCTGTGCATGGCTTCGGATCTCGGTGTACCAAAATCCTTGTTGGTATACCGAAGTTAGATTTTTTATTTGTTTTAAGGCAAAAAATAGCTTCTTGGTATACATCTTTTTTATTTTGGTATACATTAATGGAAAATTAAAAATGACATACAGAGACAACATGACCGATAACAAGCGCATCGATACGCAAACCACACGCCTGGTCGTCCGTTTACGCGACATGATCATGAAGGGGGAGTTCAAGCCGGGTGAGCGGCTGGTCGAAGCTGTGCTGTCCGACCGTCTGGAAGCCTCGCGCACGCCGGTTCGCGCTGCGCTCATGACCCTAGAAAAAGAAGGTCTGGTTGAGCGTGCCCGTGGCGGCTATGTGGTGCGTACGTATACGGTGCGCGAAATCTCCGAGGCCATTTCGGTGCATGCCTGTCTGGAAGGCATGGCCGCGCGGCTGTTGGCCGAGCAAGGCCTGACGCGCGAACTCGACGACGCCCTGCAGGCCTGTCTCGATGAGGGCGACAAGGCACTGCAGCCGAACGAATTCAGTATGGAAGACATTGCTGCGTATTTGTCAGCCAATGTCAGGTTCCATAACCTGATCGTAGAGGGGGCCGGCAACCGGGCGCTGCAAGAAACGCTCGAATTTCTGGATCGCTTCCCGTTCGCGTCGGCTGGCGGGATGCTGCCTTTCCAGGCCAAGCACACGGCCGACGGCGACAGCGTGATGCGGTTTGCCCAGCGCCAGCATCACATGTTGGTCGAGGCCTTGCGAAAAGGTCAGGGGGCACGTGCGGCCGCTCTGGCAGAAGAACATCGACAAATCGCACTTTTCAATCTACGGCACGCCACGCGCCATGCCGATGACAACCAGGATGTCATTCCCGTGCTGCGTGCTGCCGCCCAAGGAGACGCAAATTGACAACTGCAGTACACGACGCCTTTGCCGACTACCGGCTGTGGGAAGGCAAAGCTTTGCTCGACGGCTGGAACACCACGTTAGGCGGCCGCTTTGACGTCATCGAGCCGGCCACGGGTCAGGTGCTTCAGACCATTGCATTGGCCAACGAAAAAGATATTGCCGAAGCCACTCGTATTGCCAAGGCGGCCCAGCCTGCGTGGGCGGCCACGCCTTTCGAAGCCCGTGCCGAGGTTTTTCGGCGCGCGGCTGACCTGATCGATAAAAATCGCGACGTCATCAAGCCGCGCTTTATCCGGGAAACCGGCAGCGTGTCGCCCAAGGTCGATTTTGAACTGGGGTTGGCCATTGGCATGTTGCGCGAGGCGGCGGCGATGCTGACACAGCCACATGGTCTGCTATTACCCAGCACGATGAACTGGCTCAGCATCGGACGTCGTATTCCGCATGGTGTGGTCGGTGTTATTGCGCCTTTCAACGCGCCCATGGCGCTGTCCACCCGTGCGGTTGCGCCGGCCCTGGCCTTGGGCAACACCGTGGTGCTCAAGCCCGACCCGCAAACGTCTTACGCTGGCGGCTTCATTGTGGCTGCGGCCTTGCTTGAGGCTGGTTTGCCGCAGGGCTGCCTGCACGTGTTGCCAGGTGGCGCCGACGCTGGCGAGGCATTGGTCGTCGACCCGAATGTTTCGATGATTTCGTTTACGGGCTCGACACAAGCCGGTCGCCGGGTGGGCGAATTGGCCAGCCGTCACCTCAAGCGCGTCACGCTCGAGCTGGGCGGAAAAAACTCAATGATTGTGCTCGATGACGCCGACCTTGATGTTGCCGCGTCGAACGTGGCGTGGGGCAGCTATTTGCACCAGGGGCAGATTTGCATGACGACCGGTCGCGTGCTGGTGCAGGACACCATTGCCCAAGCCTTTATCGACAAGCTCGCCGAAAAAGCCGAGCACCTGCCCGTTGGCGACCCCGCTTCTGGCCAGGTGGCACTCGGGCCAGTGATTAATGCGCGTCAGCTGCAGCGTATTGATGGCATTGTTAAAGACACCGTCGCTGCCGGGGCAACCCTGCGTGCCGGGGGCCGTTACGAAGGGCTGTTTTACCGGCCAACTGTACTCACGTATGTGCGCCCGGGCATGAGGTCGTACGAAGAGGAAGTGTTTGGTCCGGTGACATCAGTGGTCACGTTCTCGACTGATGACGAGGCGATTGCCATTAACAATGCGACTGAATATGGCTTGTCTTGCGGCATTCTCACGCAGTCGCTCGAGCGAGCCATGTATGTGGCGCACCGTGTCAATACCGGAAAAGTTCACATTAACGACCAGACGGTCGGCGACGAACCCTGGGTGCCGTTTGGCGGCTCGGGCGCTTCGGGTAATGGCGGGCGCCATGGCGGCCCCGCCAACTGGGAAGAATTCACGCAATGGCAGTGGATCACGATGCAGGATAAGGCCATGCCTTATCCCTTCTGACAACAACACAGAGACCTTCAACGAGGAGAAGACATGAGTCAACCATTTAATTTCAAGCGCCGTCTGATGATGGCGGCAATGGCCGCCGCTGCGGTAGCTGCGCCATTGGGCAACCTGGCCCATGCCGAAGACCCGATTCGTATCGGCTACACCATGTCGCGTACGGGCCCTTACGCAGGCGGTGCGCAGGTGTCGCAAGAGCCCAATTACGTGTTGTGGGCCGAGCAGGTTAATGCGGCAGGCGGTTTGTCGGTCAAGGGTCAAAAGCGTAAAGTCGAATTGATCGCCTATGACGATCGCAGCGAAATTGAAACCGCTGTGCGCACCTATCAAAAACTCATGGGTAGCGACAAGGTCGACTTGATTCTGCCGCCCTGGGGTTCGGCCATGAACTTCGCTGTGGCACCGCTCGCCAACCGCTTCGGTTATCCCTTTGTGGCCCCAACAGCCCTGTCGCGCAAACTCATTGACATGAAGCTGCCGTACTTTTTTTCGTTGCTGCAGCAGCCCGATAAAATGATGACCTCGCTGGCCGATATGCTCGCTGCGAACCAGGTCAAGACAGTGGCCATCGTTTATATGGATGATTTGTTTGGCCTTGAGAATGTGGCAGCCTTGCGTGAAGCCCTGAAAGCCAAGAATATCGAAATTGTTGAAGATAAGAGCTATCCACTGGGTGTTAAAGACCTGTCGCCGGTGCTCAAGTCGATCAAAGATAAAAATCCTGATGCGTTCATTGGTATTACGTACCCGCCCGACACTTTGCTGGTATCCAGCCAGTCGCGCGAAATCGAATTCAACCCTAAATTCTTCTACGTGTCAGTGGGTACGGCTTTCCCGTTATACAAGCAGCGCATTGGGGACAACACTGAAGGTGTGATGGGCATGGGCTCTTGGAACGCGAAAGTGTCGCCCGGCGCCAAGGCTTATTTCGATGCGCACGTTGCCAGCGCGGGCAAAGAGCCCGATCGCTGGGCCAGCGGCCACGCCTGGGCCGGTCTTGAGATCATTGAGCAAACGGTAGACGCCGTTGGCCTCGATCGCAAGGCAATGCGCGACTATATCGCCAAAAACGAGTTCGATACTATTCTGGGCAAAATCCGTTTTGAAGGCGGCGAAAACGCAAGTATCCCCGGCACAGTCGGTCAATGGCAGGGTAGCGAGTTCGAGGTTGTCTGGCCTCAAGATCGTGCGACCGCCAAGCCGATCATTCCCAAACCCAACTGGAAGTAACGCATAGGCAGGGCGGGGGCGGCGCCGTCTTGGCTGCCCCCGTTGGTGCAGCGGCGCCTCCGCGCAGGCGCTCGCATCTGGCTTCTCCTTCGACGTAATGCCTGAGCACCGTGTGAGTGTGCAGGGCGAAAGAAGACACAATGAATTTATCGTTATTTGCCGATCTGGCCGTCAATGGCCTGGTCATCGGCGGCATTTACGCGGTTGTCGCGATTGGCTTGAACATGCAGTATGGCCTGATGCGCATTCTGAATATTGCGCACGGTGAGTTTCTCATGATCGGCGCCTTCCTGACATTTACGCTGCATACCGTTACCGGCATCAGCCCGCTGGTGTTTATCCCTGTCGTGATGCTGGCCAGTTTTGTCTTGGGCGTCATTTTGCACCGACTGGTGTTTCGGCGTCTGACGGCGCAGGCCAAATCACTCGATCAGGTTGAAGAACGCAGTCTCATTATCGGGTTCGGCCTGATGTTCATTTTGCAGAACGTGGCCACACTGATTTGGGGCTCCGACCTGCATGGGTACGACTTTTTAAGTGAGCCGGTCAAGTTCGGCGGTGTGATCGTTACCCAAAATCGCTTACTGGTGCTGTTCCTTGCATTGCTGATCAGTATTTTCCTGATCTTGTTATTGCAGCGCACCCTGATCGGCAAGGCCGTGCGCGGCATGCTTCAGTCGCCCATAGGTGCGCAACTGGTGGGTGTCGATGCCGCACGGCTCAACCCGTTTGTATTTGGTCTTGGTATTGCCATGGCCGGGTTGGCCGGTGCGTTGCTCAGCATGATTTACGAGGTCACACCGTCGATTGGCGAGTCTTACACCATCATGGCGTTAATTGTGATTACGCTGGGCGGGTTGGGTAGCATCGGCGGCAGTTTCATGGCGGCGTTATTGCTGGGCATGATTGAAAGCTTCGGTACCCATCTGACGAACCCGTCACTCAAGATGATCCTCAGCTACAGCGTGTTTGTGCTGATTCTGATGTTCAAACCCAAGGGGTTATTCGCCAAATGAAATTGTTTTATCCTGCCGTTGCAGCCAGCGGCATTATTCTGGCTGCCGGGCCTTGGGTGTTGTCCGAGTTCTGGCTATCGCTGCTCATGAGCTGCATGATGTATGTCGTACTGGCGGTCAGTTGGTCGATGTTCAGCGGCGCCACTCGTTACTTGTCGCTGGCAACCTCCGCCTTGTTCGGGCTAGGGGCTTATACCACCGCCTGGGGCTACGAGTTCTTGCCCTGGCCTATGCTGATAGTGGCAGGTGCGTTGGTCTCTGCCGCGTTTGCGGCCGTGCTGGGCGCCGCCGTCATGCATCTGCGTGGCACTTATTTTGCCATTCTTACTTTTGGTATGGGCGAGCTGGTCAAGCACAGCATCACCTATATAGAAAAGAGCGCTTTCGGTACAGTGGGGCGCGTCATTATGGATGTGCCCTCAAACGATGTGGTGTACTGGACGGTTGTTTTCCTGGCGCTGCTCACAGTGTTGGTTTACCACTGGGTAGCGAACTCGCGTCTGGGTTTTGCCATGCGCGGCATTGGCGCCGACGAGCAGCGTGCCGCTACCTTCGGCGTCAACCCCCGCATCGTCAAAATTGTGGGTTTTGCGCTCACTGCATCGCTGGCCGGTGCCATCGGCGCGGCGATGGCGGTGCGCTGGACCTACATTGACCCACATACGGCGTTTCATCCGTTCATCGGCTTTCAAACCGTACTGATCGCCATGATTGGGGGCGCAGCCACGTTACGCGGACCGCTGGTTGCGGCTATCGCTCTAAGTCTGTTGTCTGATGTATTGCGTCTTAATTTTGCGAATGCCTATCTGATTTTGCTAGGTACCTTGCTCATCCTGAGTGTGCTGTTTATGCCCCAGGGGATTGCCAGCGTTCAGTGGCGCAAGTTGCTGGGCCGGGGAGACACGAAATGACGACACCGTATTTGTTGGAAGTGAACAATGTCGGCATGCAGTTCGGCGGGCTTAAGGCGTTGTCCGATATCAATATCCGAGTACGTGCGGGCGAGTTCATGGGCATTATTGGGCCCAACGGTGCTGGCAAAACTACGTTCTTTCATGCCATTAGCGGTGTGTTGCCGCCCACCAGCGGAGAAGTGCTGATTGGTGGGCAGTCAATGAAAAATCGCCAGGCGCAGGCGTTTTGTCGCGCCGGTGTGGCGCGCACCTTCCAGACGCCGCGTGTGTTTGGCGAAATGACGGCCCGTGAAAACGTTCGGTTTGCGCTGTCTTTTGGGCGCTCTGCAACCGCACCGAAAGGGTGCAGCTCGTTGGTTATTGACGAAGTGATGCAGGCAGTTGGTGTCGATGATGTGGCCAATGAAATTGCGGGGGCTTTGCCGCCCGCCCGCCAACGTCAGCTGGAAATCGCCATGGCGCTGGCGACGTCACCGCGGTTGTTGTTGCTCGATGAGGTGGCGGCGGGTCTGACCGAAGGCGAGGTCGAAGACGTTGCCAGGTTGATTGCCCGGTTGCGCACCGAATACAACCTGACCGTCGTCTGGATCGAGCACGCCGTCAAAACATTGATGGCCGCAGTAGAGCGGGTCGCTGTACTGAACTTTGGCCAGCTATTGGCCGACGGTACGCCTGCCGAAATTGCCGCCAACCCCAAAGTGATCGACGCCTACCTGGGCGCAGAGGTGCAGTCATGACCCTTCTTCTGGAAGCCCGCAACGTGACCGCAGGTTATGGCGCGTTGCAGATTATTCACGACATTAATGTCAAAGTGCCAGTAGGCCGGTTCACCGTGATCGTCGGCCCGAACGGAGCCGGTAAGACAACGTTGATGAGCGTTCTTTCAGGGATGCTGCCTGTTATGTCCGGCGAGGTGATGCTGGCGGGTCAGCCGGTGTCAGGGTGGGGCGTGGCGCGGCGGGTCAAAGGTGGCCTCGTCTTGGTTCCCGAAGGGCGTCACTTGTTCGGTCAAATGACTGTCCAAGAGAACCTGGAGCTGGGAGGGTACCTGGTGCCCACTAAAGAGCGAGCCGCGTTAATGGATGAGGTGTTCTCTTTGTTTCCGCGTCTTGCCGAACGCCGTAAGCAGGCGGCCGGCAGCATGAGCGGCGGTGAGCAGCAAATGGTGGCTGTCGGCCGTGCGTTAATGGGCAAGCCCAAATGCATCATGCTCGACGAGCCTTCGTTGGGCCTGGCGCCAAAGATGGTCAGCGAGCTATTTCGCATTCTTAAAGAAATCGCCCAGCGCGGCACGGGTATTTTGCTGGTCGAACAAAACGTGCGCCAGGCGCTCAGTATTTGCGACCATGCGTACATTCTTGAACAAGGTCATATGGTGGCCGAAGGTGCCGGTCGTGACCTTCTAGAAGGCGAACGTATTCGTAAGTCGTATCTGGGCTTGTAAGCTGGCCAGTGCCGGGGTGGGACGGCGGCGCCAACCTTGATAACGGAGGTTGATGCCGCCGGCTTTTAGCGGGTCAGCGTTGCCGTGAACGGGTGTGGTTTTTTTTGCGGGTATTCTGCCTATAAAATAAGCGCACATTTGTGCAACGACTCATGTTTTAACGGCAGACTCACCCCATGCAAGAACTCACCCCTGCGCCCGTAGCCGATAATGACCTTACCGATCTGTATATTCAGCCGGGTCACTTGTTGCGTCGTGCGCATCAAATTGCGGCGTCGATATTTCACGACGAGCTGGGGCACATGATCACGCCGGTGCAGTATGCCATTTTGCGAACTCTGCGCGAGCACCCTGGTATCGATCAGGTATCGCTTGCGGGGTTGGTCGCTATGGACACCTCGACCGCAGCCAGTGTGGCTACCCGTCTTGAAGAAAAAGGTTTGCTCGACCGCAACATCGACCCGTCCAACCGACGGCAACGGGCCTTGTATTTAACCGAACAAGGGCGTAAGTTGCTTGAAAACGCAGTAGGCGGCATTAACCGATTGCACGATCGTCTTTTTGCGGGGTTTACCCCCCTCGAAGAAGAGCAGTTCATGGATTTGCTTAAAAAACTGGTTCACCTTAACAACCTGCAAAGCAGGGCGCCGTTCGCCCCACCCAAGGATAAAGTCGTTAACGTCGATTGAACCGCATTGCGTCCGCTAACCTAGGGTAAACCCTTGTTGTGCGGTTTTTTGACAGGCGTAAAATATCGTCCACGTTCAGTACACTGAATCTGCCCCGCTACGGTGCATTTTAGTGTGCAATCATTCACTCCGTGCGAGGTTATTATGTTTTTGAAAAATGCGTGGTATGTCGCCGCTACACCCGACGAAATCGATACCAAACCCCTGGGCCGCCAAATCTGTGGCGAGCGTATCGCGTTTTATCGCGGCGCCGAGGGTAAGGTCGCTGCCGTAGAAGATTTCTGTCCGCACCGTGGCGCAGCATTGTCGCTGGGCTACGTCGAGAACGGTAACCTGGTCTGCGGTTATCACGGGCTAGTCATGGGGTGCGACGGTAAGGTCGTGTCCATGCCTTTACAGCGCGTGGGCGGTTTCCCTTGTGTCAAAAGCTACCCCGTCATCGAACGCTATGGTTTTATCTGGGTTTGGCCCGGCAACCCCGCAAAGGCCGACCCTGCACTGATGCCTGACCTGTTCTGGGCCGAGAGCGATGAATGGGCTTATGGTGGCGGTCTGTACCACATCAAGTGCGATTACCGCCTCATGATCGATAACCTGATGGATCTGACGCACGAAACTTATGTGCACGCCGACAGTATCGGCCAGGAAGAAATCGACGAAACGCCGGTTAACACTAAAGTCGAAGGCGACGAAGTTGTGACCAGCCGCTATATGGAAAACATTATGGCGCCGCCATTCTGGGCGGGTAACCTGCGCGAAAACGGTCTGGCCGACGACGTTCCTGTCGATCGCTGGCAAATTTCGCGGTTCACGCCACCCAGCCACATTCTTATCGACGTGGGTGTCGCGCATGCTGGCAAGGGTGGTAAAGACGCCCCGCCCGAAAACCGTGTCCGCGCTATTGTGGTCGACTTCATTACCCCTGAAACCGAAAACTCACACTGGTATTTCTGGGGGCTGGCACGTAACTTCCGTCCCGACGACGCCGAGCTCACCGCGCGTATCCGCGAAGGCCAGGGCCGTATTTTCGGTCAAGACCTCGACGTACTCGAAGCCCAACAGCGTAACCTCGAAGCCTACCCCGAGCGCCGCTTGTTGATGCTCGGTATTGATGCGGGTGGCGTACAATCTAGGCGCGTCCTCGACCGTCTGGTCAAGGCAGAGCAGGAAGAAGAAACCACGCAAACAGCCTGAGCCTGATTGTCTTATCCACAGACGGTCGGCAGGGCGGTTTTCATACGCCCGCACCGCCTGTGGGTAAACCAACCATGTATACAAAATGAGTCAATTAACCGTAAAAGTCGTCAACAAAGTTCTGGAAGCCGTAGATATCGTCAGCCTCGAGTTGGCCAGTGTCGATGGTAAACAGCTTCCGCCGTTCAGCGCCGGTGCTCACATCGACATCCATTTGCCCGGTGGTATCGTTCGCCAGTATTCGTTGCTTAACGATTCTGCCGAACAGCATCGCTACATTGTTGGTGTACTCAAAGACCCAGAATCGCGCGGCGGCTCTGTGGCTGTACACGATAAGGTCAATGTCGGCGACGTCCTCGAAATCAGCGCGCCCAAAAACCATTTCGAACTGGTGCATGCCAAGCGCACATTGTTGTTTGCAGGCGGTATCGGCGTCACGCCTATTTTGTGTATGGCGCGGCGTCTTAGCCAAACCAATGCCGATTTCGAAATGCACTATTGCACGCGCTCACCCGATCGCACTGCCTTCGAAAAAGACATCAAGGCGTCGACTTTTGCCGACCGGGTACATTTTCACTACGACAGTGGTGATGAGGCCCAAAAACTCAATCTCAAGTCATTGGTAGCCGGCCCCCAAGACGGCACGCACCTGTATGTGTGCGGTCCCACAGGTTTTATCGACTACGTGGTCAACACGGCTAAAGAAGCCGGCTGGGCAGCGGGCAACGTCCACCTCGAATACTTCGGCGCTGCCGAAGTCGACACCAGTGGCGATACCTCGTTCGAAGTCAAAATTGCCAGTACGGGTAAAAGCTTTACCGTTCCGGCCGATAAAAGCATTACTCAGGTGCTCGACGAAAACGGTGTGTTCGTACCCGTATCGTGCGAAGAGGGTGTTTGTGGTACGTGTCTCGTGCGCGTCCTCGAGGGCGAGCCCGAGCACCGCGACTTGTATCTTACCGATGCCGAGCATGCTGCAAATGATCAAATGACACCGTGCTGCTCTCGCTCGAAGTCACCCGTACTTGTGCTCGACATTTAATAGTTTGACTGTGCCGGCTTCGCCGGTGCCATAAAAACGCCGCTGTTGCGGCGTTTTTATGGCCACTATCGGTTATTTCGTTATGCAAGCCTCAGGCCTTGGGTCTGTCCAGACCAAGGCCGGTTTTTCGTTTTCTTTTCGTTTTAGTGGTTTTTGCCTGTTGTCCTGATGACTGCTTTTGCAGTATTTGTCTGTGTTGCAGTTCGGTCAGGTTCGGCAGCATCTGTTTTTTCAAAATAACCGGAGGATCTCTCTCATGCCTCACGTCTTGAAGGGTGGCATTGGGCTGCCCGCTGTACGTTTGTTTCGGAGGCCGCCATGCTAAGTAATTTGGTGGGCGTCTTGTTTGACGGTATTGCCTTTGGGGCTCTGCTGTTTCTGATCAGTGTGGGGTTGTCCATCACTATGGGCCTCATGAACTTCGTCAACCTGGCACACGGGGCATTTGCCATGCTCGGCGGCTATGTGTGTGTCGAGTTGATGAACCGCATGGGCGTGCCGTTTCTGGCAACGCTTCCCATTGCTTTCATTGCGGCGGCTGCCGTCGGTTTCGTGCTCGAGCGCACCTTGTACCAGCGCCTCTATCAGGCCAGCGCCCTGGACCAGGTATTGTTCTCGATTGGCCTGGTATTTATGGTCATTGCGGCAGCGACGTTTGTTTGGGGCCCAACCCAGCAACCGGTGTTCTTGCCTGAGTTTTTGAAAGGGCAAGTTACCGTCTTCGGTATCGGTCTGGGTATTTATCGTCTCTTCCTGATTGCGGTGGTTGTATTGGTCACCATTGCGCTGGGTCTCATCATCGAGCAAACCCGTTTCGGCGCCATGATCCGTGCATCAGTCGATAACCAGCAGGCTTCCGCCGGCCTGGGTATCAACGTCAATCGCGTCTTCAGCCTGACATTTGCGCTGGGTTCCGGTATGGCCGGCCTGGGCGGTGGTCTGGGTATCGACGTCCTGGGCCTCGATCCGACTTTCCCGCTCAAGTACATGGTGTACTTCCTTATCGTGGTTGCAGTGGGTGGCGCCGGTACCATCAAAGGGCCCCTGGTTGCAGCTATCTTGCTGGGTATCTTCGACGTGGCCGGCAAGTACTACGTGCCCGAAATTGGCGCCTTCGTCATTTACGGCATGATGGTTGTCTTGCTCCTTCTCTTCCCATCCGGGCTTATCTCGAGGCGCGCATGAACTTGAAGTCCTTCTCTATCATCGACAATCTTCCCGCGCCGCGGGTACCCAACGATCGCTGGCACAAGCTTGAGTATCTGTTCTGGGTACTGCCTTTCGTGGCGTATTTTCTGTTTCCCAACCATCTGGTACTCGTTAGTCAGATGATGATTCTGGCGCTGTTTGCCTTGTCGCTTGACCTGATCGTCGGTTACGCAGGCATTGTGTCGCTGGGTCATGCCGCATTCTTCGGGCTGGGCGCCTACACGTCGGGCTTGTTGTCTGCTCGTTACGGTTGGGGCGAACCTATCAGTGCCTTGCTGATTGCCGCATCGTTGGCAGCTATTCTGGGCTATCTGACCAGTTTCCTGGTGGTGCGCGGACACGAGCTTACCCAACTGATGGTTACCCTGGGTATAGGTCTGATGCTCTACGAAGTTGCCAATAAGGCCACCGACTTTACCGGCGGTGCCGACGGTCTGTGGGGTATCGAAACATGGCCTATCTTCGGCATGTTCGAAATCGACCTGTACGGTAAAACAGGCTTCTTTTATAGCTTTGTCGTGTTGTTTCTTATGTTCTTGCTGGCGCGTCGTATAGTCAGCTCAACATTTGGCCTGAGCCTTATCGGTATTCGTGAAGGCACCAAGCGTATGCCGGCTATCGGCGTCAACGTCGAGCGTCGTCTGGTTGCGGTGTATACCGTCAGTGCGGCCATGGCTGGCGTGGCCGGCGCCTTGCTGGCGCAAACCACACAGTTTGTCAGTCTCGATGCCCTTGGCTTTATCCGTTCGGCCGACCTGATGATCGTGCTGGTGTTGGGCGGTACAGGTCGTTTGTACGGCGCACTCATCGGTGCGGTAGTTTTCATGTTTGCACATCACTATATTTCAGACATTAATCCGGTGTACTGGCAGTTCTGGTTAGGTTTATTGCTTATCGTTATTGTTATGGTTGGCCGTGGCGGTATCCTGGGTACTATCGAAGCCATTTTCGAGCGCCGGCGCGAGCGTTTGGCAGGGGGGCGTTCATGAGTCAGCAAAACACAACACTGCGTACCGAAGGCCTGACCAAAATCTGGGGTACCTTCAAAGCTAACAGCGACGTCACCCTCGAGTTCAAACCCGGGGCACGCCATGCGCTTATCGGCCCCAACGGGGCAGGTAAAACCACTTACATCAACATGCTGACTGGGGCACTCAAGGCCACCAGCGGCAAGGTGTATTTTGGCGATCGCGACATCACCAATTTGCCTCAGCACGAACGGGTCAAGCTGGGTATGACGCGTACATTCCAGATCAACACCTTGTTTGCCGGTCTGACCGTGCTCGAGTCAGTTATTCTGGCGATCAGCGAGCGCGAGGGCATGTCGGGTCAGTGGTACAAAACCATCGAGAAGCAAACCGCGCTTATCGAAGAAGCCATGGCGTTGTTGCAAACGTTGCGCCTGGCCCAAGAGGCCAATACCCGTACGCGCAACTTGCCTTATGGCAAACAGCGTTTGGTAGAAATAGCCTTGGCGCTGGCAACCAAGCCCAAGGTATTGCTTCTCGACGAACCCGCTGCAGGTATTCCGTCGGCCGAAAGCCAGGAACTCTTCGAAGTCATTTCTCAGTTGCCACGCGACGTCACCATTCTGTTCATCGAACACGACATGAGCCTCGTGTTCCGTTTTGCCGAACGCATTACGGTTCTGGTGGGCGGTAAGGTGCTTACCGAAGGCACACCCGATGAAATTGCCAATGACAAGCGTGTCAAAGAAGTCTATCTGGGGGAAGCAGAACATGAAGAGTAATGGTGGCAAAGAAATGCTGGCCCTCGAAAATGTTCGGGCCGGCTATGGCGAGTCTGTCATCCTTGAAGACATCTCGTTCACGCTGAATGAAGGCGACACGCTGGCTTTATTGGGCCGCAACGGGGTCGGTAAGTCGACCCTATTGCTGACGATGCTGGGCCTGACGCAAATGCATGGTGGTTCGGTGCGCTGGCAAGGCGCCGATGTTACCCGTATGCCCACTTACCGTCGCGCCCAGGAAGGCATGGGTTGGGTGCCGCAAGAGCGCCATATGTACCCGTCGCTCACCGTTGAAGAGCACCTGACGGTGGTGGCTCGCCCCGGCGAGTGGGACGTGAAAAGGGTTTACAACCTGTTCCCGCGTCTTGAAGAGCGTCGTAACAACATGGGTAACCAGTTGTCGGGAGGTGAGCAGCAAATGGTGGCGATTGCACGTGCACTCATGCTCAACCCCAAAATGCTGTTGCTCGACGAGCCCATGGAAGGTCTGGCACCCATTATTGTGCAAGAGCTTCTGGGGGTCATTCGTCGCCTGGTCGAAGAAAGCGGCATGACCGTGATCGTGGTCGAGCAACATGCCCGTATGGCGCTTGGCCTGACCGACCGGGCCATTGTGCTTGATCGCGGCCAAATTGTGCATCAGTCCAGCAGTCAAGAGCTGCTCGCCGATGGCGACAAGCTCGATCGTCTGGTGGCGGTGGCCTGACGTACATAGCCTGGCTAGGGCCGGCGCGCCTCATGGTGTGCCCGCGTTTAGCCTGGTAATTTGCAACCCTGTGTTCTGGTGTATCCGGAGCACAGGGTTTTTTCATTTTCTGAAGAAGGGGGCTTGCCCCGAGGCACCTAACGCACCCGCGTTTTGGTATTTGTCAGTGCAGAGGGTGTCACGCAACAGGCAGCACTTGGTAAAGCGCGGGGCGTAAACGGAGCAATATGGTCAATATTGTCACCTGACGTGCAGGCCATTGTTATGTAATGATAATTTGATGTAATCAAAAGCTTGTCCATGCAGTTGTCCACATTTTTAGTGGATAACTGCCTGTTAACATGGACGAATTTCGCACGTTTTATATAACATCTTGATCCTTTGGGTGAATTTTCACCTATTACCAAGTTATCAATGCGCTTGTCCACAATTGAAGTGGATAACTCAATGTGTACAACTGTATTTCGCAACTGTTGAAGGTAGGTATGTCTGAGTCTGATCTGAGCAAATTTTTCGAATGGGCCCTGGGCGGTTTTAACGCCATTGCATTCGATCTGGTCGTTGCGCTTGTGCTGCTTGTGGTGGGTTGGATGGTGTCGAACTGGGTGGGCCGGCTGGTGCGCCGTGTGGCGACCCGGTCAACGCGTATTGATCCCACTATTGTTCCCATAGCGCATTCGGTGGCGGTCTGGTCGATTCGCGTTGTGGTGCTGGTGGCTGTTCTGGCGCGTCTGGGTGTGCAAACGGCCAGTATCATTGCCGTGCTGGGTGCAGCGGGTTTGGCCATTGGTCTTGCGCTTCAGGGTACGCTCCAGAACATTGCCGCGGGCATTATGTTGTTGGCCTTGCGCCCTCTACGTGCCGGCGAGTCGGTGTCTGTGGCGGGCAAGGCCGATGGCACGGTCGACGAAGTGGGCTTGTTCTTAACGCGCTTCAAACAATCCGACGGCACTTTCATTACGTTGCCCAACAGCCTGATCTGGGGCAGTCCTATCGTTAATTTCAGCCGTCACGATACACGCCGCGCCGAAATTCAGGTGCTGGTGCCGTATGGCGAAGATATCGATCTGGCTTTGTCCGAGCTACGCAAAATGGTTGATACCCACGAACTGGCCCTGAAAGACCCCGAGCCGCTGGTCATGGTGTCGGGCTACCGCGATAACGCCATGTTGGTGACGGTGCGCGCGTGGGCTGCAGCATCCAACTGGTTCGAACTGCAAAACGATATGAATCGCCAGGCACAGCGCGTGCTTAAGGCAGCAGGGATTGAATTGCCGCCATCGCGCCCACGCTGCTAATGTGGTCGTTCGGCTCAGTCTTTGCGCAGTTGGCCTTTGGCGGCCTTGATCATGGCGGTACACACGCCGCGCATCATGTCGACTTCGTCATTGGTCAGGGCGCTACGGCTAAACAAATGCTGCATGCGAGGAATCAGTTTTTTCGGGTACGCCAGGTTTAAAAACTGGATCTCGATCAATGCTTCTTGCCAGTGGGCCAGAAAGGCCTGTACTTTTTCATTGGATGCCAGGGCGTTACCTTCGTCTGACGACGCGACTGGGGCACTGTTGTCGGCGGGCGTGGCTGCCTTACCGTCAAGGTTGCCCAGGGCATAACGCAATTCCCAGGCGGCCAGCTGCAGGGCTTGGGCGACGTTCAGCGAACTGTATTCGGGGTTGGCCGGGATATGGCAAATGCGTTGGCACTGCGCAATGTCTTCGTTGGTTAACCCCGAGCGCTCGGTGCCTAGCACCACGGCGATGTGGCCCTCGTTGTGTTCCAGCAGATGCTGCCGGCTGAGTGTTGCTGCCTCGCGGATATCGCAGACCGGCGGCCCCAGCACTCGCTCGCGGGCAGTCATGGCAAAGGCCAGGGTAATGGGTGCCAGGGCTTGCGCCAGGGTGTCGACAACTTGTACCGACGCCAGAACATCGGTGGCGCCGCTTGCCAGTGCCTGCGCTTCGGGCAGTTCGGCCACGTTGTCAAAACGGGGCGCAACTAGGCAAAGCTCGCGAAACCCCATCGTTTTGATGGCGCGTGCCGCTGCGCCGACGTTTCCGGGGTGGCTGGGGTGCACCATAATGAAGCGAGCACGATTAAATAGGTCTGTCATTTCGGGGAATTGCGTCTATCAACTAAAATAGGCGGTTAACTATAATCAGCCTGTTTCAGTTTTTGTTATTTACGGATACTTATGCACCCCATGCTCAATACCGCCATTAAGGCGGCACGCCGCGCCGGCTCCATGATCAACCGGGCAAGCCTCGACCTCGAGCGCTTGCAGGTGGCGCGCAAGGGGCCCAGCGATTATGTCACGGAAGTCGACCAAAGCGTCGAGGCCGCCATCATCGACATCCTTAAAACCGCGTATCCCGACCATGGGTTTTTAGGCGAAGAGTCTGGTGAGCAGCCCGTGCCAGAAGGGCAGGCCGCACCCGAGTATCAGTGGATCATCGATCCGCTCGACGGCACGACCAACTTTATTCACGGGTTTCCGGTCTATGCCGTTTCCATTGCTCTGGCGCATCGTGGGCAGGTCGTGCATGGCGTTATTTACGACCCGGCGCGCAACGAGCTCTTCACTGCCAGTCGCGGGGGCGGTGCCTTCCTCAACGATCGTCGCGTGCGCGTGTCGGGTATGGCGCGTTTTCACGATGCCATGCTGAGTGCCTATGTGCCCGACTCGGGGGGCGGTGTGTCACCCAATTCAAAGTTTTCCGGCATGCTTACCGGCTGCGCCAGCGTGCGGCGCATGGGGGCTTCGGTGCTTGATCTGGCCTATGTGGCCTGCGGCCGCCTCGACGGTTTCTGCGGGGTTAACCTAAAACGCTGGGATCTCGCCGCGGGCGGGTTGCTGGTCCTTGAGGCCGGCGGCCTTATTTCCGACTTTCAAGGCGAGCAAACCTGGTTTCAAACCGGCAGCGTTATTGCGGGTACGCCCAAAGTCTTTACTCACATGCTGGCCAGTTTGCAGTCCTGAACGCTTCATTTACTAGCCATGACCTCACCAACAGACGGCAGTACGGGCGGGTTCGCCCGCACCTTTTATATAGGCGCCCCTCAAGGGGGTAGCGTCCGGACAGGGCAGGGGGGGCGCTAATGGAAGCCTTTTCCTTCGATTGGCTCTCGCACCCGGCAGCCTGGGTCGGGCTGCTGACACTGGTCGTGCTCGAAATTGTTCTGGGCATCGACAACCTTATCTTCATCGCCATTCTGGTCGAGAAGCTGCCGCCCAAGCTGCGCGATCGCGCTCGGGTTATGGGGCTGTCGCTAGCGCTGGTCATGCGCTTGGCGCTGCTCACTGTCATGTCGTGGCTGATCAAGCTGACGACGCCCATTTTGTTTTTGGGGCCGTTTGTTTTTTCTGGGCGCGATCTCATTCTTATTGTGGGCGGTTTTTTCCTGCTGCTTAAAGGCACGCTCGAACTACACGAGCGCATCGAGGGTCGCGCGCAGCATGCTTCTGGGGCGCGGCTGCACGCCAGCTTCGGCCTGATCGTTACGCAAATCATTATTCTCGACGCAGTTTTCTCCATCGACGCCGTCATCACGGCGGTGGGCATGGTCGAACAGCTGTCCGTCATGATGGTCGCCGTTGTCATTGCAATGGGTGTGATGCTGTTCGCATCAAAGCCGCTCACACGCTTTGTCAATGCTCACCCCACGGTTGTGGTCTTGTGTCTGGGTTTCTTGCTAACCATTGGTTTTTCTTTGGTAGCTGAAGGCTTTGGCTTTGCGGTACCCAAGGGGTATCTGTACGCAGCTATCGGGTTTTCGGTCATTATCGAAAGTCTTAACCAGTTGGCCCGACGCAATATGCAAAAGGTCGAGCTGCGGCGCCCCATGCGCGAGCGAACGGCCGAAGGCATTATGCGCATGTTGGGTAAGCAGCCCTTGGTGGGGCCTGAAGAACCCGTGGCTTCGCCCAAGCCGGCTGCCGGGCAGCAGGTGTTTGGCGAAGAAGAACGCAATATGGTTAGTGGCGTCCTTACCTTGGCCGACCGCACGATTCATTCCATCATGACGCCGCGCAATGATGTGTCCTGGATCAATCTCGACGACGCCGCAGAAGACATCCAGAAGCAGCTCATGAAAACACCGCACAGCTTCTTTCCAGTGTGCCGGGGGTCGCTCGACGATGTCATTGGCATTGGTCGCGCCAAAGAAATGCTTGCCGATGTGCTTACGCATGGGCATATCAAATTGTCCCGTTTGCGCGATCCACTTATCGTGCATGAATCCATTGGCGTGCTGCGGCTGATGGAAACCTTGAAGCGCTCACGCGGGCAACTGGTGCTGGTCACCGACGAGTTCGGCACCATCGAAGGTGTCGTTACGCCTATCGACGTATTCGAGGCCATCGCCGGCGAGTTCCCCGACGAGGATGAAACGCCCGACATCGTCGAAGCCGGTGACAATCGCTGGCGCGTCGACGGTGCGGCCGACGTGCATCACCTTGAACAGGTGCTGAACACCACCGGATTGGTCGACGAAGAAGAGGGTTATTCAACCTTGGCCGGCTATTTGTTGGGGCGTTTCGGGCAGTTGCCATCGCCCGGCGACAGTTGCGAACTGGTGCAGCCTCATGCCACGTTCACATTCAAGGTGGTTCGCCTTGAGGGTCGTCGTATTGCAAGTGTTGAAGTCGAACGCGTCTTTGCCAATCCCGACGACGAAACTATTCAAGAAGGTTCTGCATGACCGAAAGCGCGCTGTATCTGTTCAAAGCTTTTTTTCTGGGTGTCATTGAGGGTTTTACCGAGTTCATACCGGTGTCCAGCACGGCACACTTATTGCTGATTGGTGAATGGATCAATTTCGATTCCGGTAGCAGTAAGGTGTACGAGGTGGTCATCCAGTTTGGGTCGATACTCGCCGTCATTTGGGTTTTCCGTCAACGTCTCTGGCAACTGATCAGGGGTACGCTGCATGGTCAACCTACCGAGGTCGCGTTCACTCGCAATCTGATCATTGCATTTTTGCCGGCAGCGGTGATCGGTGCGCTTACGATTCAGTACATCAAAATGATGTTCCACCACCCTGGTATTTTTGTGGTGACATTGATTTTGGGCGGAATCATTATGCTCTGGGTCGAACGCAAGCCGCATATGGCCAAGCACGGTGCAACCGGCAACGCGGCTGCAACCAACGACGTGTCATCGGCGTCTTCCCAGGCAGGCGGGCGTTCAAGTCAGGCTGCTGGTTTAGGCCAGCCGGTGACGTTCGCGCTTGAAGACATTACCTGGAAGCAGGCGCTGGCGGTGGGTTTTGCACAATGCCTGGCCATGATTCCGGGTACGTCCCGTTCTGGCGCCACCATTATTGGCGCCATGCTGGCCGGGGTGCAACGTAAAACGGCGACTGAATTCTCGTTCTTTCTAGCGATGCCGACCATGTTGGCCGCTACGGTTTACGATATTTATAAACACGGCGCGGTGCTTACAGGTGAGCAAACCTGGGGCATTGTCATTGGCTTTATTGCCGCGTTTTTCAGCGCGCTGGTGTTGGTCAAAGCAGTGCTGATGTGGGTGTCTCGGCATACTTATCGCCCATTTGCGTGGTATCGCATTGCTTTGGGGCTGGTTGTCTTGGCCTGGCTAACGCTGCGTTAATCTGTGTCGGCGGCTTGCCTTGCGCCGGTGTAGGTATCGGCCAAGGTCCGCAGACGCAGGCCTTCTGCGTCTATTTCCAGCCAGCCGCCGCGCTTTTCGGGACTTTCAAAGTCCCAATCGGGCAGTACGGCGCGGGTTAGCGTTCGGCCTTTGGCCGTCTGGTGGTGAATTGACGCGCGGTGGGTATGCCCATGCACCATCGTATCGACGCGGGCCGCATCAAAGGCCTGTAATACCGCTTCCGGGTTAACGTCCATAATGTCCGACGGCTTCCACGCATTGGCCTGCATACTGCGTTGGCGGGCGTAGCCTGCCCATTTCATGCGTTGCTTCAGGCTAAACGCCAAAAATATGCGCTGCACCCAGGGTCGTCGCACCCACGTCTTGAAGCGTTGGTAAGCGTGGTCGTCGGTGCAGTATTCGTCGCCGTGGCTAAAAAGTACCGGGCCGACATCAGTCATCAGCACGGTTTGGTCGGACAGCAGTGTGGCATGTATGCGTTTGCACAGGCCGTGCCCGATTAAAAAGTCGCGGTTGCCGCGGCAGACATAAAGTGGAATATCTTTGCCGGTGGCGGCCAGTGCGCTTAGCAATGATGCCAGCCAAGAGGGCGGGTTCTGGATAAGGTCGTCGCCGACCCAGACGTTGAAAATGTCGCCGCCCAGTAATAGCGCAGACGCGTGTTGCCGGGCTTGCGATAAAAACGTCAAAAAAGCCCGGGCGGTTTCTGGCGAATCGGGCCCCAGATGAAGGTCTGAGGCCAGCCAAACCGTGCCGGGCAGGTCGAGCTTACTCAACAACCGTAGCTTTCTCGATGATGACGTCTTCGGTGGGTACGTCTTGGTGAAAGCCTTTGCTGCCGGTTTTCACGACTTTGATTTTGTCGACGACGTCGGTGCCTTCGACGACCTTGCCAAATACCGCATAGCCCCAGCCATTGCTGGTGGGCGCGGTGTGGTTAAGGAAGTCGTTGTCGGCAACGTTAATGAAAAACTGTGCGGTAGCCGAGTGCGGGTCGCTGGTGCGCGCCATGGCCAGTGTGTAGCGATCGTTGCGCAGACCGTTGTTGGCTTCGTTCTCGATGGGGTCGCGGGTTTCTTTTTGCTTCATGCCGGCTTCGAAACCGCCGCCCTGGACCATGAAGTTGTTGATGACGCGATGGAAAATAGTGCCGTCAAAGAAACCGTCGTTGACGTAAGCCACGAAGTTTTCAACTGTTTTAGGGGCTTTTTCGGCATTCAGCTCGATGATCATGTCACCGAAGTTGGTTTGCATTTTGACTTTTGGGTTTGCACTCATGGATGATCCTTGTGACGAAGTTGATGAAGCGATGGCGGGGCCGGCGCTGATGGCGGGCAAGGCGACCAATGCAGCACAGGCGAGCCCCAGGGCATGCCTGCGAAGCAGGTGCGACCTGAAAATTCTGGTGATGAAGAAGCTCATGGTGATTAACGTTGAAGAATGGACTGGACGGCCTGGGCTCGGGCTGCGGCGGCGCGCATGCCTGCGCTTTCGGCCTCTCGGTACAGCGCGTATGCTTTCAGCAAATGAACCTGGGCCAAGTTGGCTTTGGCCGTGGTGTAATTGGGGTCGGCCCGCAGCGCCATGGTTAACGCGTCGTAGGCCATGTCGATTTTTTGCTGTTTAATGTACAGCGACGCCAGGTTGTTCCAGGGTTCGGGTAGCTCGGGGTAGTCGGTGGTCATGGCCAGGTAGGCGTCAACCGCTTCGTTGGTTTTGCCGTTGGCTGCCAGGGCCCGTGCCCGTAAAAACATCAGCTGCACGTCTTGCCCGATTTCTCCGCTGGCGTTGCGCTGTGCCTGACGCTTTTCTATAACCTCAAGTGCTTCTTGGCTGCGGCCGTCGTTTAGCATTTGTGCTATACGGTTGGTAATATCTGACGGCGTCATGGGTATCGACGTGTCGACGCTTGGTGTTAACGCATCGAGCACATTGGCCAACCCTTGCCAGCCTTCGTCGGCTTGGGGTGGGTCGATAAACAGCGGGCCATTTGCAGAAGCCGACTGCGCCAATGTAGTTGGCGCATGCAGCCCGCCACATGCAACCAGAACCAGGGCGGGCAGAAAGCGACGAGAAATTTGAAACACCGGCGATTACCTATTGGGGTGGAGTTGGGTTTGAATTGCTATACTTATCGACCGCCATTTTAGCCTTGCTTCACGTCAAACAAGTTTTACTAGCGAATGCTGCACATTTATAACACCCTTTCTCGCGGCAAAGTGCCCCTCGAACCCACCGAACCCGGTCACGTGCGTATGTACGTTTGCGGCATGACGGTCTACGATTTCTGCCACCTCGGGCACGCCCGCATGCTGGTCAGTTTCGACGTGGTTCAGCGGTGGTTGCGTGCCAGCGGCTACAAGGTTACGTATGTGCGCAACATTACCGACATCGACGACAAAATCATTCGTCGCGCCGTTGAAACCGGCCGTCGTCTGGGCGAGGTTACCGACTTTTATATCCAGGCCATGCACGCCGATGAACGCGCGTTGGGCGTTCAGTCGCCCGACGCAGAGCCGCGCGCTACGGCCCACGTTGGCGATATGCTCGATATCATCGGCCGTCTCGAAAATAATGGCTTGGCCTATCAGGCCGATAACGGCGACGTCAATTACGCGGTGCGCAGCTTTCCGGGCTACGGGAAGCTGTCAGGCAAGTCGCTCGACGACCTGCGTGCCGGCGAGCGCGTCGCCATCGACTCGGGCAAGCGTGATCCGCTCGATTTCGTGCTCTGGAAATCGGCCAAGGCCGACGAGCCCGCCGAGTCGAAGTGGGAGTCTGCTTATGGCCTGGGTCGCCCGGGTTGGCATATCGAGTGCTCAGCCATGAGCAAAGCCCTGCTGGGGCTGCCCCTGGACATTCACGGCGGTGGGCCCGATCTTAAGTTTCCGCACCACGAAAACGAAATCGCCCAGACCGAGGGTGCTTTTGGCGGGCAGCTGGCCAACGTATGGATGCATTGCGGTCCGCTTATGGTCGACAGCGACAAAATGTCCAAGTCGCTGGGTAACTTCCGCACCATCCGCGAAACTGTGGGGCTTGGTGCGTCGCTGTCGCCCAACAGCGCCAACTACGATGTCAATGCGCGCGAAGCCGAAATGCTGCGGTTTTTCATCGTGCGCAATCACTATCGCAGCATTCAAAATTACACGCCCGACAACTTGCGCGATGCGCAAAGCGCGCTCGATCGCCTTTACCAAACGCTGCACAATGTGTCGCCCGCGTCGGTTTCCATCGACTGGTCCCAGCCAGCAGCCCAGGCGTTTCGCGACGCCATGGACGATGACTTCAACACGTCGGGTGCTGTTGCCGTGCTTTTCGAGTTGGCCAACGAGGCCAATCGCACGGGTTCGGCTCAAACGTCGGGCCTGTTGCGGGCCTTGGGCGCCGTTTTGGGGTTATTGCAAACCGACCCGGCCATTTATCTGCAATCGCCCAGCCGGTTTACCGGGGCCGAGCAGGCTGCCGAGTCGCTCGACGCCGCGGCTATCGAAGCCCTTATTCAGGCACGTGCCGAGGCTAAAAAGCAAAAGCAGTTCGGGCAGGCCGATGCCATCCGCGAACAGTTGCGTCAGGCCGGTATCGAGCTTGAGGACAAGCCCGGTGGCACGCAGTGGCGTCGGGTTTAAGGGGCGGCCATGACCACGACTGCCATTGTCAAGCCCGATTACTGGGACGAAGCCGCCGCGCATCTGATGCGACGTGATCGTATTCTCAAGAAGCTGATTCCCCAGCATAAAGAGCAGTTTTTGCAGGCGCCGTCGCCACCGTTCATGACCCTGGCCCGTGCCATCATCGGCCAGCAAATTTCCACTAAGGCGGCCGATGCAGTATGGCTGCGCTTCACCGAAAAATGCGGAAAGCGGCCAACCCCCACGTCTGTCGTGCAGCTTGACATCGATGCATTGCGCGAGCTGGGGCTGTCTAAACGCAAGTCCGAATACATTTCCGATCTGGCCACGCACTTTGCCGAGAAAAAGGTTAAACCTGCGGCCTGGTCAGCCATGGACGACGAGGCTGTCATTGCCGATTTATGCGCCATTCGGGGCATCGGGCGTTGGACGGCCGAAATGTTTCTTATCTTTAACCTGCAGCGTCCCGACGTCCTTCCGCTCGACGATGCCGGTCTTATCAAGGCAATTTCGTTACACTATTTCAGCGGTGAGCCTGTTTCGCGCTTCGAAGCGCGCGAAGTCGCCCAGGCCTGGGCACCGTGGCGAACCGTCGCGACGTGGTACTTGTGGCGCAGCCTTGCGTCTGTCGCCAAGTAAAACTAAAGTCGTATGATCCCTATCTGGAATTCAAGCTCTTATGCGTAATACTTTCCTGGAATTTGAACAGCCCCTGGCCGAGCTCGAGCAAAAAATCGAGCAACTGCGCTACATGCAGTCCGACTCAGCCGTCGATATTTCCGACGAGGTCAGCCGTTTGCAGCAAAAAAGCCAGACGCTGGCCAAGAATATTTACGCCAAGCTCACGCCCTGGCAAACTGCATTGGTGGCACGCCATCCGCAGCGGCCCTATACCTTTGATTACGTTCGCGAGATCTTCACCGATTTCCACGAACTGCACGGCGACCGCATGTACGCCGACGACCAATCCATTGTGGGTGGTCTTGCGCGATTTAACGGTACGCCCTGCATGGTCATTGGTCATCAAAAAGGCCGCGACACCAAAGAGCGCTCAATGCGCAACTTTGGCATGCCGCGCCCCGAGGGCTACCGCAAGGCGTTGCGGTTGATGCGTTTGGCCGAAAAATTCCGTTTGCCGGTGTTCACTTTTGTTGACACGCCTGGCGCGTACCCCGGCATTGGCGCCGAAGAACGCGGCCAATCTGAAGCCATTGGTCATAACTTGTATGCCATGGCCGAGCTCAAAGTCCCCATTATCTCCACCATTATTGGTGAAGGCGGCTCCGGCGGGGCGTTGGCCATTGCCGTTGGCGATGTCGTCATGATGCTGCAATATGCTACTTATGCCGTCATTTCGCCCGAGGGTTGTGCGTCGATTTTATGGCGCAGCGCCGATAAGGCGCCTGTGGCAGCCGAGGCACTGGCGATTACGGCGCCGCGGCTTAAAGAGCTGGGCCTTGTCGACCGTGTTGTCAACGAGCCCGTGGGCGGGGCGCATCGCGACCCCAAAACTATGGCTAATCAGCTTAGTCGCGCCTTGGCCGACGCTTACCGCCAGGTGGCCAACATGACGACCGAGCAAATGCTTGAGCATCGCCTGCAGCGTCTCATGTCTTACGGCCGCTTCCAAGAAGCCCGTTAACACGTCGTCATATGTTCCCGGGCTCTGACGCCCTGATTCATAAAATAAAGTCGGCGGTGGCGGCCTTGTCGTCGCAGCCCACCGGCCTGGGTGTGGCTGTCAGCGGTGGGGCCGATTCGGCCATGCTGGCGGTAGCCGCTGCGCAATATGCTGCCGGGCAGGGTTTGGCCTTGCATCTGTTCCATGTGCATCATGGGTTGCAGGCAACGGCCGACGAATGGTTGCATCGGGTGCACGATCTGGCGCATCAATTGGCGGTGCCTTGCCATAGTATGCGCGTGACGGTCAGTGAAACAGCAGGTTACGGTATCGAGGCTGCAGCGCGTGATGCGCGGTACAAAGCGCTGCATGACATGGCCAGAGTGGCGGGTGTGCGTCACATCTTGTTGGGTCATCACCTTCATGATCAGGCTGAAACGGTGCTGTTGCGGCTTCTGCGCGGCGCGGGGCCCGTCGGGCTGGCGGCCATGTCGCCACACGTCGAGCGTGACGGAATCGAGTATGTTCGGCCCTGGCTTGACGTGGACCGCGCCCAGATCGTCGATGCTGCCAATAGTTATGCTGCACAAACCGGGTGGCAGTACGTCACCGACCCGACTAACGCTCAAGATCGCTACACGCGTGCCGCCGTGCGCGAGCGGCTGGCGCCCACGCTTGATGCGCGTTGGCCCGGCTGGCGCGACCGGCTTGCGCGTCATGCCCGACAGTCGGCGCAAGCCGCGCAGGTGCTTGACGAGGTCGCATGCGCCGATTTGATGTCACTTGATTTTGCCGCGGCTGACCAGAGCTTTTCTTTGGCAAGCTGGCGTTTGCTCTCAGAGGCGCGTCAGGCGCTGGTGTTACGGTATTGGCTGGGCCAGCAGGGGCTGGCCATGCCGACCGATGCCCGGCTGCATAACCTGATGCGCCAAATGCGTCAGTTGCACGCTTTGGGGTTCGATCGCGCGATGCGGGTCGGGCACGGACCCGTCGACATTATGTGCCAGAAGGGGCGGGTTTTTGTTGCGGGTCGGCACGCCAACGACGATCTAAATGCGCCTTGCACGGGCCCGTCTCATTAAAAACGTGTCGTGTTGATGTATCGACGCGGGTCGGCAAAATAACCCTTTAATGTTAAAATGTTGCGTTTTGTCTGTCTGTATTTGCAGGCAGTTGTCCTTTTTGCAGAGTAAAAGATGTCCCTGATTGTTCACAAATACGGTGGCACTTCAATGGGCTCGGTCGAGCGCATTCAAAATGTCGCACGTCGCGTCGCAAAATGGCACGCCGCTGGCCACCAGGTGGTGGTTGTTCCCTCGGCCATGTCGGGCGAAACCAATCGTTTGCTTGGGTTGGCCAAAGACATTTCCCCACGTCCCAACGAGCGCGAGCTCGATATGCTGGCCGCCACGGGTGAACAGGCCAGTAGTGCACTGCTGGCCATTGCCCTGATGGAGCAAGGTGTTGCCGCACGCAGCTACACGGGCTGGCAAGTGCCGGTAAAAACCGACTCGGCTTACACCAAGGCCCGCATTACGTCCATCGACGATGCGCGTATCAAAGCCGACTTGGCTGATGGCCGTGTGGTCGTGGTGACAGGCTTCCAAGGTATCGACGAAGAAGGCCACATCACAACATTGGGTCGTGGCGGGTCCGATACCTCGGCTGTCGCTATTGCTGCCGCTATTGGCGCCCAAGAGTGCCTTATTTACACTGATGTCGATGGTGTTTACACCACCGATCCGCGCGTGGTTCCAGAAGCTCGTCGTCTTTCGGTTGTTTCTTTCGAAGAAATGCTCGAAATGGCTTCGCTCGGATCCAAAGTGCTGCAAATTCGCTCGGTAGAATTCGCCGGCAAATACCGTATTCCCATCCGCGTATTGTCGTCGCTTACCGACCCCCTGATGTCGCTCGAAGAAGAAATGACTTCGGGTACTTTAATTACTTTCGAGGAAGACCAGAAAATGGAAGCAGCCGTCGTTTCGGGCATTGCCTTCAGCCGCGATGAAGCCAAACTTACTCTGCTGGCGGTTCCCGACAAGCCGGGTGTGGCCTACTCAATTCTGGGCCCCATTGCCGCCGCCAACATCAACGTCGACGTGATTCTGCAGAACCAGTCTGTCGAAGGCACCACCGACTTCTCGTTTACTGTTAACCGTGCCGATTTCCCTCGCGCCCTCGAAGTGCTCGAGCAGCAGATCGGCCCGGCCGTCGGGGCTCGCGAGATCCGTTCCGACGACAAGGTGTGCAAAGTGTCTGTCGTCGGTATCGGTATGCGCAGCCATGTTGGCGTTGCCAGCCTGATGTTCCGCACGCTCAGCGAAGAAGGCATCAATATCCAGATGATTTCCACCAGCGAGATCAAGACATCGGTTGTTATCAGCGACAAGTACATGGAGCTGGCGGTACGTGCATTGCACAAAGCCTTCGGTCTCGATCAAGAGGGCGGCAGCCTGTAAGAAACTGCCGTTTTCGGCCCAAAGCTCGGCTTTCTTGTGCTAGAATGCTGAGCTTAATTCGGAGATGTGGCCGAGTGGTTGAAGGTACTCCCCTGCTAAGGGAGCATACGGCTTATACCCGTATCGAGGGTTCGAATCCCTCCATCTCCGCCAGTACAAACAAAAAAGCCCCTGTTCATCAGGGGCTTTTTTGTTTTCTGACGATGTTGGGCGAAGGTTGTGTTCGATGCCGGCGCTTTTCAAGGTTTGGGGCCCCAGACCCTGAAAAGCACTTCAAACTTTCAGCCCATCACTATGTTTTAGCGTCCTCAATCTCGATGAGCAGGGGGGGCGGTTCAACCCAACACCTCTTGCGCTGTCTGCAAAAAATGAGCAATTAAGGGTGAGTTTCTGCGTTCGACCCGGCAGATCAGTCGCGTGAACGTATGGGCATTGAATCCTTCGACATCAAGTGTCACGAGGTCGGGGCAGGGTTGATACGCGGTATTCGCGACGACACCAAGCCCCAAGCCTTGGATAACAGCCTCGCGCACGGCCTCACGGCTTCGCATTTCAACGCTGGTTTTAATCTGAATGTTCTTGGCACTGAGCGAATCTTCAAACGCTTTGCGGGTGCCCGAACCTTGCTCCCGCATTACGAACTCTTGGCCATTTAAATCGGTAAACCGCAGGCTCTTTTTCTTGGCTAACGGATGATCGGTGTGGGCGAAGATCACCAGTTTTTGTGCTCGATAGGGCAGACAGAAAATGTGTGGGTCCGTTATTTCGTTGAGTACAAGGCCAATATCACCTTCGTAGTTCAGAATGCGTTGCGTTATGGACTGCGAGTCTCCCACAGTCACACTGATATGTACCCCAGGATACCGCGCACGGTAGGCTTTGATGATGGGGGTGATGTTGTGTGGGCCGATGGCATGCAAATTCAGCGTGCCACGATAGTTGGTTTTTGCCGCAATCAACAAAGATTGCGCATCTTGTTCTGCACTGAATAGCCTTTGCGTGTGCTCAAGCAGGGCGTTACCAAATTGCGTCAGCTCCAGCCGTCGGCCTTGACGATAGAAGAGCTCGACCCCGTATTCCGATTCCAGTCTGATGATATGAGCCGATACGGTGGGCTGGCGCAGTCCCAGTTGCCGTGCTGCTGTGGTGATTGTGCCTGTTCGCGCTGTGGCATCGAAGGCTTTGAGGGCTGCGATAAGTGAGGTCCCAGACATAGATGAAATCTATAGATAACTAAATTATTTAATGTAAAACGTACATATTGGTGAAATAGCATTTGATCATACTGTCGCCCAATGTCTGAAATACAGCTGCCGACGATTAACCGGCAATGTGCAGACCAATGAATTGAAAGGTGACCTTAATGACTGCTTCCCCATCGTCCTCATGGCTCTTGCAGACCAGAAGCCTTGCCGTGGTTTATAGCAATGGCTATCAGGCACTTCAGCCCACCTCTTTGACGATTCGCCCAGGTGAGTTCCTTGTGTTGCTTGGGGCATCTGGCGCGGGCAAGTCAACACTGCTGCGTAGCCTGAATGGCTTGGTACAACCCACGGCAGGTGAATTGCTATTGCACGATATCGATCAGCCATTGTCGGGTGGACGTGCCCTGCGAGAGCATCGTCGCCGCACGGGTATGGTGTTCCAACAACATCATTTGATTGGTCGTCAAACCGTTTTAGCTAATGTCTTGATGGGCTTGTTGGCAACGCGCAGCGGTTTGAGATCGCTCTTGCCTTGGTCCAAGGACGATAAAGAAAAAGCATTCAGTGCACTTGACCGTGTCGGTTTGATTGACAAGGCGTTGACACGTGCTGATGCCTTGTCGGGTGGTCAGCAGCAGCGCGTTGGAATTGCACGTGCCTTGATTCAGCAGCCCCGCCTGATGCTGGCTGATGAGCCTGTGGCTAGTCTGGACCCCCATACCGCTGAAAGCGTCTTGCAGCTGCTTCACGATATTTGCAAAACCGATCATCTCACTGCTGTGGTGAGTTTGCACCAAATTGATTTTGCCAAGCGATTTGCGGATCGGATTGTTGGGTTGAGTCAGGGGCGCGTCGTTTTTGACGGCAAACCTGCAGCTTTAACCGACGCCGATATTCAAAGGCTTTACACCGGGAACGTTAGTCATGACGCTCCCGAAACCCATCTAGATATCCCCGCCCTGTGTGCGGCTTGATTATTCAGGAGAATTTTATGTTGAAACGTCGTCATGTTTTGAAAGCCATTGTGGCTGGTTTTTTTGCAGTTGCATTGCCTTTATCGACCGCTGTACAGGCCAAAAACCCAGACCGCTTGCGCGTTGCGCTGTTGCCAGACGAGAACGCTGCAACGCTGATTCAAAATGCACAGCCGCTGAAGCAGTATCTTGAAAAAACGTTGAATAAAGACATTGAAATTATTGTGACGACAGATTATTCGTCCATGATTGAGGCCATGCGTTTTGGGCGTATTGAAGTCGCTTATTTTGGGCCTTTCTCGTATGTTCTGGCAAAGAGTAAAGCACCTAAGATCGAGCCTTTTGCCGTCGGTGTTGAGCGGGGTTCACCGACCTATCAGTCAGTGATGATTGCCAATGTCGATGGCCCGGTGAAGCGCTTGGAAGATATCCGTGGTCAGTCTTTTGGTTTTGGCGACCAAGCATCGACGTCCAGCCATTTGGCGCCACGCGCGCATATTCAGACGAAAGTAGGCCTGGATGGCGAAAAGGATTACCGTCCTGTACATTTGGGAACCCATGATGCCGTAGCGCGTGCAGTGCAGACAGGGCAGGTGCCCGCCGGTGGTTTGTCAAAGCCTATTTTGGAGGCCTTGATTGCTAAAGGTACGATTGATCCGACAAAAATTGTTGAGCTGGACTTGAGTGCGCCGATTCCAAACTACCCGATGGTGATGCAGGACAATCTGGATCCAGAGTTGAAACAAAAAATTCGTAGTGCCTTTCTAGAAATGAAAGACCCTGAAGTTTTGAAGAGCTTCCGTGTCGAGGCATTCGCTGCGACCGATGATAAGGCTTACGACGTACTGCGTGAAACAGCTAAAGTCCTTAATCTTGATATCGGGACAATGAAGTGACAACGGATACCTTGAAGTATGCACATTTGCTGGCGGTTGACCGCCAGCGCAACCAGCGTACGTTCATGCTGGTGATGCTGATCGTGTTGTGTTGTTTGGTGGCATTGGGCATTACAGGGTTTTTTGATGCCCAGCGTTTTATCGATGGTGCGCCCGCGATGCAACAGCTGGGATCAGAAATGATTCCGCCTGATTTTTCACGTTGGCAACATTGGGTTATTCCGTTACGTGACACCTTGGCGATGTCGGTGGCCGGTACCGCTTTGACGGTTGTCTTGTCGCTGCCCTTGGCATTGTTGGCAGCACCTAATACGACACCCCATCCGTTGGTAGGGCGTGCGTTGCGGGTTGTGTTGGCGGCCTTTCGGTCAGTGCCTGAAATTATTCTGGGCATTATTTTTGTGGCAGCCGTTGGCTTTGGGGCCCTTCCTGGTGTGCTCGCACTGGCGCTGCATTCAACCGGTATGGTGGGCAAGTTTTATGCCGAGGCGATAGAGCATGTGGACCCTAAACCCATGGAGGCTGCAGCAGCTGCAGGCGCAAGTCGTTTTCAGATCATTACACATGCCGTATTGCCGCAAGTGTTACCCCAATTGGCCGATATCACAATTTATCGTTGGGAATATCACTTCCGGGCCTCAGCAGTCTTGGGGATTGTCGGTGCAGGTGGGATTGGCTTTGAACTGATGGCGGCCCTGCGCCTCATCAAGTACTCCGAAGTGTCTGCGATCTTGTTGTCTATCTTGGCCTGTGTGATTGTGGTCGACAGCTTGGGTGGCTGGTTACGTAAGAACCTGAAGTAAGGCTTCAGACCGGCCCCGCGTCCAGATGAGGCGGGGCCTTATTTGAATAAGAAAAGATTTGATATGTCTAAAAAAATTGTGGTGACTCAGCCCGTGCATGCTGAGGTTTTGCGCAGATTAGAAAGTGTGGGTGACGTGGTTATGAATACAGGGCCCGCGCCTTGGACTCAGGCCGAACTGTATCAGCACCTGGTCGATGCCGAAGCCATGATGGCGTTTATGCCAGATCGTGTCGACGCAGAAGTGTTACGTCGTGCCCCCCGTTTAAAAACCATTGCGTGTGCATTGAAGGGCTATGACAACTTTGATCTGCAGGCCTGTGAGCAGGCCGGTGTGGTCGTATCGTTTGTGCCCGATTTGTTAACAGAACCGACCGCCGAGTTAGCGATTGGTTTGGCGATCGCAGCAGCACGCAATATCAAACCTGGTGATGATTTTGTCCGTACGGGCCAGTATGAAGGTTGGCGCCCGGTACTGTATGGAACGGGTTTGCATCAGTCTGTCGTGGCTGTGGTGGGTTTGGGTGCCGTCGGACGTGCGATTGTGGATCGTTTACAGGGGTTTGGGTGCGCGCAAATTTTGGGGGTTGATCCCTACAACGTCGATGAGCGTGTCGTTCAGGTCGCGTTGTCCACCGCAATGACACAAGCCGACTACCTTATTTTGGCCGTACCCTTGACTGATACAAGTCGTTATCTCATTGATGACGCGGCATTAGCCCAGGCTAAGCCGGGGCAGGTGCTGGTGAATATCGGACGGGGTTCAGTAGTATGCGAGGCTGCCGTAGCACGTGCCTTGCAGCGTGGTCAGTTAGGTGCTTATGCGGCTGATGTTTACGAAATGGAAGATTGGCGACTGGCCGATCGCCCTCTGTATATTAATCCGGTCTTGTTGGTCGCTGACAATACCGTATTGACCCCGCATATTGGTTCTGCTGTGGCACGTGTGCGTCTGGCGATTGAGTTGCGTGCGGCTGATAACTTAATTCAAGTGTTGGCGGGGCAGATGCCTGCTGATATCGTGCGTTCCGTTGTTCCGGCTTGAAATGTTCGCCGGGCTAGCGTTGACCGCCATTCTGGCGATTTCGGGGGTAGGGCTCGCGCAGGTGGCTTGGGCTAACGCCATGGGGTTAAGCGGGCTGACGCTGGCGATTATCCTGGGCATGGTCGTGGGTAATACCGTTTTCCCCCATATGGCCAAGCAGGTCTCGGCGGGTGTTGATTTTTCAAAAAGCACGTTGCTCAAGGTCGGGATTGTCTTGTTCGGGTTCAAAATCACCATCCAGGAAATGATCCAAGTAGGTTGGAGCGGCGTGGTGATTGCGGTGCTTATGGTCGGGTTGACCTTTGGGTTGGCTTTGGGATTGGGTCGTTTATTGCGATTGGATAGACAAACGGCCATGCTGATTGGTGCCGGGAGTGCCATTTGCGGTGCGGCTGCAGTCATTGCAACCGAGTCTGTCGTGAAAGGGCAGGCTCATAAAGTGACAGTGGCCGTAGCGACAGTCGTTATATTTGGCACGTTGGCTATGTTTTCCTATCCATGGCTATATCCCGTTTTGAACATGACGGATCAGGCTTTTGGTGTCTTCGTGGGCTCAACGGTTCACGAAGTGGCGCAAGTCGTGGCGGTTGGCGTGGCTGTAAACGAGGCCGTGGCTTCAACGGCGGTCATTGAAAAAATGATTAGGGTCATGTTTTTAGCCCCTTTTCTCATGATCTTATCGGCTTTTGTGGCCTGCCCATCAGCCCAGGGTAGACGCATAGCCATCCCTTGGTTTGCCGCGTTGTTTATTGTGATGGTCGGACTGAATTCATTGCAGATACTGCCTGCAGGGTGGGTAGCCTTCATTGTGCAGTTGGATGCCGTGTTTTTGGCCATGGCGATGGCTGCATTAGGCTTGCGGACGCGAGTAAGTTTTTTGCGTGAGGCAGGGTTGCGCCCCATGCTGTTGGCGACAGCTTTGTTTGTTTTTTTAGTGGTCGGGGGCTATGTCGTTAACCTAGGGGTCATGGGGTGGCTAGGTTAGTTTTATTTAATGCGTCTGACGACGACGTGAATTCATCACAGCCCTGTTACGGTTGTATCATTAACCACCAGTCGACGACAGATTGTCGGTCAAAATGAATATTTCAGGGCCGATGATGTAGCGCAATTATTGTTCAAACGGAGCCCGCATGCTGTATGCCATTCTTAAAACCCTGCACGTCTTGTCCATTATTGTTTGGGTGGGCGGCATGGCGTTTGCCCACTGTTTCTTGCGGCCTGTGGCTGCACAACTCGACCCGCCAGTGCGCCTGAATTTGCTGTGCAACGTGCTAGGGCGTTTTTTCAAGACCTTGCTGTGGGTTGCCCCATTAGCCATTATTACGGGTATCTGGATGATCGGTAACGCGGCGCGCTCTGCGTCGCAAGCCGGTATTGGGTTCAGCATGCCCCTCGACTGGCACATCATGTCAGTGCTGGGTTTGCTCATGCTGGTTATTTTCCTGGCAGTGCGTTTTCGCTTGTATCCGCAGTTTGCCCGTGCGGTCGCAGGTGCCGATTGGCCGGTTGCTGGGGCCGCAATGGCCAAGATTCGCAAGTGGGTTGCCGTAAATCTGGTACTGGGGCTTACCACAGTTGTCGTAGCGTTGGTATATTGAAGCTTGTTCCTTCAACTGCAACAAGGTACTTATCATGAAGATCGATATCGGCATTTCAGAAAAAGATCGTAAAGCAATTACCAAAGGGTTGGGCAATTTGCTTGCTGACACCTACACGCTTTATCTGACCACGCACAATTTCCATTGGAATGTGACGGGCCCCATGTTCAACAGCTTGCACGATATGTTCATGCAGCAGTACACCGAGCTCTGGAACGCGGTCGACCCCATTGCTGAGCGTATTCGTTCGTTGGGCTTTCCTGCACCGGGTTCATATGCCGAGTTTGCCAAACTCAGTTCTTTGCCCGACGCACCGGTCAAGCCGCCCAAAGCCCTCGAAATGGTTGCCATTCTGGCCAAGGGCCACGAAGCCACGGCTAAAACCGCGCGTGCGTTGTATCCGTTGGTTGAAAAAGCCAGCGACGAGCCCACCGCCGACTTATTGACTCAACGTATTACCGTACACGAGCAAACCGCCTGGATGTTGCGTTCATTGCTGGAGCAATAAGCCACAGTTGTAGCGTGTCGATATGCCGGGCCACCCCGTTTCGCTTCAACGCGCCGGGGTAGCCCGGCTTTTTTTGCGTCCCGTTCTGTCGGATTGCCAGCAGCAGATACAATGTTCTCAGTCATTTCAGCACCAAGGAGCAACAATGCAGTATCGCAAGCTGGGTCATACCGATATTCAAGTCAGCCTGATTGGTTTGGGCACCATGACGTTCGGGGAGCAGAACACCGAAGCGCAGGCGCACGAGCAACTGGATTACGCCTACGCCCAAGGCGTGAACCTGGTCGATGTGGCCGAAATGTACCCAGTACCGCCCAAGCCTGAAACTTATGGTTCAAGCGAGCGGTTTGTCGGTTCGTGGCTGAAGAAAACAGGCTTGCGCGACAAAATTGTGTTGGCCACAAAAATTGCCGGGCCGTCACGTCAGGCAGGGCGCCCCAGCCATATCCGGGGTGCGGCCAACCAGTTCGACAAGCCTAATTTGGTAGAAGCGCTTGACGGCAGTTTGCAGCGCCTGGGTACTGACTACGTCGATTTATATCAGTTGCATTGGCCCGATCGCAGCACGACAACCTTTGGCCGTACCGCGTATCCCTACGAAGACGAACCTTATACGGTACCTATCGAAGAGACCTTGCAGGCGCTGTCTGATTTGGTGAAAGCGGGCAAGATCCGCTATATCGGAGTGTCAAATGAAACGCCCTGGGGGGTGTCGCGCTTTCTGGCGGCGGCACGCGAATTAGGTCTCGAGCGCATCGTATCAATTCAGAACCCGTATAGCCTGCTGAACCGAACCTACGAAGTGGGTTTGTCCGAATTTACGCATCGTGATGGGGTGGGCTTGTTGGCCTATTCGCCATTGGCGTTTGGCTGGTTGTCGGGCAAATACGAAGGCGGTGCCCGGCCGGCGGGTGCCCGTATTACCTTGTTCGAGCGTTTTACGCGCTACACACGGCCGCAAGCCGTCGCAGCAACGTCGGCATACGTGGCACTGGCCCTCAAGCATGGGTTGACGCCGGCATCCATGGCGCTGGCCTTCGTCAACCGTCAGCCATTCGTGACCAGCAATCTGGTTGGTGCGACCTCGCTCGAACAACTTCGCGAGAATATCGCCAGCGTCAATGTCACGCTCGACGACGAGGTTCTGCAGGGCATTGCAGCCATTCATGAGCTTTATCCCAATCCGGCGCCTTAACGCCCGATGACCGATAACGTGTTCGAACTGTCGGGCGTGACGCACGCCCGACAGGGCCGCGAAGTGTTGCACGACATTAACCTGTGCTTGGCGCGTGGGCGGCCGGTGTGTCTGGTGGGTGCCAGCGGTAGCGGCAAGACATCCTTTTTGCGTCTACTGAACCGACTCGAAACTCCCGCTGAGGGCCGCATACTGTTCGATGGCAAACCTATCGAAGACTACCCGGTGCGCCGTTTGCGCACACAGGTGGGGTTTGCGTTTCAGACGCCGGCCATGTTCGACGGCACAGTGCACGACAACCTTGCCGCAGCAGTCAGGTTTTCAAAAGGTAAGTCGGCTCAAGACGATCACGAACGTATGCTGCGTGCCCTTGAATTGGCCGAGTTGTCGGGCGACTACCTTGAGCGCCCCGCCGATCAGTTGTCAGGCGGTGAAAAGCAGCGCGTTGCGCTGGCTCGCACCCTGATGACGGACCCGGCAGTCTTGTTGCTCGACGAACCTACTTCGGCGCTTGATCCTGATTCCGGAGCTCGTCTGATTAACACCCTCAAGAATTTATCTGACGCCGGAATGACCATCATTATGTCGACGCATCGCTTGGGCGAAACCGAGGCGCTGCAGGCCGATGTGGTGGAGTTTGATGCCGGTCGTGTGGTGACACACAAAACGGCGAAGGAGCGTAATGTCGATTGAGCGAGCGATAGATCTGGATTGGATCAACCTGGCCATGGCATTGCCGCTGATTTTCGTGGCCATTGGGTTGTCGTGGTGGCAACGCCTGGGTTTGGGCAAGAGCCTCATCATTGGCACTATTCGAGCGGCTGTTCAATTGCTGCTTATCGGCCAGATTCTGGTCTGGCTATTTTCCACCGAACGCTGGTATCTGGTGCTTGGGGTGCTGCTTGTCATGGTGGTGACCGCGACCTTCTCGGCCACGGGCCGGCTCGATGCCGTCGGGTCGCGCGCCGGCTTGCGGTGGTTGTGTGGGGGCGCCATCTTGATTGGCTCGGGCCTGACCATGGCCTACGTTGATTTGCTGGTGGTGCACATTACGCCCTGGTACGACCCCAGATACCTTATTCCCATATTTGGCATGATTGTGGGTAATGCCATGAACGGTGCGGCATTGGCGGCAGAACGCTTGCGATCGGAATTTCAGTCGCGACGCGATGAGATTGAGGCTTGCCTCGCTTTGGGTGCCAGTCCTGCACAGGCGTCGGCAACGGTCGTGCGACAGGCAATGCAGGCGGCGATGATCCCTACTATTAATGCGTTGGCGGTGGTCGGTATAGTGTCGTTGCCGGGTATGATGACGGGGCAAATTCTGGCGGGCGCCGACCCAACCCAAGCCGTCAACTACCAGTTGGTCGTGATGTTTATGCTCACGTCTGCGACGGCCATTACCGCTATTTTAGTAACCTTGTGGTATCGCAATCGCTTTTTCAGTCCCGACGAGCAACTGGTAATGCTGGATTAAAGCGCCTTGCTTCCTCGTGATCGCCTCACGGTAGCCTTTCTGTTTTTTATCTTTGTACTATGTCTCTTAGCACTGACCAACTCAACGAATATCGGCGCTTTGCCGAAACGCTGGCCGACGCGGCTGCCAAGGCGATCATGCCTTATTTCCGGGCGCCCCTGCCGGTACAAGACAAGGGCGGCAAATTGTTCGACCCGGTAACCGAGGCCGACAAGGCAGCCGAGCGTGTGATGCGCGAATTGATTCTTGAGCACTACCCAACGCATGGCGTAGTGGGTGAGGAAGAAGACAACGTGGCCGGTAGCAGTGGGTTGACCTGGGTGCTCGATCCCATCGATGGTACGCGCGCCTTTATTACGGGTATGCCTTTGTGGGGTACGCTGATTGCGCTGAATGACGGCAACCGTCCGGTTCTGGGCGTCATGAATCAGCCGTACACTGGCGAACGCTTTGTCGGTGCGCCAGAGGGCGCCTGGTGCAATGGTCAGGCGCTTAAAACCAGGGCATGCGCCAGCATCGCGTCAGCACGCTTGATGTGTACGTCCCCGCAGATTTTTGATAATGAACAGCAGTTGGCGGCATTCAATGCCGTAGCCGAGCAGGTTCAGTTGTTACGTTACGGTGGCGATTGTTATGCCTATTGCATGCTGGCGTCGGGCCATGTCGATGCCGTTATCGAGGCGGGCTTGCAAACTTACGACGTGCAGGCTTTGATTCCTATTATTGAAGGCGCCGGCGGCGTCATGACTGCCTGGGATGGCGGCGATGCGCAGCACGGCGGGCCGGTTGTCGCTGCAGGTGATCCGGTCTTGCATGCGCAACTAGTTGCGCAATTGTCGGCTGCAATGCGGTAGTCGTTGGTTCGGCCAAATGCACCTTTATGGTGCAGTCGCCAGTGTCGGCAAGCCGATCGTTGTGGTGCGGCGGTCGCGCACCGTGGGATAACACCACGCCAGGTACAAATAACACTCTTCAATAATTAGTGGCATGTATCTTGCTTGATAACACCTGTTTCCACAAAAACCGGGTGTCGGATCATGCTGCTTGAAACTTCCAGGTCATTGATAACAAAAGGATGGACGATCGCCCAGTGGCAATCTGTCTATCGGCAGGCGTCCGCGTCGCCGTCCGAGTTGCTTTCTGAATTATTGAGCAATTTGTCCGACAATGATCCGGCGTGGATCTCAGTGGCTGGCGCTGATCAATTGGCAGGGCAGCTTGACGCGCTGGCGCGTCGTTTAGCGGATGTAAACGGCGATATGTCGGCCTTGCCGTTGTATGGGGTGCCTTTTGCGGTAAAGGACAATATTGATGCCGCGGGTTGGACGACCACGGCGGCTTGTCCTGCATTTGCTTATACCGCGCGTGACGATGCGCATGTCGTGGCCCTGTTGCGCGGTGCCGGGGCCATTCTTGTGGGCAAAACCAATCTTGATCAGTTTGCCACTGGTTTGGTTGGTACCCGTTCACCCTACGGCTGCGTCCCCAATTCATTCGACCCAAACTATATCAGCGGCGGTTCCAGCTCGGGCTCGGCCAGCGTCGTAGCAAGGGGATTGGTGCCATTTGCGCTGGGCACCGACACTGCGGGCTCGGGGCGCGTGCCCGCTGCGTTCAATAATATTGTGGGCCTCAAACCTACCCGAGGTTGGGTCAGTAATCGCGGGTTGGTGCCTGCGTGTCGGACGCTGGATTGCATCACAGCTTTTGCGCTCACGGTTGAAGATGCGTCGGCTGTTGTCTCGTTCTTTAGTGGTTACGATGCGGCCGATCCGTTTAGTCGTCCCCAGCCGACGCGTTTGCCTGTTCATTTTTCGTGCAAACCTGTGCTGGCGGTACCGGCTAATCCTTGGTTTGATGGCGACAAGCGGGCTCAATTGCATTTCGAGACCAGCCTGCGGCGACTGAAAGATATGGGGGCTACCCTGGTCGATATCGATTTCACGCCATTCAGCGAGCTGGCGCAGTTGCTTTACGCCGGCCCGTGGGTTGCCGAGCGGTATGTGGCGATAGAGCACATGATGACCGAGCAACCTGAGGCCGTTCATCCGGTAGTCCGGGGCATTATTGAACAGGCTGGTCGTTACAGTGCAGCAGATGCCTTTCGCGCTGAGTATCGTCGCGCTAATCTTGCCCGTCAGATTCAGCAGGTACTTGCTACGGCAGATGCCCTGGTGGTGCCGTCAACGCCTTCCATCTATACCATCGCGCAAGTCTTGCAGCAGCCCGTTGCCTTGAATTCTGCACTAGGCACCTATACCAACTTTACGAATCTGGCTGACTTGTGTGCGTTGGCTTTACCGGCCGGGTTGCGTAGCGACGGCCTGCCTGCAGGCATTACCTTGATTGCACCCGCCTGGCACGATGCAGCACTGGCTGATTTTGGTATGCGCTGGCAAGTCGCAAGCACGACCCCACCGGGGGCGCCGGGGGTATGGCAACACGAATGGCCGCTGTCAGTGTCGTCCGGCAATTCGCTTGGTAGCAGTGACGAGATTATGGTGGCCGTCGTCGGTGCGCATTTACGCGGCATGCCTTTGAACCATCAACTGACCTCGCGGGGCGCACGATTCGTCGAGGAAGCGAGATCTAGCGATGACTATCGTTTGTATGCCCTGGCAGGCACGATTCCGCCTAAACCCGGCTTGAAGCATGTGCCGGGTTCGGGCGCCCAAATTGCGCTGGAGCTGTGGGCGTTGACGCCACAGGCTTTTGGTGAATTTACGGCTGAAGTGCCTGCGCCGCTGGGGATTGGCAATGTCGTGCTGGCCGACGGCCGTTGCGTCAAGGGGTTCATATGCGAACCCTCGGGGTTTGAGGATGCGCTGGACATCACCGCTCATGGCGGTTGGCGCAGCTACGTTAAGCACGCGAAGTAGCGGAGGCACATCATGTTTCATACCGTACTTGTCGCCAACCGTGGCGAAATCGCAGTCAGAGCTATCCGAACGCTGAAGCGGCTGGGCATCAGGAGCGTGGCGGTTTACGCCGACGCTGACCGCAATACCAGGCACGTCCAGTTGGCTGACGAGGCTATTGCGCTGGTAGGCGACCGGCCCGTCGATACCTATCTGAATATCGAGAAAATCATTGCCGCTTGCCGCAAAACCGGTGCACAGGCAGTGTTTCCGGGCTATGGTTTTTTGTCCGAAAGTATGGCGTTTAGTCAGGCTTGCGTTGACAACGACTTGGTCTTTATTGGTCCGACCGCGGCGCAAATCGAGGCGTTCGGGCTTAAGCATCGGGCGCGCGAGCTGGCACGGGTAGCCGGGGTACCCATGACGCCAGGCACCGGTTTGCTGGGCAGTCTTGAAGAGGCGCTGGCGGCCGCACACGACATTGGCTACCCCGTCATGCTCAAGACCACAGCCGGTGGCGGTGGCATTGGTTTAACGCGTTGCGACACGGCCGAAGCGCTGGGCAAAGCCTATGACAGCGTGCAGCGCTTGGGCGAGACTTTTTTCCGTGACGGTGGTGTTTTTCTGGAGCGCTTTGTTGACCAGGCACGACACGTGGAAGTCCAGATTTTTGGCGATGGTGACGGCAAGGTTGTAGCGCTGGGAGAGCGCGATTGCTCGATACAACGCCGTAACCAGAAATTGATCGAAGAAACGCCCGCACCGTGTCTGCCTGCTACCACGCGTCAGGCGCTGCTTGATGCCGCCGTCATGCTGGGCAGGTCAGTCAATTATCGTAGTGCCGGCACAGTCGAGTTTATTTACGATGCCGCGCGCGACGCTTTTTACTTTCTTGAGGTCAATACGCGTCTTCAAGTCGAGCATCCGGTGACCGAGGCCGTCACTGGTCTTGATTTGGTCGAGTGTATGTTGCGTGTTGCGGCGGGTGATCCGCTGGACTGGACTGCGTTGTCGCGAGCACCGCAGGGTGCGGCGATTGAAGTGCGGCTGTATGCTGAAGATCCCCTTAAGCAGTTTCAGCCTTCGCCTGGTACGTTAACCGACGTTTATTTTCCAGAAGAGGTCCGCGTTGATGGCTGGGTGGATACCGGCACTGAAGTCACGTCGTTTTACGACCCCATGCTGGCCAAGTTGATTGTCTGGGGTGACGATCGCGCCACAGCTATTTCGCGTCTGCAGGCTGCGCTGGCGAAAACTCGTATTCACGGCATTGCCACTAACCTAGACTATCTGCGCCAAATTGCAGGGGCACCGGCATTTGCCCAGGGTCAAGTCAGCACTCAGTTTCTGGGTAGCTTCGAGTACCGGCCCCCTGTCATTGAAGTGATCGCGGCGGGCACGGCCACCAGCGTCCAGGATTACCCGGGGCGCGAGGGGTTCTGGGATATTGGCGTGCCCCCGTCAGGCCCGATGGACGATTTCGCCTTCAGGCTAGCCAATCGTCTGGTCGGCAATCATGACAAAGCCGCGGGGCTCGAGGCCACCTTGATCGGACCAACTTTACGTTTCCACACCGATGCCGTTGTAGCCCTTACCGGCGCGGCAATGGCCGTTACGCTGGATGACGACGAGTGCCCGATGTGGAGTGCGTTTGACGTCAGGGCCGGCCAGGTCTTGAAGTTTGGCAAGGTGTTGTCGGGCTGCCGGACATACTTGGCCGTACGTAACGGCATCGATGTGCCCGAGTACCTGGGGAGCCGATCGACGTTTGCCCTGGGGCAGTTTGGTGGGCATGGCGGCAGGGTACTGCGCGGCGGGGATATGCTGTCGGTATCCCAGCCCGGTTTACCCGCGTGCACGACACCGGCACCTGTCGCCGCACCTTCACGGCTGGAAACGCCGCTGGTGCCTACATACGGCAGTCGGTGGAGCATTGGTGTGTTGTATGGCCCGCATGGTGCCCCTGACTTTCTCGATCCGGCCGCCATCGAGATGTTCTTTTCCACCGATTGGCAAGTGCATTACAACTCGAATCGTCTGGGTATTCGCCTGATGGGGCCTAAGCCCACCTGGGCACGGACCGACGGCGGCGAAGCGGGCTTGCATCCGTCCAACGTGCATGATTGCGAATACGCCATTGGTAGTATCAATTTTTCGGGCGACACACCCATTATTTTGACCAAAGATGGTCCTAGCCTGGGCGGCTTTGTGTGCCCGGTTACCATCGCCAAAGCCGAGTTGTGGAAAGTCGGTCAGGTCAAGCCGGGCGATTTGATCCGCTTTCATCCTTTGACTTACGACCAGGCGGTGTTGTTGCAGTTGCGCCAGGAAGAGGCCATTGCAACTTTATCTGCCCCCCCAGAAGGTATTGCCAGTGTGCCCGTAGCGCAGGCCGACGCCTTGGCGTCCACCATTGTGGCCCAGTTGCCGGCGCAAGGGCATCATCCACGGATTACATATCGGCAGGCGGGTGACAGCTATTTGCTGCTGGAGTACGGCGACAACGTACTTGAAATCGCCTTGCGCCTGCGTATCCATTTGCTGATGCAGCATCTGGCGCAGCACCCGATAGCGGGGGTGTTTGAGTTATCGCCCGGGGTGCGTTCATTGCAGGTACGATACGACAGCCTGAAAATTCGTCAATCCGATCTGGTCGACCGGCTGCTGGTCATCGAGGCACGTTTACCAGACGTTAAAACCGTTTGCGTGCCGACTCGGGTTGTGCATTTGCCAGTTGCCTGGGAAGACACCGCAACGCTTGACGCTGTCCAGCGGTATCAGGAAACAGTGAAGCCCGACGCCCCTTGGCTGCCCAACAACGTTGACTTTATTCAACGCATCAATGGTCTGGCGCATCGTGATGAGGTACAGAAAACCTTCTTCGACACCAGTTATCTTGTCATGGGCCTGGGCGACGTGTACTTAGGGGCGCCGTGCGCCGTACCCCTGGACCCGCGTCACCGTTTGCTAACGTCAAAGTACAACCCGGCCCGTACGTTTACTGCTGAAGGCACCGTGGGCATTGGCGGGGTTTATATGTGTATTTACGGTATGGACTCGCCTGGCGGTTATCAGTTGGTGGGGCGTACCGTGCCGATCTGGAACAAGTTCTTGAAGAACCCCGTGTTCCATAAGGGCAAACCGTGGTTATTGCGCTTCTTTGACCAGGTGCGTTTCTACCCGGTGTCAGAGGTTGAGTTAACCCGGTTTCGCGAAGACTTTCGTGAGGGCAGGGCGGTGGTGCAGATTGAAGAAGAGGTCTTCGATTACGCCGCCTATCAGCAGTTTCTTGACGACAATGCCGATAGCATTGCGCAGTTCAAACAACGTCAGACGCAGGCGTTCGCCTCGGAAGTTGCCCGCTGGCAAGTTGATGATGTCGCCGTGCAAGAGGCGCCGGCTGTGTTGGACTCAACCGTCAGCTTGACCAAGGGGCAGTCGCTGATCGAAGCCGATTTGTCGGGCAATATCTGGAAGGTTCAGGTCGTCGCAGGGCAGCGCGTCGTCGAGGGCGAGACGCTGTTGATCGTCGAGGCCATGAAAATGGAGGTGCATGTTACCGCCCCAGCGGCCGGGCGCGTCGACCGAGTTGTGTGCGCATCAGGGCGGACGGTTAATGCCGGGGATCCGCTGGTGGTATTTGCGGCTGATTGATAGTGCTGGTGAGCAGCTGGCCGGCTTGCTATTTAAGTTTCTTGCATGTGGTTGTCCATGCGTATCAGGACATCGCACAATTGTGAGCGCTCTTCGTTCGACACTACTTCGAGTGCCCGAGTCATGATCTGGTGCGCTGCCGGCCAGGCTTGTTCGTAGTGTTGCTTGCCTGTTTTGGTCAGGTAAACGCGCATATAGCGGCTGTCGTCTTTATCTTGTTTGCGTTGTACCAGCTTGCGCACTTCCATTTGGTCGATCACCCGGCTTAGCGCAGGTTGGCGCATAACGATACTGCGCGCAATATCGCCTATTTGTTGGCCATCTTTCTCGAAAAGCACCTGAAGTACGCGGAAATGAGCGTAAGTCAGGTCTAGTTTGCGCAGCACAGAGTCGCGCAATTCTTGGTCCATTCTGAAAATAACGCAGGCCATGCGGAACGCAATGTTCTGTTGCAGGCTCCAGTCTTCGTCACTGAGTTGAGGGGTTGAGACTGGTTTTTTGGTCTTGGTGCGTTGTGTGGTTGCCATGTATGGAATCACTGCCCGGGTTAAACGAAAGCGCCGTCAAAAGTGTAGGCGGCTCTGATCCTCTTACGATTTTAACGGTTCTGGTATTGGTGTAATCACTAATTATATTACATTACATATGTATTGACATGACAAAACATGATTCTTATAGTGTCCTTGCATGGATTGATTTCAGCGAGGAGATAAAGAATGAGTACAGCAGCAAACGTAACCGAGCGTCAGCGTTACTTTCGGCCGCGGCGCCTGGGTCACGTCAACCTTTGGGTAGACGATCTGGGCACGTCCGAGCGCTTTTACAGCGAAGTTTGTGGACTTAATGTTGAGTTTTCCGAGCCCGACCTGGTGGCCACTTTTTTGGGAACCGGTCATACCCCTCATGACTTGGGCATGATTCAGAAAACAAATGGGGTAGACCGATACGGGCGAGATGGTTTGCTGCAACTGCCTGGCACGATCGGGTTGCACGCAGGCTTGAACCATCTGGCATGGGAGCTAGAAAATGAGGCGCAACTGATTGAAGCCTTCAAAAACCTGAAGGATGACAACATTGAAACAGACATTACTGTTGATCATCAGGTCGCGCATAGCGTGTATATGTTCGACCCAGATGGCAATTACAACGAGTTTTACTGCGACACAGTGAAGGACTGGCGCAATGTTCTCAATGGCCCGATGGAGTTGCTGACCAGTCATTGGGACCCTTTGTCTGCCGAGGGCTTTACTGAAGGGCGTTACGAGAATAACCCCGTGCTCAAGACTGTAGAAGGTGCGCCTGTTCAACCATGGCGACTCACGCATGCCACGTTGCAGACATCAGATGTGGCACGTTTGGTTGATTTCTATACGAACGTCGCTGGCCTGAAGGTTGTAGGCGAAGAGGCCGGTGCTGTTTATTTGGCCGCTGATCTTGAGGCGTATGAGTACAACCTGGTTTTGGTGCCACATAGCCACGCGGCTTATCACCATGCGTCGTTCCAGTTAAAAGATGACGCCGCGTTGGCGTCCGCAAAAGCTGCACTGTCCCAAAAGGGAGTTGCGCTCGTCAATGAGGTCGATCTGCCTTGGAAGCGAAGCATTTTCCTTAAAGACCCTGACGGGATGTTGAGCGAGTGGTATGTGGTGGGTAAAGAAAGCCGCCGGCTTGAGGCGCGCGGAAATGTCGATTTGGCGATGGCGGTGTAGGAGTCGGGTATGAGCAAGAAACTACATGCAGTAATTTCAGGTGGTGGTATTGGCGGTCTTGCGACAGCGGCGGCCATGGCACAGCGCGGTTGGGACGTTACGGTATATGAACGGCAAGATGCCTTGCGTGCGGTAGGGGCGGGTATCTATATCTGGGAAAACGGGCTTCGCGTGCTTGAGGCGCTCGGTGCCTACGAGGAAGCTACTGCGGGCGCGTTCCGCGGGACGCACTTTGAGCAGCGAGACAATTTGGGGCAGGTGATTGAGTCGGCGCGTATCGAAGAGAGCAAACGGTTGTTGACTGTTCCTCGCAGCGCCTTGCTGGACGCGTTGAAAAATGCGTGTTTACGTGCGGGCGTCAAAGTCGAGACACGGGCCGAAGTCATTGGTGCGACCGCCAAAGGCGAGTTGTTGTTTGCGAACAATCAGTCTGTCCAGGCTGACCTTGCCATTGGCGTTGATGGTGTGTGGTCGCGGGTTCGATCTTCGTTAGGTCTTGAGTTATTGCACGAGCAGACGCGTGAAGGCGCGCTGCGTACCATGATCCCGGCCCAACCGGGCGATTTTGGACCCGAAGATACGGGGAAATACATCGAGTGCTGGAATGGCGACCGTCGCTTTCTTATCACGCCAGTCAGTGAAAAGGAAACCTATCTGGCCTTGACCTGTCCTCACGATGACGAGAGAGGCCGTTCGATTCCTGTAGATAAAGCGCTCTGGGCAGAGGCGTTTCCGCAATGGAAGCACCTGATCGATCGCATCGGCGCGGCCCCGGTGAATTGGGGTGTTTACAGCATCACACGATGTACAGCTTGGTCAGCCGGGCGCGCCGCTATTCTCGGCGATGCGGCACACGCGCAACCGCCAAATTTGGGCCAGGGGGGCGGGATGGCCATGCAAAACGGACTTTCGTTGGCTGTTCACCTTCAGGGGCTCACAGACAGACGGGACATTCCTGACGCACTTGAGCGCTGGGAGCGAAAAGAGCGTGAGTTGACTGAGCATTGTCAGCGTTGGGCCATTCTGTATGGTGAGGTTACTTATTTGCCAGACGAAATCCGGACGCGAGTGATGCGTAATGCGATGAGTGATCCATGGCTCGCAGGACAAGTCTTCCGGGCAGCCAATCATTCCCCTACCGGCACCACCGATTAAGCAGTTGACCGTCACACCACAGGATATCAACAGGAGATAAGCATGAAAACAATGAAGAATCTCGCGCGTTTGGCGCTGGCGACCCTGACGCTTTCAGTGACCGCAACTTCGTTTGCGGTAGAACCGGTAAGGATCGGGTTTGGCATTTCAAAGACTGGCGAGCTCGCGCCAACTGCGGCGGGCCCTTTAGCAGCTTATGAGTTATGGCGAGATCAGGTTAACGCTCGAGGTGGATTGGACGTAGCGGGCACTAAAAGGCCTGTTGAGTTTGTCGTTTACGACGATCAATCCGACGGCGGCAAAGAGGCAGCCATCTATGAAAAGTTGATTACCGATGACAAAGTCGATTTGCTATTGTCACCCTGGGGCTCTCACAATCACTTTGCCATTGTCGGCGTGCTCGAAAAACATGGCTTTCCGATGGTTGGCAGTACAGCGTCATCCCAGCAAATCCGTTCTCTGAAGGCGAAAAATATCTGGTTCCCCACATCGGCGATTCCAGATAAGCACGGGGTGGAAATGGCGCGCATGCTCAAAGAGATGGGTGTCAAGACAGCAGCCGTCACAACGGTGCAAATTGGCTTCCCAATGGAAAATCGCAAAGAGCTGTTGCCGGCGCTGAAGGAAGCAGGCATCAAAGTTGTGCTTGATCAACAGTATGCCCCTGGCGTTAAAGACATGACGGGGATTCTGGCTGACATCAAGCGTTTGCAACCCGATGCGGTGATCAGCTTGTCTTATCCGCCAGACGCCATCCTTTACATGCGTGGTGCGCGTGAACAAGACATCAAAGCACCTTTCCAGTTTTTGCTGGTCGGGCCCACCGCGGCGTTCTTCAGCAATATGTTCGGGAAGAATCTCGACAACATTGTCACTATGGGGCACTGGTCACCCGAAAAAACTGATTGGCCGGGTGCTCGTGAGTTCTTTGATGCCTACAAGGCGAAAACTGGTGAGACACCTGATTACCTTGATGCCGTGTTGACGTACGTTTCTGCACAGATTCTGGAGCAGGCTGTGGCCAAAGCCGGGCTCGAGAAAGACGCGTTGCGCAAGACAATCTCGAGCGAAACGTTCTCGACTATTAATGGGCCCATCCGATTCAATGGTGTACAGAACGATGTAACCCCGACGATGTTCCTGCAATTTCAAAACGGTGATGTACAGATTATTCATCCACCAGAAATGGCTACGGCTAAATTCCAACCTAAAACTCAGTGGGAAAAATAAGCGTCATGGCGAGCTTGTTCTCCTTTGAGCTCCTGATCGCAACCTTGGCATTGGCTTCGGTCTATGCCTTGGTTGCGCTGGGGTTGAATCTGATTTATGGGGCCATGCGGCTATTAAATGTGGCGCATGGGGAAATCATGATGCTAGGGGCATATGTGACTTTTTGGCTGTTTACAGCATACAAAGTATCGCCCCTGGTATCGATGTTTGCTGCGATGGCGGCTGCCGCTGTCCTTGGGTGGCTTTGCTATGAGTTGTTGATTCGTAAGTTGTCGTCCACACCTGCGTTGGTGCAACGCATCGAAGCCAACTCTTTGTTGGTGTTTTTCGCGCTTTCGGTGATTTTGCAGAACTTGGGCGCATTACTTTTTTCAGCCAATGCACGTAGTTACAGTTATATGGAGTCTTTGGTGCAAATTGGCGATGTCAGCATTGCATTGAACAGGCTTGTCATTATTGCCGTGAGTGTGCTGGCAACAGTCATGGTTATGTCTTTCCTGCGCTTTGGCACAACGGGTTTGGCTATCCGCGCCTTGATTCAGCAACGCGACGCGGCGTCGTTGGTTGGCGTGCATGCCGATAAGGTCAACCGCGTTATTTTTTGTTTGGGCTTTGCGTTGGCTGGGTTGGCAGGTTCATTGGTCAGCATGGTAGAGAGCATTACGCCCTTTTCAGGCTTTCCTTTCACCATTGCCGCATTTTTCGTCATTATCCTGGGTGGCTTGGGCTCGATTGGCGGAAGCGTTGTGGGTGCTATTTTGCTAGCTTGTGTAGAGGTCTACGGTTCTGCGCTGACATCACCTGCTTATCGTTCTATTTTGCTCTACGGGGTTTTCATTTTGGTTCTGTTTGTTCGTCCTCAGGGCTTGTTTGGCAGGAGATTGACATGAGGCGCTTGCGTATGACGGACCTTACCGTGTGGCTGGCGCTGCTCGCGGTATTCGCTGTTTTGCCCGCTGTATTGGGTACGTATGGTCAAGGCGTCATGTTCCAGCTGTTCGCCTGGATTGCGTTAACCGCAAGTTGGGTCGCGTTTTCGGGTATGACGGGTTATATCTCATTGGGTCATGCAGTGTTTTACGGCCTTGGCGGGTATGTAATGGCACTGAGCTGGATGACGTTGCCGTTGTGGGTTGCACTGCCGCTTTCCGCTGTCGTTGCCGCTGTGTTTGCGTTTTTGGCGGGCTTGCCTTCCTTGCGTGTTCGCGGTCCTTACTTCGTCATTCTTACCTTTGGTTTGGCCGAGTTTGTCAAATTCATCGTGATTGCGATTGAGTCCTCGTTAGGGATGAGCGGGCGTTTGCTGTTGGGTGCTCCTGATGTCAGCGTCCTCGTATACGCGATGCTCGGTCTGGCGGCACTCGCGGTTGCGTTGGTTATGGGCTTGCGACACTCGCGCTTGGGGATGGCGTTGTGGTCGGTACGGGAAGACGAGGTTGCCGCCATGACATTGGGTGTGCCGGTGACCAAAGTAAAACTTCTGGCGTTTGTATTGTCTGCTGTTATTCCTGCAATGGTTGGTGCGCTGGCCGTGCTTAGGTCAACATATTTTGAGCCGATGCAGATGTTCAGCCCCATTACTTCGTTCACGATCGTCACGATGGCCATTATTGGCGGTAGCGAGCGTCCTGCAGGGCCCGTACTTGGGGCCGGCTTCATCATGTTGTTGTCAGAGATCTTGTGGTCGCGTGCTCCCGAGTTCTACATGATGTTGCTTGGCGTGCTCTTGCTAGGTTTTGTGTTGTTTGCCCCTGATGGCATTGTGGGCAAATGGCAGTCGCGTCGTCGAGGTCAAGTTGTATGAGTGAATTTTTGAAAGTTGAAGGTCTGACTCGGCGGTTTGGTGGCGTTGTTGCGGTTCGCGATGTCAGCTTCCACATGAACGAGGGCGAGATTCTGGGGCTTATGGGGGCGAACGGCGCCGGGAAGACAACCTTGTTTTCGATGATTGCCGGTAATGTTGCACCCAGCGAGGGCTCCATTTACTTCCGTGGCCGTGGTGTTCCGGCCCGGCCTGATGAAGCCAGCCAAATGGGCATTGCGCGTACTTTCCAGATCGTGCGGCCGTTTCCCCAAATGAGTGTGCTCGAGAACTGTATGGTCGGCGCTCTTTACGGCCACCGTCGTCTAAGTGATTTGCAGTCGGCACAAGACGTTTGCTTGTCGCTTTTGGAAGAGGTTGGGTTGGCGGCTCAGGCCAATAAACCTGCCGCCACCTTGAATCTGGCGAGTCGAAAACGGCTTGAAATTGCGCGTGCGTTGGCGACAAAGCCGACGTTGTTACTGCTTGACGAAGTGCTTGCCGGCCTGAACGCAACAGAAGTAGATGCCGCACTTGAGTTAATACGTCATGTGCAGGAGCGATATTCGTTGAGCATCATCATTATCGAGCACGTCATGAAAGTTTTAATGCGGATGAGTGACCGTATTGTTGTGCTGCACGAAGGCCGAAAACTTATGGAAGGTGTTCCGGAGGCTGTCGGAAAAGACGAGCGGGTAATCAATGCGTATCTCGGGGAGCAGCATGGATAACATTCTTGAGGTCAAAGATTTGTGTGGTGGATATGGCGAAATTCGTGTCCTGAAAGGCGTTTCCGTTTCTATGAAGGAAGGAAGTGTCACTGCGTTTGTGGGCAGTAATGGCGCTGGGAAAACAACACTGATGCGTTTGTTGGCTGGCTTGATCCCGGTTTCTGAAGGCCATGTAACGTTGAACGGTACTGTTTTAAATAAACTGGCTCCGCCCGACCGATTGGCGCTGGGACTGTCTCTGGTACCCGAAGGGCGCATGGTGTTTCCAGACTTCACGGTTGCGGATACGCTGCGAATGGGCGCATACGCACCCCATGCTCGCGAAGGTTGGCGAGATCGTGCCGAGCAAATGTATGAGCTTTTTCCGCGTTTGCGAGAACGCAAGAGCAGCCAGGCCGGCTACTTGTCGGGTGGCGAGCAGCAAATGTTGGCGCTGGCGCGAAGCTTGATGTCCAAACCCCGCGTCTTATTGCTAGACGAACCGACTTTGGGGTTGGCACCGGCAATGGTCAAAGAACTGTTTTCTATTTTGTCCGACATTCAGAAGACTGGTGTGACGATTGGTCTGGTCGAGCAGAATGTACATGCCGCCCTGAGTATGGCTGACTATGCTTATGTTTTTGAAGACGGTCACGTAGCGTTTGAGGGCATCGGTTCGGAGATGTTAGCCTCGCCAGCAGTAAAAGCCGCTTACTTGGGGATCGACGACGCTGCATAGCACTGGTTCGAATAGACTTCGTCACCAGCGCGATAACCCATGCCACGGCCTGAAATGTTCAACCTCCAGTGCGATGCCTGTGGGCACTGGCACGGGGTGTCGCACGACGCAAGCACTCAGAAACAATTACCCCCGCAGCGTCCCCCGAAACACCACCCCCGCGCACGGATTAAACCCAATCGCGTAAGCCAGATCACCCGGCCGATCAATGCGCCATAACGCGAAATCGGCCGATTTCCCCACCGACAGCGTGCCCGTTTCCTCTGCCAGCCCCAATGCCTGAGCGGCATGACACGTCACGCCCGCCAACGCTTCTTGGGGCGTCAAACGAAACAACGTACAGGCCATATTCATCGTCAACAACAACGAGGTCATCGGTGACGTACCTGGGTTGCAGTCGGTCGACACCGCGATGGGGACACCGGCCGCCCGCAACGCCTCAACCGGTGGAAGCCGCGTTTCGCGCAGCGTATAAAACGCACCAGGCAGCAGCACAGCGACCGTTCCCGCTTGCGCCATTGCAGCAATGCCCTTGGGTGACAACCATTCCAGATGATCTGCCGACAGCCCATGAAACGCCGCCACCAGCGATGCACCATCTTGGTCCGAGAGTTGTTCGGCATGCAGCTTCACCGGCAAACCATGCCGTTGTGCAGCCAAAAAAACCTGTTCGGTTTGTTCACGAGAAAACGCAATGTTCTCGCAGAATGCATCGACAGCGTCTACCAGGTTGTCTTCGACCAGCGTATCGAGCATGTCGTGGCACACCAATTCCAAGTAGTCGTCAGCCCGCGTTTTGAATTCTGGCGGTATGGCGTGCGCCCCCAAAAATGTCGTGCGCACGCGCACATCAAGTTGTTCGCCCAACCGGCGGGCCACACGCAACATTTTGGCTTCTGTGTCCGTATCCAGCCCATAGCCCGATTTGACCTCCAGCGTTGTGACTCCCTCGGCCAATAAAGCTTTCACACGTGGCAAACTTGCGTCAAACAATGCATCTTCGCTCGCGGCCCGCGTGGCCTTGACGGTGGATACAATACCGCCACCCCGACGCGAAATTTCTTCGTACGGCACACCATTCAGGCGCGCTTCGAACTCGTCGCTGCGGTTACCGGCATACACAATATGTGTATGGCAATCGATCAGGCCCGGGGTGATCCAGCACCCATGGCCGTCGTGTTGCCTGACGGCAGCGTGCCCGGTGGGTAAATCGGAACGCTTGCCTAGCCAGGCTATCCGCCCGTGCTTGACAGCAATAGCTGCATCAAGAAGTTCGCCATAGCCCGTGCCGGGCTGCATCGTGGCCAGGTGGACGTTCAGCCAGAGGTCGTCCCATGCATTGTCAGCAGAAAGTGTCATCGTGGCCTCTTTTTGGACTTGAGCGTATGAAAGATATGAAATGCGTGCTGCGCCCGAACGGTGCGATAGCGCTGAAAAACTAACCTTGTTGCTTTGCCCAGGTCAGCATTTGCGACAAGAATGCGTGTAATGTCGGCCGAACCTGATTGGCCAGTGTTTCGTCGAACCCATAGGGGTAAGCTTCTTGCATGTAGGTGGCTTCGGAAAGCTCAAGCTGTATGGCGTGGATATTTTCTTGGGGTCTGCCGTAGTTTCGGGTAATGTAGCCCCCCTTGAAACGGCCGTTGACGGCCACGGTGTAGCCCGAGCCATCGGCAATGGTCTTAACCTGTGCCAAAAGCCCGGGGTCGCAAGAGGCGCCGTTGGCCGTACCAATATTCAGGTCGGGTAGTTTGCCTTCAAAAAATCGGGGTACTACCGAACAGATCGAATGTGCATCCCAGAGTAGGGCAACGCCGTGTGTTGCTTTCAGCTGGCTGAGCGTTTGAGACAACTGGTTGTGATAAGGCGTCCAGTAAGAGGTCACCCGTCGTTGGATTTCGGCCGCATCGGGTTGCGCATCATTGCCATAGATGGGGTCGCGATGGAAGGTGTCGACTGGGCACAAGCCGGTCGTGTCTTGGCCGGGGTACAGATTTTCGTCATCTTTAGGGCGGTTCAGGTCGACGACATAACGCGAATGTGTCGCCACCAGCACCGAGGCGCCTAGGGCGGCCAAGAAATCGTATAGTTGTTCAAGGTGCCAGTCGGTATCTGGCAGGCGCAGCGCTTCGGGCGTCATGCCGGCCTTGATGTCGTCGGGGATATGCACGCCAACGTGCGGCATGGAGACCAGCAAAGGCGTCGTGCCCTGATGAAATTTGAAGGCGGGGACTGTATTGCTCATGATGAATTCCAGATAAAAAAGACCTTAAGCGGTCAATAGAATTGACAGCGCTTTGCGATAGCGATCGGTTACGGCCGCTTGCTGTACATGGGTGCCTTGGCGAACGCGCCATTGGCCCGCCGTCATGACATCGGTGATCAGGCCGTTACCGTGCCTGGCAAACACAAAGCTGTCTAATAACGCATTGCCTTTTTTGCCGGTCAGGTCGGGGTGGCCGGCGTCAAGCACAAGGGCGTCGGCCCGCTGGCCAACGGCCAAGCCGGCTACCGGTCGCGCCGCGGCACGGGCGCCGCCTTTCAGCGCTTCGGTAAACAAGTGGTGTCCCACCGAGCCATCAGCGCCGGCGGCCAACACGTTTCTTTGTCGGTGCAGCAGCCGTTGCGAATACTCATAAGATCGCAGCTCTTCGGCGACATCAACCATGATGTTGCTGTCAGATCCTATCCCCCAGACACCGTTTGCGTTTTTGTAGGTAATGCCGTTAAAGATACCGTCGCCCAGGTTGGCCTCGGTCGACGGGCAAAGGCCAACCACGGCGCCGCTGCGAGCGACTGCTGTAGTTTCTGCATCTGTCATGTGGGTGGCGTGCACCAGGCACCAGCGCGAATCGACATTGAAGTGGTTGAGCAGCCACTGCACTGGGCGCTGGCCGTAGTGCGCCATACAGTCATCGACCTCTTTGGTTTGCTCGGCAATATGGATGTGAATGGGCGCATCGGGGTTGAAGGTGGCCAGGCTATCGAGTAGTTCTTGCAACGATGCCTGAGACACGGCACGCAACGAATGCGGTGCTATCCCGTATCGCAGTCCCGAATGTTGAGGGTGCTGGCGTTGCAGCGTGATCAACGTGTTCAGCATCCAATCGGGCGAATTCAGAAAGCGGGCTTGGCCGTTTGATGGCGGAGCGTTGCCGAACCCTCCGTACTGATACATGACCGGCAGCAGCGTTAAGCCCATGCCGGTTGCCTCGGCGGCTTCCACCAGACATTGCGCCAGCAGGGTTTGATCACTATAGGGCAGTCCGCCGATATCGTGATGAATGTAATGGAACTCGCAAACCGACGTGTACCCGGCTTGCAGCAGTTCGACATACAGCTGACTGGCTACGGCCTTGAGCAGATCGGGGTCGAGCTTTTGTGCAAAGGCATACATCAGGGTGCGCCAGCTCCAGAAGCTGTCTTGTGAGGCCGACCTGTATTCGGTCAACCCGGCCATGGCGCGCTGAAAAGCGTGGGAATGAAGATTGGGCATGCCGGGCAGCAGCACGTCGACAACGGGCCACGCTGGCTGGGGTTGCGCGCTGTCGGGCAGCACGGCGGTCAGCAGACCCTCGGCATTCCATTCCAGGGTGACGTTGTTAGCCCAACCCTGTGGTAATAAAGCAGTTTTAGCGAATAGACCATTCATAAGGTCATGTCTCGTATGCGGCAGTGTTGATGGGTGTCGGCGTGGTTTAGGCAGTGCCGGAGGGCGGTTGGCTTGCTTGTATGCAGGCCACCAGTATCAGACCGTCGGGCTGTGTGGGGCTGGCACGCACATGCGTTGCCTGGTCGGGTAAAGGCACGTAATCGAATGTGCTCAGTGTGATCGTGTCGGTGGTTGCGTCAGCACGCTCGACAAGAAGCTGCCAGGCGCCTTTTAGACAGAAGACCCGATACGTTGTACCTGGTGCGCAAGGCCAGGCCGACGCTGCTGACTCGGCCTGAATGCGCCCTGCCGCTTGGCCACGGCGCAGCATCAGGTTCAGGTCTTGCACCGGCCCGTTCTGCAGCGTGGCATGCAGCGAACGTTCGCCTGCAAAAGGGTAGGGTATGCCGTATTCCAGGGTTTGCCGTTCGCCATCGTTAAAGTTCAGGTTGACGCCCGACCCCTTAACTAGGGTAATGATGCGATCGACGCCGTCGAACGCCGAAAAGTCACCCGCTTGCTCGATGTCGGCCAAGCTGATGCGCCAGACAAAATTATCGAAACCCGCCCCTGACGGGAAGGTTTCGATTTCGCGCGTTTGGCCCTGGCCATTACGCCAGGGCACGGGGGGCAACTGAAGAACATTAAGAACGCTCATGGCTGACCTTGATGGGGGGTCTGCATGGTTGAACACCCGCGATTATTTGATCATGGGCAGTTTAAGACCGTGCTTTTTGGCGCACGCAATCGCGGCTACGTAACCGGCATCGGCATGGCGCATAACACCCGAACCGCAGTCGTTGATCAGCACGCGGGCCAGGCGTTTCTCTGCCGCGTCGGAGCCATCGGCCACAATGACCATCCCGGCATGCTGCGAATACCCCATGCCGACGCCGCCCCCGTGGTGCAACGAAACCCAGCTCGCGCCACCCGCAGTGTTCAGCAGGGCATTGAGCAGGGGCCAATCAGATACCGCATCGGTACCGTCGCGCATGCTTTCGGTTTCTCGGTTGGGGCTGGCCACCGAGCCGGTGTCCAGATGGTCGCGACCGATGACGATAGGTGCTTTCAGCTCGCCCTTGCGTACCATTTCGTTGAAGGCCAGACCCGCCAGGTTGCGTTCGCCCAGGCCCAGCCAGCAAATGCGCGAGGGCAGCCCCTGGAACGCGATGCGCTCTTTGGCCATGTCGAGCCAGCGGCCGACCGCTTTGTTTTCCGGGAACAGTTCTTTAATTTTGGCGTCGGTCTTGTAGATGTCTTCAGGGTCGCCAGACAAGGCTACCCAGCGGAAGGGACCTTTGCCATCGCAGAACAGGGGGCGGATATACGCCGGAACGAAGCCGGGGAAGTCGAATGCATTTTTTACCCCAGCGTCGAACGCGACTTGGCGGATGTTGTTGCCGTAGTCGACCGTAGGAATGCCCATGGCGTGGAAATCGAGCATCGCCTGGACATGGTCAGCGCAGGACAATGTGGCTTGCTTGACCAGTTCGGGGTGCTGCGCGGCGTCTTTCTGGGCGGCTTTCCATTGCTCGACTGTCCAGCCTTTGGGCAAGTAGCCATTGATAAGATCGTGGGCCGAGGTTTGGTCGGTGACTAGGTCGGGGCGGATGCCCCCGGCTTTGGCGCGGCGAACCAGTTCGGGCAAAATTTCGGCCGCGTTGCCTAGCAGTGCGATAGAAATGGCTTCTTTGCGCTCGGTATGGTGTTTGATCAAGGCCAGCGCATCGTCTAGATCTTTGGCTTGCTTGTCGACATAGCGCGTACGCAAACGAAAGTCGATGCTGCTTTGCTGGCATTCAATGTTTAGCGACACCGCGCCGGCCAGTGTAGCCGCCAGCGGCTGTGCGCCGCCCATACCGCCCAGGCCCGCCGTCAGAATCCAGCGTCCGGCCCAGTCGCCGTTAAAGTGCTGGCGCCCGGCCTCGACAAAGGTTTCGTAAGTGCCCTGAACAATGCCTTGGCTGCCAATGTAAATCCAGCTGCCGGCGGTCATTTGGCCGTACATGAACAGGCCTTTGCGGTCCAGCTCGTTAAAGTGTTCCCAGGTGGCCCACTTGGGCACCAGGTTCGAGTTGGCGATCAGCACCCGTGGTGCGTCGGGGTGGGTTTTAAATACGCCGACCGGTTTTCCTGATTGCACCAGCAGCGACTCATCGTCTTCAAGGTCGCGCAGCGAAGCCAGAATCTGGTCATAGCACTCCCAGTTGCGGGCCGCGCGGCCGATGCCGCCGTACACGACCAGGTGCGTCGGGTTCTCTGCCACCTCGGCGTCCAGGTTGTTCTGGATCATGCGATAGGCGGCTTCGGTGACCCAGCTTTTGCAGGTTTTTTCGCTGCCGCGGGGGGCGCGGATGACGCGGCTGGGGTCAATGCGGGGATCGGCGAGGGGGTGGTTGTCTTTTGGGTTGTTCATGATGGCATTCCTTCAGAAACAGGCATAACAGCAGTTGTTGTGGTGTTGGGCCTAGCGTTAGTGCAGGCCCAGATAAGCAGCGACCAGGTCGGGGTCTTGGGCAGCGACTTGGGCGCTGCCCTGCCAGACCGTACGCCCAGACTCGAGCACGCAGATGTCGTCTGCAATTTTCAGGACACGGTCAGTGTTTTGTTCGACCAGCAAAATCGCCATGCCTTTGCCCTTCAGGGCGTCGAGTGCGTGGTAGCAAAGGTCAATAACTTTAGGCATTAGACCCAGCGAAAGCTCGTCGATGAGAATGACTTTCGGTCGGGTCATCAGCGCGCGCCCGATGGCGAGCATTTGTTGCTCGCCGCCTGACAGGTTGCCCGCCAACGACGTTAGCCGTTCGCCCAATCGGGGAAATAGCGACAGTACGAAGTCGCGGTCTTCGGCAAAATCGCTTTTGGGGCGGATCAGCCCGCCAACCCGCAGGTTGTCTTCAACGCTGAGGTCTTTGAACAAGCGCCGCCCTTCGGGCGAAATAGCCAACCCGCGCCGGACGCGTTCGTAGGCCGGCAGTTGGCTGATGTCTTCGTCGTTGAAAACAATACGACCACCGTTAAGTTGGACGTGGCCGGCCAGGCACATGAGCGTGGATGACTTACCGGCGCCGTTGGCACCCAGTAAGCCGGTGATCGTGCCGGGGCGCAGCGACAACGATATGCCGTGTACGGCTTCGAAGGCGCCGTAGCCACAAGAAAGATCTTTGATATCAAGCATGGGCGTCTCCGGTTTCGGTATCGCTGGCTTCGGTACTTTCGGCCCCAAGGTAGGCCGCCCGTACGTTGGGCTGGGCCATGACTTCGCGCGGCGCACCACTGGCGATTTTTCGACCGTTGTCGAGCACGACCAGGCGCTGGCAGATACGCATGACTTCGCTCAGGTTGTGTTCGATAAGAATGATGGTGACGCCTTGCTGATTGACCTCGGCAATGGTGTCGGCCAGGGTACGCGCCTCTTTTGAGTTCAGCCCGGCCAGCGGTTCGTCGAGCAGCAACAGTTCGGGGTCGAGCGCCAGCGCACGCGCCATTTCCATGCGCTTGAGCACGCCTAAGGGCTGGATGCCCGGCATTTGGTCAGCCAGGTGCGCGATGCCCACGCGTTCGAGCATGGTTAGGGCACGAGTGCGTTCGGCCTGGTCTGAAACATGCAGCAGGGCTTTAAGGGGTGATTGCGTGTAGCGGCTGCCGGCCGCCAGTGCGACGTTGTCGAGGATGGAAATTTCGCGAAATGGCCGGACCAGTTGTTGCGACAGCGACAGGCCTTTGCGGATGCGTTGATGAACCGGCAAGTTGCTGATATCTTTGCCATTGAGGACGACGCGACCAGCAACGGGCTTCACCACGCCAGTGATGCTGCGCATGGCGGTGGTCTTACCCGCCCCGTTGGGGCCGATCAAGCCGAGAAGCTCGCCGCGCTCTGCATTGAATGACACGTTGTCGACGGCGACCAGCCCGCCAAACTGGACGGTTACCCCGGACACTTCAAGCAAATGCGTGTGCTGTGTCATGCGGCACCTCCTGTGACGGGTTTATTGAACCGGCGCCACACAGCGCGAACGATACCTGCCACGCCGTTGGGCGAAAAACGCATCATCAGGAATAACAGCCCGCCGTAGACCAGCAGTTTGTAGTCGCCAATGACCTGGAACCAGGCAGGTAGCGCAGATAACACCGCAGCACCGAAAATGACGCCGGGTACCGAGCCGATGCCCCCGAATACGACCATGGACAGCACGGTGACTGATTCGATAAAGCCGAAGCTATCGGGACCAATGTAATTGAAGTGCTGCGCATACAAGCCGCCCGACAACCCGGCCAGCGCGGTGCCCATGGCAAAGGCGGCCAGCTTGTAGCGAGGCACGTCGATGCTGAGTACGCGCATGGTGTCTTCGTCTTCGGCAATGCCGTTGAACACCCGGCCCATCCAGGATTTTTTAATGTACAGGCAAAAGGCGGCAACCAGCGCGGCCAGGACGACGGCAAAAACCATGAATTCGGGCTTGCTGAAGCCCGACGATGGGAAGCCGGACAGGCCCATTTCGCCGCCCAGCCAGTCTTGCTGACGCACAATGCCCACAAACAAGAAGACGACGCCCATGGTGGTAATGGCCAGGAAGTCGTGTCGCACACGAAGGCTGGCCAGCCCGACGATAGCGCCGACTAGGCCCGCCAGCAACATGGCGACGGGCAAGGTCAGCAGGAAAGGCACACCGGCATTGCACAACGTGACCGAGGTGTACGCCCCGATGCCCAGAAACGCCGAGTGCCCTAAGCTGATTTGCCCGCAAAAGCCGGTAATGAGGTTAAGCGACAGCGCAAACAAGACGCTGATGGCCATGGAGGTAATAAGGGATATTTCGTAAGCCATGATCTGTCTCCTTAGCGCTTGGCAAACAGCCCCTGGGGCCGGATCATGAGAACCAGAATCAGGAAGGCGAAGGCGATGGCGTCACGGTCGACGAACTGGCTGAGGTAGATGGCGCCGAAGGCTTCGGTTACCCCAAGCACCAGGGCGGCCAGCAGGGTGCCGCGTACCGACCCCATGCCGCCCAGCACAATAATGGCCAGACCTTTGTACGAAGGCACGCTGCCCATGGTGGGCTCGACCAGATTATTGAGCATGCCCATCCAGACGCCCGCAAAGCCGGCCAATGCCGAACCGACGAAGAAGTTCAGGTCGCGTACTGTGCGCAGACGGATGCCGAACGATTCGGCCATTTGCGGATCGGTGACGGTGGCTTGGCAGGCAATGCCAATACGGGTCTTGACCTGCAGGTAGCCCAGCACGGCAATAATGGCAACCGTACTGAGTGTGGCCAGGATTTCGGCCTGCGAAAACTGTAAGCCGCCGAATAGGGGGATATGTTCTTGCAAGGGTTGAACCGCATACGACAGCCCCATGGCGCCGAACAAAATGCGGAAACCTTCTTCGAAGGCGATGTACAAGCCGATGGAGGCGATGAGGGCCACATAGGGCGGCTGTTTAAGAATGGGTTCGTAGCACAGGCGGTACATGGCGACACCGACCAGGCCAGCCAGCAACATGGCGGCTACAAAAGCCAGCGGCAAGCTGCCGGTGCTGTTATAGACCAGCACACTGACGTAGCCGCCTAATGTGAACAAGGCGGCGTGGGCAACGTGCAGGATGCGCAACAGTCCGTAGACCAGCGTTAGCCCCAGGGCGATGAGTGCATACAGACTGCCTTGCACCAGGCCTTGGGCAACGAGCTCGACAAAGAGCATGTTGACTCCAGATTCAGGAAGGGAAAAGAGGCCCCACCGAGGCGGGCGGGGCCGACGGGCTTACTTGCTGTCTTTGGTGGGGGCAGCCAGCAAGACAGGGTCGTGAATGACGGAGTGGCGTGCCCAGTAACCATTTTTGATGGTCTGGACCTGGACGTCTTTGTTGACTTCGTGCAGGTCGTTGAACTCGAGCTTACCGATGGGCATTTCGTATGAGCCACTGGCGATTGCGTCGCGCAGTTCTGCACCGCCTTTACCGCCTGTTTTTTTCAGCCCTTCGATCAGGATGGACATGGCGCTGTAAGTAGAGGCGGCCACCATATCGGCCCCGAAACCCGCTTTGGCGCGGAAGTCTTTCAAGAAGGCTTGTGTGACGGGTGATGCCGATTCGCGATCGAGCGAGGTGGTGACCAACGTGCCTTCTGCAGCAGGGCCGGCGATTTCAATGAACTTGTCGCTGTCGTAGCCTTCTTGGCCAATGATGGGAGCCGTGATGCCGGCGGCGCGCATTTGAGACACCAGCGGGCCTGCGTTGAAGAAATAGCCGGATGCGTAGATGACTTCGGGGTTATCGCTTTTTACCTTGGCGATAAGCGGGCCAAACTGGCGGTCTTTGATACCGTATTCGTATTCGTTGACGATGTTGAGATCGAACTTTGGTGCGGCGTCTTTGAAGCCGTTGGCCAGTGCCTGACCGAAGTCGTTTTTAAGGGTGACCAGAACAACGCGTTTTATGCCGAGGTTGTCGACCAGTTTTGCGCCGGCGCGGCCCTGGACCTCGCCCATGGAGGACACGCGGAACATGTAGTCGCCGGTGCGGGTGACGCTGGGGTCGATGGAGTAGGCGACCACATACGGTACTTTGGCGTTTTGGAAGATGCTGGCTGCTGCGCGTGTCGAGGCTGAATATGAGCCCGAGACGGCGCCTACAACCTCGTCTTTTTCCGTCAGTTTGGTGGCAGCCGGAATGGCGTCTTTGGGTGAGGCCTGGTCGTCGTAAACGATGAGATCTATTTTTTCGCCATTGATACCGCCGCTTGCGTTGGCTTTTTCAACGGCCAACTGTGCGCCGGTAAGGGCAGAGTTACCGTCGGCTGCGGCAAAGCCGGTAAGCGGTACGTTAATGCCGATTTTGATATCGGCCAACGCCGAGGTGGTGCCGAAAGCAGCGCATACGGCCAGGGCGAGTGAAAACTTGCGGGTAAGCGAATAGCGTTTCATGTTGTCTCCTTGGTTATGAAAATAAGTGTTTCGCTACACTTTTTTTTCTATCATAATTTGTCTATACAACTTTGCAAAGCCTATTTGCAAAAAAAATTTTCCGGGTGAAAATCCCGATCTTTTATTTATGCAGTGCCTGCCCGTCGGGGAATGGAGCGAACGTATGTCTGAACAGGAAGTCCCGCTTTATCAACGGATTAAGGACTATCTGTTGACTGAAATACAGGCGGGCAAGTGGCGCGAGGGGGAGGTCATTCCGCCAGAAGTTTCGTTGGCGCGCCAATTTGGTGTGTCGCGCATGACGGTGAATCGGGCAGTGCGAGAGCTGACGACCGAAAATATTTTGAAGCGTATTCAAGGGTCGGGCACCTATGTGGCGCACCGCAAGTATCAGGCAACCCTGGTGGCTATCAAAAACATTGCCGACGAAGTGCGCAGTCGAGGTCATCGGCACAGCAGTCAAGTGTTGTTACTTGAAAGTGCGCCTGCGTCCGAGGCGCAGACGGTGCAGTTCGAGGTGCAGCCGGGTCACCTCTTATTTCATTCCATCATTGTTCATTTCGATAACCAGACGCCCATCCAGTACGAAGATCGTTGGGTCAACGCTGCGGTTGCCCCCGACTATATGACACTGGATTTTTCGGTCTCTACGCCGAATGAGCATTTGATGCGCGTGGCGCCCTTGCAAGGCGTGCGCTATTGCATCGAGGCGGTCAACGCACCCGCTGATATTGCCGCTCATTTGCATGTGCCGGAACATGAGGCATGTTTGGTTCTGTACCGAACCACGTTGGCGCTGGACCAGGTCGCTTCGGTGGCGACGATGTGGTACCCGGGTAGCCGCTATCAGTTCGAGGGCCGGTTGTAGCCAGGTTTACGAGGTGGCAGTGGCTTGCGTTGGGCGGCCGTGCCGCCCGTTGCCGCTTGTTTCTGAAATTTAGTCTGGCGCCGAAATATTTAACGGCGTAGCACCGCATTCCTGCACCAGCTTGGCATCGTGGCTGGCAAACAGCACCACACAATCGCGACCCCAGGTTTTGAAAACGTCGGCCAGTACGGCACAGGAGGCCGAGTCCAGTCCGCTGCTCGGGCCATCGGCAATCACCACGGCCGGGTTGCCCAACGCTGCAGCGGTCAAGTAAACCTTGCGGCGCATCCCGGTCGACATTTGTTCAAAACGTTTGTCCAGGTGCTCTGTCAGTTCAAACCGCGACGCAAGCTCAATCACATTGTCGTCGATCGCTACATTTTTTTCTGCGGCGACACGCTCCAGCAGTGCCCGTCCGGTCATGTCCGGAAACTGCAGGCAATCGTCGGGGATGTAGGCCAGGCGCAGTTTTGCTTCGCGCGGTGCTTTTTTTAACGAATGCCCGTCAATCCAGACGTCGCCCGAGCTGGGCGCCATCGCACCCGCAATAATCGCCAGCAAGCTGGTCTTTCCGGTGCTTTCTTCTTCGCACAGGGCCACGCAGCCTGGTTCGAAGCTGTGGTTCAGCCCCTCGAATACAAGGTGATCGTCATAGCGTTTGGTTAGGTTTTCGATGCGTAATATGTGAGTCATTTGCTTAATTTCGTTTATCGCTCGGGCCCAATAAATGCGTTGCCATGGCCGAAATGGCCGCTTCTACCGTCGGGCTATAGCCTTGCCATTGACAGGCCAGCATCAGGTTTCGGGGCAGGCTGAAGTCTTCGACCAGCCAACCCTGAGTGCAATGCCCTTGATCATCGTGGGTGACTTGCTGCCGCAGGTCGCCCGCCCACGGGAAATACACCCAAACGGGTTTACCCAAAGCCACGGCAACGCCCACTTCAAACACTGTGCCGGAATCGGGTTCAGCGCCTCGAAACGGTTCGAGGTTGGCGATAACCCCGTCTGCCTGCGCGATCATACGCATATTGGCTTGTGCAATGGCCGATGCAGTTTGCTGCGGTGTCGCCGCTGGCGCAATCTCGTTATCCAGTGGGTACAGGCCGATCAGACCTTGTTGTTGGCAAAGGGTTTGTAAATGTTTGCCCCAGACGTGGCTATCGGGGCGAAACACATCAGGGCCGGCCAGATATACTTTTTTCACGATGGGTGTTCTGTTGGGTTGTGTGTGTTGATAGTGTGTTGCTGCAGTCTTTGGGTGCCCTTGCTTTTGCAGCAGGCGCTGACCATTTTAGGCCAGTATCGGGCGCGTGTAGGTGCTAAGCTTGCGGCGTAAAACGTGAGGTTTAAAAAATGAATTGTCGTCAAATTTTTGCGGGTTGTCTTATTGCAATCTTGGCCATCGCGCCGGGTCTATCGGCGGGCGCTGACGCGGCGGGTAATACGCCGTTGCATGTTGCAGCGGCTAAAAATGACATTGTCAGCCTTAAACAGCTGTTGGCCGATGGCGTCAGTGTCGACGCCCGCAATGACAACGGCGAGACTGCGCTTTTGGTGGCGACTCACGCCAACCTGGTCGACGCGGCTGCCGCATTGATTAATGCCGGAGCCGACGTCAACGCCAAAGACCGCATCAACGACAGCCCCTATCTTTATGCTGGCGCCCGCGGGCATCTCGACATTCTGAAGATGGCCTTGTCGCATGGTGCCGACTTAAAAAGCACCAATCGTTACGGCGGTACGGCACTAATTCCGGCGGCCGAACGTGGCCATGTCGATACGGTACGCACCTTGATCGAGGCGGGCGTAGACGTAGACCATGTTAATCGGCTGGGGTGGACTGCGCTTCTAGAGGCAATCATTCTTGGCGCTGGCGGCGAGCCGCACCAGCAAATTGTGGCGCTTCTGATCAACGCCGGGGCCGATGTCAATCTTGCCGATGACAAAGGTGTTACGCCGCTGCAGCACGCGCGTTCACGTGGCTATAAAGAGATCGAAAGCATGCTGAAAGCTGCCGGAGCCCGTTGAGCGTGTCCAGTATCCATAACGCTCAACCAGCGCCGTCAGCGTCAACGGCTGTCCTTTTGGCTGCAGTTGTTCTTATCGGTCTTAACTTGCGGCCCTTCATCACGGGGGTAGGGCCTCTGGCCGCCGATATCAGCCAGGCCACCGGCCTCGATTTAAAAGGCATCTCGCTGCTCACCCTGGTACCCATGCTGCTGATGGGTGTCTTTGCATTTGCCGGCCCTGTGCTGCAAGCGCGTATCGGCGGGCGTCTTTCCATGGTGATCGCCCTAGTGTTGCTTGTGGCCGGTTCGTTCTTGCGTTTGTTTACCACCAATGGCTGGCAGTTGATCGGTACGGCGGCTTTACTTGGCCTCGGTGCCGCAGTTGTGCAGGCCGTACTTCCTGGGGTTATTAAACGTCAATTGCCACAGCGTGTCGGCATGGTAATGGGGCTGTATTCTGCCATGTTGATGGGCGGCGGTGCGTTGGGGGCGCAAGTATCGCCCTGGGTGGCTACAGCTACTGGCAATTGGCATGTCGGACTCGCCTGGATGGCTTTGCCGGCGGCCGTAGCGCTGTTGCTTGTAGCTCGCTACTTACCTCGCGATGTTCCCGTTTTTCCGGCCCGTCTGTCATTGTCCGCCTATCTTCGCCGGCCCCGCGTCTGGCTGCTGATGGTTTGTTTTGGGCTGGTCAACGGGGGATACTCAACGGCGGTAGCGTGGCTGGCGCCTTTCTACCGAGAATTTGGATGGAGCGCCTCTGCCAGTGGCAGTTTGCTGGCGTATATGTCGGTTTGCCAGGCAGTAACGGCCCTAACGCTACCTATACTCGCTCGAAAAGGAAAAGATCGTCGGCCCTGGTTGGCGCTGGTGCTGGCCATGCAGGCGATTGGCTTTGCAGGGCTGGCCTTTTGGCCATTGGCGGCGCCACTGATCTGGTCCATGCTGCTGGGGGCCGGTCTGGGCGGATGTTTTGCCTTGTCGCTTATTGTGGCGCTCGATCACCTGCCCGATCCCACTCAAGCTGGCACGCTGTCGGCTTTGATGCAAGGCGGCGGCTTTCTTATTGCCGCTATGCCGCCCTGGATTGTCGCAGCGCTGCACGAGTCCACTGGCGGCTTCGGCGCCGGCTGGGCAATGCATCTGGGTTGCGTCGTTGTAGTGGCCGCGTTGTATTGGCAAGTATCGCCCGCAAGTTATGCCCGAAGTATGAATATGGCGGGCAAGGGCGCGGCTGTTTGAGTGGGCGTTTTCGACCCATTGGGTCGAGCCCACGAGTTCCGCGCTCGCCACGGGCAAGGTCTGGACGCTGGGAAGCCCCTTAGGGCCATGCGATGCGTGGCAAGACCTGTCTTGCAAAGGTCCAGCCTCAATACTCAGAAAAACCCGCGCCCAACAAAAGCCCACAAAGAAAAAGGGCCTTCCCGAAGGAAGGCCCTTTTAAATATGGCGCGGCTGGCAGGATTCGAACCCACGACCCCTTGGTTCGTAGAATTGTGCTCGACATTAACATATTGATTTATATGCATATTTAAAGGTGCGCTCACTACCCGTTATGTACTGTCCTGTACTGTCCTGTACCCTCTAATCCCCCAAAATTACCCCAACGCCCCCTTGCTAAGGGGCTTTTTTTTTGCTGCTGCCGCGGCTCCGAATGCCTGTCATAGACTTGGCCAGGTCGCGGCCGTAACTCTCGTGCTTGGCCAGCAAGACGACCGGCCACCATTAAGCAGATGCTGAGTCGATACTCCTTTTGAGCAGAGACGCACGCGTGTGCCTGCGCACGTGAAGTATCACTGTAAAAAATTTGGGTGGGCCATGGGAAAACCGTAACCTTTGTAATCTTTTTCCGAAAATCTCTTGAAAGCCCTTATTCATGGGCTTTTCAGCTTAATGTAAGAATGTAACTTTTGCATAACCTTACCGTAACCTTATTACAGTCAGTTAATGTAATTATCATAAAAAATATATTCTTTATAAATCAATGACCTATAAAAAGATTACGGTTTTGGTTACGTTAAATTACGGTGGTACCGTAACCTGACAATTCTTTTTAAATCATTAGGTTATGTTTATGTTTTTGGTCAGATTACAAAGGTTACGGTTTTCCCATGGTCCGCCTGTTTATTTTTAAACCTGACCTGGGGCAAGAGTAGATAGACAGGAGGGCGCATACGGCATTATTTTGAATATCCGCAATTTGGTATGGATGGGGCTGTTAAAGCGCCTCTGGCGGCTGTTCTGCACGTTAGTCAGTGCATTAATACTTGTTTGTTCGATGAGCGTCGGCGGCGAGGAGGGGACGGCGATAGCCGGGTAGGGGCCGGCGCTGGTCACTTTTTGGCCAGCTCGCTGGCCCAGCCCGATGTCAAGCAGGTTCACAAGGCAAAAAAATAGCCGCCCGAAGGCGGCTCAAGCAGCTGCAGGTGGACTTTCAGCGTAAGGTCGGCGCCGGTGTGGTGTCGTCTTCGATAGCGTACTCATTGAAGCGAACCACCTCTTCACCGATCCAGTCGTTCAACTCCTTAAATCGTTCCTGCAGAGGCACGAGCTCGTTCTTTACAAAGACCCTGGTCACGGGGCCCACCGACCCAAAGCCGCCTGCTACGCTTGGCATTACCCCCATCAGCTGCGGGGGCACACGGTGAGCTGCCAAGATATCGTCACGAGTCACGTTCTTGATGTTGAAGAACTCATCTTTGGCTGCAACCTCAGACAGGGGTATGACTTGCATACCCTTTTCCTTACCACCTGGCGCGTACATGAACAGATTCCTGAAATTCCCCGGACCTTTACTGCTCTTGACTGCCTCGCGCAGCGCATTAATGTCTTCCTCGTTATGGGCTGGGTCGGTCAGGTACATGATGTACCCGGCGTGACTGCCGTTCTTGTAGTACCGGCGCCGGAACAGCGTGGCATTTTCGTTAAGCCAGGCAGACTGCAGCGCGGACAGATACTCAGGAACACCATAAATTTCTTGGTTGATGTCTGGCTCCATTAGGTGAAAGATCGTTCCCTGCTGGAATTCATGCTCATTCAACCAGTCTTTTAGAAAAATGTACTGGTTGAGGTCTTTGCTGGATCGGCGCATGTACTTGCCCAGGGCATGCTTGAGCGCTACAGGTTCGTTCAGCCGGTTGCTACGAAGCTCCAGGTAGCTGTTGCCCAGCACCAGGTAGTCCAGGGCGAACGAGCTGAAGGAGCTACGTGATAGCAGCGGGTGCGGCCGGAACGTGCTGGCGATGATATTGCGCTTAACGTAGATGGCCGAGCTGTGGTGCGGGCTGGACCTGAAAGATCGCGAAAGGCCGTCCAGACTGATCGGTGGTTCGTACCAGCGTCCGTTGTCCAAGGCCTGGAAGTACTCGACGATTCTGCCGTGATCCAGCACTGACTCCGGCTCACCGAATGAAAAAACCTCGACGCCGGTTCTCGGCACGGTTTGCTCTTGCTTGTCCATCAACTGATTTCCATAATGGTCTGATTAGCATCGGTCGAGCCTTCCAAAGGCTCATGCGCGATGGCGTTCATGGTTGCCCAGGCCAGGTCAGCGTGCCCGACTGCCTGGGTTCTGCCGGAGGCGTAGGTGGCCTGGCGCCCGGATGGCGTGATGATCTTTCTTATCGACATGAATGACTGTGCGAGGTCGATGAAGCCGGAATCGAACTCGAGGCGCCCGTTACGCATGACGTTCTGCGTTTTAAGCACCATTTGCGTCTTGACCTCAACCGAGTAGTTGATGGCCACGGCAGCCGGGAAAAACAGTTTGACCAACTGATGCACAGCCATGCCCATGCCGGTAGTGTCGATACCGATGTGTGTGACGTTGTACTTTTTGGTGAGCTTCTGGATCTCGTTTGCCTGCTCCTGGTAGTCGGGCGTCTCAAACTGGATCCGTTCCAGAATGCGGAACTTTCCACCAGGTACGCTGGGTGGAGCAACCACGACACATCCTTGCTTGTCACCTGTTGAAGACGGGTCGTAGCCGACCCAGACGGGTAGGTTTCCGAACGGCCGGGCGGCATGGGGTTTGTAGTCTGTCCATATTTCCCACGAATCGACCATGCAACGCTGCAGCAGCTGTAGCGGGAACACAGACTTGGTGTCGTCTATGAAGCAGCACTTCAACAGGTTGTCGAACTCTTCTTCTGTGTATTCTGCCTTGAGCTCTTCGATGTCGAAAAGATCGCAGCCACCTGCTTCCGCATCGAAGATGGTCACAATCTGGCGCCAGATTCGGTCCGAGCATAGTTTGCCGGCCTGTAGGGCCTTGTGGCTGACGTCCATCTTGACGGCGTTCTTCTTGCCGCGATTTTTGTGGCGCTCCCCAGACCAGAACGGGTACGCCTCGTGGCTCATGGCTGATGGTGTCGAGAAGTAGGTTTTACGCCACTTCTTGTGCATGGCCATGCCGGAGGCCACTTTGTTCAGCTGCTCAAATCCGGGTATCCAGAAGAACTCGTCGACATACAGATTGCCGTGGTAGCTCTGTGCCGTCCGGTAGTTCGTGCCCAGGAAGTACAGGGTTGCACCGTTGAACAGAACGATGGGGTCGCCTCGCAGCTCGACGCCGATGGTGTCACGCACGAACTGCAGGATGTACTGTTTGAAAACATGCGCCTGGGATTTCGATGCGGAAATAAAAATTTGATTGCGGCCGGTCAGCAGTGCATCAACGAAGGCCTCTCGTGCAAAGAACCAGGTGGCCCCGATCTGGCGGGACTTCAGAATGATTCGAGTGCGTTGATCTCGGTTAGTCGCCCATCGTCGTTGGTAGTCAAATAGCGTGTCATCGAAGGCCTCGACCAGCTTCTCGATCTGCTCTTCGGAGATAAAATTCTTTGTTGGCTTGCGCTTTGTCTTATCGTTTTGGGCGGCCAGTTTCGGGTTCAGATCGACCTCATTGCCACCGCCCAAGTACTTGCGCACGCGTGCATAGCGCTCCATCTGGCGGCCCAGCAGGTCGATTTCCTTAAAGTCCTGTCCAGTTTTCGCCTGTTTCAGCACAAGCTGCACCAAGCGACATTCTGCAGCACCCTCAATACGCTCGATCACGGGCGCGGTGTCCCAGCCGTCGCGCCGCTTCCATGACCCCACTGTTGGCTGCTTCTCTTGCAAGTACTCGGCAATAGCGGTCACACCCCATCCTTGCCAGTACAAAAACTTGGCAAGGCGGCGGTTGTCATGTTCGGCTGCTTGTGTAAACATGCCTGCCAGAATAGGCAACGGCACACTTATTAAAAATAGAAAGTGCTTGGTAAATGCTGTTTACAAAACCAGTATTCTTGAGGCCGCCAGCCTAAGCGGCAATCATGTCTGCACATCGTTATTTGCGAGCGAGAGCCGACATGAAATTCAAATCCAAGTTTTTTTGCGTTGCCACTGAGGGTGCCACCACAGACGGGCGAACCATTACGTCTGCATGGATCCAGCAGATGGCTAAGAACTTCAATCGTGCGACGTACGGCGCCAGGGTCTGGCTCGAGCACGTGCGCGGCATGCTACCTGAAGGGCCGTTTCAGGCATATGGGGACGTGATTGCTCTCGAAGCACGCAAGAAGGACGATGGAAAGTTGGGCCTATACGCTCAGATCGAGCCTACAGAAGCGCTCGTAAAAATGAACAAGGCCCGTCAGAAAATCTACACCAGTATCGAAGTTAATCCTGAATTCGCCGACACCGGTGAGGCGTACCTGGTGGGACTGGCCGTAACCGATAGCCCCGCTTCGTTGGGAACCGACATGCTGGCGTTCACCCAGAATAATCCGGAGGGTTCTCCACTAACCGGTCGCAAGCAGGACAAAGACAATCTTTTTTCTTCTGCTGTTGAAGTCGAGCTGGAGTTCGAAGAGGTGAACGAAGGTTCAAGTTTCTCCGATCGCATCAAGGACGTGCTGGGCAAGTTCCGAAAGCAAGCGGTCAAGACGGACAATCAACTGGAGCAGGTGCTGGGCGCCGTCGAAGAGGTAGCCAACCACAGCGCAGATCTGGAAAGCCGATTCAACGAGTTCAGCAAAAACTTTGCTGGGTATGCGGCCGGCCAGGAAACCCTGACAAAGCTGCAAGAGTCTTTCAACGAATTTAAGGCAGCCGTCGAAAAAGCCGACGCCAGCAACGAAAAACGGCCACCGGCCACAGGGGGAGACGGCAAGGTTCAGACAGACTGCTAACCCAACCGATCCCGTTATTTCATACAAAGCCTTTTCAAGATCACTGACCGGAGACCGCAATGCGTAACGATACCCGCCTGAAGTTCAATGAATACCTTTCCCGATTGGCCGCGTTGAACAACGTGAGCGTCGATGCTGTGACGAGCAAGTTTGCCGCCATACCCAGTGTGCAGCAAAAACTCGAAAGCAAGATTCAAGAATCAAGTAGTTTCCTTTCTTCTATCAATACCTATTTGGTGGACGAACAGGAAGGAGAAAAAATCGGCCTTGGTGTCGGTGGTCCTATCGCCAGTCGCACTAACACGACCACCGGTGACCGCCAAACCCGTGATGTCAGTGCACTGGACGACAGCAAGTATCGTTGTGAGCAAACCAACTACGACACTCACATTCGCTACGCGACGCTCGATGCCTGGGCTAAGTTTCCCGACTTCCAACTGCGCCTGAGCAATATGATCATCCAGCGTATTGCTCTAGACCGAATCATGATTGGCTTCAATGGCACGTCGGCCGCAGCCGCGACCAACATCACTACGAACCCTCTTCTGCAAGACGTCAATATTGGCTGGCTGCAAAAGATCCGTACCAAGGCGCCAGCCCGCTGGATGAAGGAAACGGATCCCGCCAGCAATAAGGTATCTGTGGGCGGGGCGTCGGATGAGTACAAGAATATCGACGCACTGGTTTTTGATGTCGTCAGTAGCATGATCGACCCCTGGTACCGCAACGATACCCAACTGGTAGCCATTGTTGGGCGCAAGCTGATGTCCGATAAGTACTTCCCATTGGTCAATAAAGATCAGGCACCGACCGAGCAGCTGGCTTCTGACATCATCATCGGCCAGAAGCGGATCGGCAACCAGACGGCGCTTCAGGTTCCGTATTTCCCGGACAACGCCATTCTGATCACTCGCCTCGACAACATTTCTGTTTATGCGCAAAGCGGTACACAGCGACGGTCTGTCATTGACAACCCGAAGCGCGATCGCATCGAAACCTACCAGTCGTCGAATGATGCCTTCGAGTTGGAAGACTACGGTTGCGCGGCACTCATCGAGAACATTGAAGTAGCCACGGTCTGATCTAGCCCGTTGAACTAGGAGACCTAACTATGGTTACTACACCAGCCCAGCGCCGCTTCGCGACCGTGATGGCGGCGCGTGCGTCGGCGGCTGCTGAGCCTGGCCAGTCCCTGGCCGGCTCCAATGCTTACGAACTCATGCTGGCCAAGCTTTACGACGATAAGCGCCGCCTGAAGGAAATTCAGAGCGTAGAGCGCAAGATCGAGGTCAAGCGCGAAATCTTGCCTGATTATGACAACTGGGTAGCAGGGGCTCTCGAGCAGGGCCAGGGCGCCCAGGACGAGGTTCTGGTCACAGTCATGGTTTGGCGGATGGACGTGGGCGACTTCGAAGAAGCGTTGCGTATTGCAAGTTATGTCGTCAAGCATGACCTGGTACTTCCCGATCAGTATGAACGCAATGTTCAAACTGTCATCGTTGACGAAATCTCTGAGGCCGCCTTGGCTGTACAGAAGGACGGGCAAACTTTCCCATACAACCTGCTGTGGGAAACCATGTCATTGACGGAGAAGTTGGACATGCCAGACCAGGCTCGCGCCAAGCTGCACAAGGCTATGGGCTATGAGTTGCGCTTGGCTAACCAGCTGCCCGAGGCGCTCGAGCATTACGAACGGGCCTTGACGCTGAACGAGAAAATCGGCGTCAAGGTCATCATCAAAGAACTACAGGCGGAGATTGCCCCAGGCAACGCCTAACTGTGCTCCCCGAGCCGTGGCGGCGCGGGCAGATGGGATGGCCATTGAATTGCGTCCAGCCCTGACGCCCGCCCACCGCCACACTAGGACTTGATCATGTCTTTTGCTGTAGCTGCTGCAGATCCGCAAAACCCAGACTCTGGTTCCGCGCCTGAATCTATTCAGCAGGACTGGTGGCCTAACCTTCAGCTTGCATACGCACGGTCCGTAATTCGGCTTAACGGGACGGTCACCGAAGATCGTCTGCATGAGGCCTTGCTGAACGCTGCGTACTCTGTAAACGATGAGCTGGCTGACTGGTCCGAGCAGCTGCGTGAAACGAACCCTGACGGCATGCCGGAGGGTAGGCTTACCGATCTTTACCTGCGTGCTGTCCACTTCTATGCCAAGGCCGAACTGGTAGAGCGGTACCGGGACTTCGATACCACCGGAGCGGGTGATCGTCGCGTTGATGATCAGGAAGATTTACCTGATTATTCCCGCCGAACTATGCGATGGGCGATTAGCGATTTGCTAGGTAAGCCCCGGGCAACCATAGAGGCCCTTTGATGATTGTTTACGCACATCAAAACGACACGGTTGATTCGCTTTGTTGGCGGTATTTAGGTGCAACTCGTGACGTCGTTGAGCAGGTTTACGAGTTGAATCCGAAATTGGTTGATCAGGGGCCAATACTGGCCCATGGCACCAAGGTGGTGTTACCAGACGTGGTGGTTAGAACCACAACAGTTGATACGGTGAAGCTATGGGATTGACATTAAAAAGACTCGGCACTCGTCGAACTTATCTCAGCATGAATGCATCAGCTGATTGGCCCATGCGGATTTTTTATGGCCTCTTGACGTTGTACCAAGGACTGTCAGGTTTGTTTGTGCCCTCGTCGATTTTCTATCAGGCACTGCAGATGTATGGCAGTTCGTTGTTGATCATTACATGTCTGATTGGCGCAGGCAGCTTATTAGCCATCGATGGGCTAATGGCCATGATTCGATATTGCACCTCTTTAAGTTGTCGGCGTATCCAGCCGGCGATGGCGATATTCAGTCGTCGCAGGCCGTTGCTTTTCTTGCCGCCAGTGTTTTGTTACTACGGCACGATCATCATCGTCAACCGACACATTGAAGAGGGACTGGTCACGGTTATCAGCTACTACGTTATGTTGGCATTAGCCGGGATGATGTTTTGTATCCGCGACGGGGTTATCAGCCAGAAAGCATGCCGAGGGATACATGTCTAAATTTTTTCAAAAGAAAGACCTGCTTATTATCATTTGCTCTTATTCCATGAGCGCGTCCGTTTATGCCTCTCAATTGTCATTGTGGGCGCATCTGAACACCACCGGTACGGCGGTTGATCTTGTGATCAATTTGATGAGCGCTATCTGCGCATCTATGGCCAATACGGCATTCAGGTTGAAGAACGAGTCGGTTTTCGTGTCTAAGCTGATCAAAGAGCTAGCCTATGGAATTGGTGTTGGATTTGTTGCGGGTCTGGTGACGTATGCCGTTGCAGAGGCCGCAGACACGAATAATTTCTTGCAGTTGGCGCTTGTCACTCTGGCAGGTTGGGGTGGGGCCAAGGTGATTGAGACCTACAGCGACAAGTACTTCGGAGCTAAGCGCCAAGGGGGACAGTCGTGATAATTCGATTAAACGATACTGGGGCACATGTCGGCGACCTTCAGCGCCGTCTGTACATGGCTGGCTACAAACTTGAGCAGACCAATATTTATGACCGCTCTACCCAGGCCGTGGTTCGTCAGGTTCAGGCACGGGCAAAGCTGGTTGTCGATGGCATATACGGGCCTAAGACTGAAGCGGTGCTTAAGGGGCAAGAGACTGGCAGGTTGTTGCGCCAGTCCACTTTGAGCCAAGCGGCGCTTGACCTTGAGGTCGACCTTGCAAGCATTCTGGCAGTCAACGAGGTCGAGTCACGGGGTTTGGGTTTCGTAAGGGATAACTTGCCTGTGATCTTGTTTGAGCGCCATGTGTTTTGGCGTCAACTGGTCACCCGAAAGATTGACCCTCAGCCTTGGGCAAAGAAGTTCCCGGGTGTGGTTAATCAGGCCCGAGGTGGTTATGCCGGTGGCATCAGTGAATATACGCGTCTAAGCGTTGCCAAGGGTATCAATGCATCAGCTGCGTTTGAGTCCTGTAGTTGGGGACTCTTCCAGATCATGGGGTTTCATGCTGAGTCACTGGGCTTTAAGTCTGTTGAAGAGTTTGTTGCCTATCAGCAGGAAAGTGAGTGCAACCAGTTACGAACCTTTGTTCGATTCATTTTGGCCGACAAAGACCTTCATAGGGCATTAAGGCAAAGGCGGTGGTCAACTTTTGCGCGCCTGTACAACGGCCCGGCGTATGCCGATAACTTGTACGACGTGAAGCTGGCCAGAGCATATAAGCGGCATTCAGAAGCTCTTCAGGAGGCCGCATGATGGCCCTTCTTACGCGGGCTTTGCCCTATTTAATAAGTGTTGCTTTGTTGCTATCTATCTGGTCTATGTGGCGCACGATCGCAACGCAAAAAGACATGATCAACGCGCAGTCAGGGGCGATAACTCAACTTATCGAGAACGTGGACTCGGTCGTCGAGCTCAACCGGGGGCAAGTCGAGGGTATTCAAATGCTTCTAGCAGCAAACAGTAAGATTCAGCTCAGTCTAAATGAGCGACAGCAAGAAATCAGGAGGTTACAAAGCGATGTGCAAGAAATCCGTATTTGGGCTGATCAGTCTTTGCCTGCTGATATTGTCAGGTTGCGGGAGCGCCCGGCCGCGCGAGGTGCCGCAGATTACGCTAAACCAGTGCCCACCGGTAGTGCCTTGCGTGATGCAGGCGGCGAGTCCACGAACGAACGGCGAATTGAATCTGGTATTAGAGCAAACTGAAGCCGATTGGGCTTTGTGTGCGGCCCAGGTCGATATGATTTACAACTGTCAGCAAAAGGCCGCTACTGATGCTCAAGCCCGACGCGATCCGTGAAATTATCACACGAGCGAATCCATATCTTCGACGCGACCCAGATAAGCTTCAGGTCTTTTTAGATGCTGGCCGCGTGGTCTCTCGCGGGGCGGCAAGCTTGTCTTATGAGTATCAATACACGCTTAACGTCATAGTGCAGGACTACCCAAACCATGCGGATCAAATCGTCTTGCCGATGCTGGCCTACCTTCGTACGCAGCAACCAGAGCTTTTTGAAAACCAGGAGCGTTCAAATAACCTGATTCGATTCGATGCTGAAATTTTGAATCAAGACACTATTGACTTGTCGCTTCAGGTCGACCTGACTGAGCGTGTCATAGTTAGCGAGGTCGATGGCCGGCTGAAGGCTGCGCACGTTGGTGAACCTGTGCACCCAGACTTCCCACTTGAGGGCGTTTCGATAGAGCTGGTAGATAAGTCGAGTGGCGAGTCGTTGGGTATATTCAGCGTTCCTGCCTGGGCGCCCAAGTTTTGATGGTTGACGATATCCAACAGATTGATGATTGGATTGCTGCGTTGCTGCTGCAAATCGACCCTGCTCAGAGGCGGGCGGTTAATCGGCGTGTGGCCTACGAACTTAGACGGTCACAGGCCTCTCGTATAGCTAGTCAGAGAAATCCTGATGGAACCGCCTACGCACCTCGCAAAAGTCAAAGCAAAGGCCTGCGCAGCAAGAAAGGTACGATCAAGCGTAGGGCAATGTTCGCCAGATTGCGCACGCAAAGATATCTTAAGGTGGAATCCGATTCGGATGGTCTTAGCGTGGGCTTTCGCGGCCGTGCCGGCATGATAGCCATTGTTCACCAGTACGGCGACAAGCACACATCGCGCACGGGCCAACAATTTATTACTCCAAAGCGGGAGCTACTGGGCTTAAGCAAACAGGAACTCGACTCGATTGCTGACGCCTACTTAAGGCACCTCGCCGCGCTCGACTGACCTTTCGGTAACTTGGTAATACAAACCAGCGCCCACGCACGCGCGTAAGCAATTGCCCATCATGTCGGGTATGAGTAACGAAGAGCTTGCCCGCCTAATTCAGAATCTGATTCGCATTGGAACGATCATGGACATCGACCACGGCGACCCCCCCCGTGTTCGCGTCAAAACAGGCAATTTGCAGACCGATTGGCGTCCGTGGTGCGAGCGCCGTTCGGGGCAGACAAAGACGTGGGATCCTCCTACCCGCGGTGAACAGGTTATCTTGCTGTCGCCGGGCGGCGATATAGCCGGCGCGTATATTCTTTGTTCGTTAGGATCAGACTCGAATCCGCCACCAAGTCACTCGCCCGATGAAACCGTACGTCAGTACCCTGACGGCGCCGTGGCCAAGTACAACCATGCGACTGGCGAGTTCATCGTGACAGGCATCAAAAGCATGCTGATCCACGCGTCTGACTCTATTACGCTGAAGGCTGGTAATTCTGTCACCCTGGATACACCTCAAAGCACATCAACCGGCAAGCACACCATTGAGGGTTTGCTGTCTTATCTGGCGGGGATGTCCGGACAGAACGGGGAGGGTGGCACAACTTCGATCGAGGGGGAAATCGTTCATTCGGGCGGCAATCTTTCCTCTAATGGTGTTGTGGTTCACTTACATATCCACGGTGGAGTGCAGCCTGGTGGTGCCAATACGGATGGGCCTAAATGAGCATTGGTATGAACCCAGAGTCGGGGCGCTCAACCGTAGACGTCGAGCACCTGCGGCAGTCGATCAACCAGATACTTGGTACGCGGGTTGGTACCCGCATCAAACGCCGGACATTTGGCAGTTTGCTACCCGAACTGATTGACCAGCCAATGAATGAATACACGGTCATTCAACTCTACGCAGCTACCGCGACGGCACTGGCTATGCACGAGCCACGGTTGCGACTGAATCGCGTTTCACTGGTGGTTGATGCAAATAATCCGGGGGGTGCCGAATTGGAGATCTCTGGAACGGCCATCCTGGAAGGGCGTCGACGAGCTGTTTCCTTAACGGTTCCAGCGTATCAAGGATCTACTGCATGACATCCTCTTCACCTATCGACTTGTCGTTGCTTCCAGTGCCAGATGCGCTGGAGGTGATTGATTTCGAGAGTATTTATTCCGCAAGAAAGCAACGGCTGGTGGATTTGTTTTCCGAAGATGTGCGGCAGGAGGTGTATGAGACTTTGGCTCTCGAGTCCGAGCCCATGTCGAAGCTGATGCAGGAGAACGCCTACCGTGAAATGGTGATCCGCGAACGCGTCAACCAATGCGTGCGTCGCGTGCTGCTGGCATTTGCGAAGGGCTCTGATCTGGATCATATCGGTGCGAGGTACTACGTATATCGTCTGGTTGTTCAAGCGGCTGACCCGAATGCTTCCCCACCTTTACCGCTAATCATGGAAAGTGATGAGGCCTTTCTTGAGCGCATCCAAGATGCTTATGAAGGTCTGTCTGTTGCTGGGCCGCGGGCGGCCTATGAGTTTCATGCACGGTCTGCCGATGGTCGTGTCATCGATGCCAGGGCTATTAGCCCCGTGCCGTGTGATATCGAAATCTACGTTCTTTCGTTCGAGGGCGATGGCACAGCCAGCCCGGAGTTGCTGGCCACTGTTGCAGATGCTGTTAACGAGGAGGATGTTCGGCCGTTAGGCGATCGGGTCACAGTGCTGTCAGCTGAGATCGTCGATTTTCAGGTACAGGCAAAGGTACATATAAAGACTTCTGGCCCTGGGCGAGCTCAGGCGCTCGATCTTGCCCGGCAGCAAGTAACCGATTATGTGAGCCGTCGGAAGCGGCAAGGCCGGTCGGTATGGCTGTCAATGCTGGATGCGTTGATGCACGTAGAGGGGGTTGAACGCGTTGAAATAATTCAACCCGCTGCTGATATTGTCTTGCTCGACAGTCAAGCAGCGCGTTGTACGGCGATTGAAATAATGGATGCCGACGAGGCGTCGGGTGCTTAGTCAGTATGGCCAGAATTACGCTATTACCCCAGAACAGCACGCCTTTAGAGCGAAAAATTGCAGAGGTTGGTGCAGACATCGAATTGGTGGACGCCACAGTCATCGTTCAGGTAACCCGAGCTGATACGGCGCCGGCCGCTTTTTTACCCTATCTCGCGTGGGAAGTGTCTGTCGACCGTTGGTCCGAGTCGTGGCCCGAGGAAACCAAGCGTAAGGTAATCCGCGAAGCGTTCTATGTGCACAAGCGCAAGGGCACCATTGCTTCTTTGCGTCGGGTAGTCGAGCCTTTTGGCTACCTGCTTAAAGTCGTTGAATGGTTTCAAGATGATCCAGTTGGGCCTCGCGGGACGTTCCGGCTTGAGATTGGGGTGAACAACGAAGGCATTACCGAAGAGGTTTATCGCGAGCTCGAGCGGCTGATTGACGTCACCAAGCCATTGTCGCGCCATATGCTGGGCTTGAGCATTACCTTGCTAAGCCGAGGGACTTGCTACGTCGGTGCAGCGACGTTTTTAGGTGATACGACAACGGTCTATCCCCCAGACCCCAAGGACATTCAAATTTCTAGCGTACCTGCTTACCAGGCCGCGACACACATTATCGATATCCTAAGCGTGAGGCCACAAACATGAGCCAGATTTTCTTTACTACCCTGACCGCCATTGGTGAGGCTAAACATGCAAATGCAGCAGTTACTGGTACCAAGGTCAATTACGCCACTATGGAGGTCGGCGACGGTAACGGTGTAGTTCCAGTACCTAGCCGCATCCAGACCAGCCTGGTCAACATGGTTCGTAGTGCAGCTATAAACACGGTCATGGTTGACCCAGACAATAGTTCACAGATTATTGTTGAGCAGGTTATCCCTGAGGATGAGGGGGGGTGGTGGATCCGCGAAATCGGCATTCGAGATCTGGCCGGTGACTTGATAGCCGTGGCAAGCGTGCCGCCCACATATAAACCAGTTTTGGTCGAAGGCTCTGGTCGCAATCAGGTTATCCGGGTGGTATTGCTGCTGGCCAGCACGTCGGTTGTTTCCTTGAAGATTGATCCATCCATCGTCATGGCCACCCGCAAGTATGTCGACGATATATTTGCAATGCCGTCTGGGGTAATACCTGGTGATTATGGCAACGAGACTGAGTACCCGATCTTTACTGTCGACAGCCGGGGCAGAGTTGTTGCCGCCGGAGTGGTGAAAACGACATCGGTCTGGGACGCTATTCCTGATGAGAAAATCGGCGACATCATTTTCGTCAAAGGACTTGGCGAAATGTGGTGGACGGATAACGAATGGTTGACCGGGTACCGAACCAAGTCGTGTGGTATGCCGGCGCAGACCTTAGACCGTGCAGCCCGGTCATGGACGATCGCGCTTCGTGGCGGCACATTTGATAAAACCTTGCCCAAGTACAAAGGGCTGTTCTCCTGGATTCAGGAGAACGATCTGCTGGTGCCCTCGGCCGACTATGTAGACGGTGAGGGGTATTTCGCGGAGGTAGGCGGGAACATGGTAAAGGTGCCAAATCAGGACAATATGTTCTGGCGAAATTTAGGAACTGACGCTGACACTGCAAATGCGGCGGTCTTGGGTGAATACAAGCAGCACTCGCTTGCAGAGCACCAACATGGAATCTCAAACACCCCTCCAAATACCAACGTCAATGCCGTCGTTACCGGCGTGTTTAACTTCTATGCGGGGACGGGAACGACGCAAATGTCTACGTCATACGGTGCAGCTGAGACCGCACCTGAACATACAAGGTTCACACCAGTTATAAATTTATGATTGGCGTTAAAGCTGCATTTAATCCTCGAGTTTCTGAGGCTGCGCGCGGGGTCCCATTAGATCCGTCTGCAATAGGTGCTCTAACGCCGTTAATAGACAGGGAAACCGCGTTTGCCCCCGATCCTGGCACGCTTTTCTCCGAGCCTGTCGGTACCACTGTTTGTTGCCCAAACAGTTCGTGCCAGTGGCCTTGAAAGGCATCGAATTGTCTGGAACCAAGCGTCCGCGCATTTGCAGCGGGGTGTACACCTTCCTGCAAATGCGAGGGTGTTGGGATCGAAGCAAGTACAGGCGGTGCAGCGACTTCCGCTCACCGCGAACCCAGGCTATTCGCTTATTCTTGGCAACGGGGCACCAGCAATTGATGCCGGCGCTGCCGGTGCTTCGTATAAAGCTCTTAGTCCGGAGACTGCATTTGGCGTTGGTAGTGGCACAGACACTAGGCCGATAAACACCGCTTTTTTGCCTCTCATAAATTTATGACAGGTAGAAAAGCAGCGTTTATCCCGCGAGTTTCTAAGGCTGTGCGGGCTGCGCGGGAGGCATCGAAAAAGACATTAGTGAAAGTTCTTGACTGGCCCGATGCGGGGCCACTGTTTGTGCCCGCCGATGTATCAGCAAACATCGCGCCACTAGGACTGTAAAAATCAGCAAGTTGAATATTGGCAACGATGTTTTGCAGGGCATCGGATTGAGTCGTCCCTAACGCCCTCGCATTTGCAGGCAGGTGAACGCATCTCTGCAAATGCGCGAGCGATCGGGTCAAAGCAAAACGCTCAGGTGAGAGTTAACAACACCGGTTGGCGAATCATCGGAACAGATGCTGTAACACTAGCGTATTCGATTGGCGTAGGCTCAACGCAGGGCTATTCATCGATAAACGCACTTCTGCCAGATGCCGGGGCAAAGGAAACCCGCCCGACGAACACGGCACTTTTGCCCGTCATAAGTTTATGAACGGCATAAAGGCGGCATTGATTGGACTCGTCTCTGGGCCTCCTGATGCTCTTAACGATCCTGAATGCACCGGGGCGCCACTCGCGCTTAAATATCCAGCTACTGCGCCAGCGGCATACGTATTTAACACGTTATACATCGCGGGGCTTCCTGGCAGCTCGCCCCACCCGTGCTCATGACTTCTGATGCTGTCATTTTTGTGCGTTCCAAGCAGTCTCGCATTTGCAGTGATAATGCGGCCTTTTTATATTTTGTTTTTTCATCCATTTCCGGGTGAGGGGTGGCTTGCAAAATATTGAGCGGAGGCCCATTGTGCGATACAGCCTTCGTCACGAAAAATTGGTGCGTATTTCTCATGAACTGACCACTCAGGGGTAGCCACATTTACAAATATGCTTCGTTCTTCAGTGCGCTGTTGATAGCTGTCAAAAATTTGATTCCCGTATTGTGCCGATAGAAGGACGTGTAAAGCTGCGACAGCGTCCAGCGCGTGCTCGAAGTTTGCTTGGTCGATGTTATCGCCACGGTTGTGTTTCACAGCGTTGTATGCTCGGTACCATGGAAGGCTATTGGTCGGATGGTCCTTGCTCCAATTGGCAAAAGGAGCAAAAGTTTTGATTGATGGGTACTGAATTAGCTCAGCTTTCCATTGGTCGAGTTTTAATAGGTCTAGACATATTACGTAGTCACGGGTCGAGTACCTGTCTTTTTCGGGGTAGCCGTTCTCAGTCAGGACCTTTAAAAGGAGGAACTCTACTTCGGTACACGTTAGTATCAATAACTCCCGGATTTTGTGGCCGTAACTAACGAAGTTTTTTGGATGGGGTTCTAGCACGTCAAACAAGCTATCTAGCGACGTTTGGATATTTCGGTATGCCCTCATGTCAAGATGAAAGGCATCGTTTACGTAGTTGAAGCGAATGCTTCCGCGATTCATTCTAGGGAAGTAGTACCCAGGCTGGTCAACTTGTACGACGTCCTGAACTATATGGCTTACGTTTTCTGCATACTTGCGAATAAAAAAGCTGATTGCGTCAGCCGAGGGTGAGTCTCGATCACCTTTAATGTATCCGCTGTCAATTTGTTGTTCCCACAAGTGCCATCGGGTGCACTCGTATATGTCTAAGGGGTACAGCTCGAGGAAAATATGTACGATGTCGTCATCTTTTTGAAAGATGCCGTCTCGGCCATCTTTATTCTTGAATACGAACGTCTGAAGCATGGTTCACCTTGATATTGTGTTGATCGCCGAAAGTTTCGCAGGAATTTAGTGCTGGCGCTGCGTTCAGTACGTTATCCCAGATACACAAACCCAACCAATAGCCGGTCGCGCGCGCGTGGGGCATAGTGCCTTCATTACTTTGAGGCCACGAACATGCAACCCATTACCGTTTACCGAATCGACCCAAAGACCAGACTCTTTATGTACCCGGAGTCGGTGCTTCCGGACCCTGATGGTGAGTACCTGGTACCGGGTAATTGTGTCTTGGTTGCACCGCCGCAGGCTGGTGAAAACGAGCGGGCGCGTTGGGGTGATGAGCTCCCATTACTGGATCCGAATTTTGGCCGACCTGGTACGAGTGCTTGGCAGATCATCGGCGACTATCGGGAAGCAGACCTTTATCTAACATCAGACGGTAGCAAGTACGAAATTGACCAGGACGTCGACGGCCAGGCCTACGATGGCATTGGCCCGCTACCCAGCTGGTTGACCTTGTCCGAACGGCCCAGCAAATACCACCACTGGGCAAGCGGTACATGGGTGCTCAACGAACAAGAAGAGCTGGCTGCGTTGATCGCTGAAAAAGTTTCCGAGCTGTCCAGAGAGTGTCAGGCACAAATCTATGCCGGATTCGCTTCGTCGGCCTTGGGCGAAGAACATCACTATCCGGCGCTGGCTACCGACCAACAAAACCTCACGGCATCTGTGCTTGACTCGACAGTGCCGGGTTTGCCCGAGGGCTGGCAAACCCCGTTTTGGTGTTCTCTTGGCGGCGTGTGGGATTTCCGCATGCATTCTGCAGAGCAAATTCAACGCGTAGGCCGTGACGCCAAACTCGTGATTCTTGCTTGCATGGCCCATAACGCGGCCTTGGCCAGCGCGGCCCGCAGTGCACAAAACAAAACGGCGCTGGAGTCCATTGTGTGGACGGCGCCGGAAATCGCATAAGCAAAGGCTTGTAAAAGACGCGGCGTTGTACGGGGTGCGTCAACACCCGGTACAACCCGCTTCAGCAGAGTAGGCCTGCATGAAATGGCCAAGGCCGCGCCACCTGTCGACAGGCGGGCCAAGGTTATCATGAATAACAGGTTGTCACATCATGCATTCCCCCATTATTCCTTGGATTGGCGGCAAACGTCGCCTGGCCAAGACATTGATTCCCTTATTTCCTGAGCACCAATGCTATGTCGAGCCCTTTGCCGGCGGTGCGGCTATGTTCTTTCTGCGGCCGCACCCGGCAAAGGTCGAAGTGCTAAACGACAAGAACAGCGAACTGGTCAACTTATACCGGGTCGTTCAACACCACCTCGAAGAGTTGGTGCGCCAGTTCAAGTGGGCGCTGGTAAGCCGCGAAATGTTCAAGTGGTTGAAGGTGACGCCACTTGAAACGCTCACGGACATCCAGCGTGCGGCGCGGTTCTTCTACCTGCAGCAAATGGCCTTTGGTGCGAAGGTGGCTGATCAAACTTTTGGCACGGCAACTACGACTAAGCCAGGGCTTAATCTGCTGCGTATTGAGGAGAGCTTGTCGGCTGCGCATCTGCGCTTGGCCCAGGTGTTTATTGAGCACTTGCCATGGCAAGACGTCGTTAAACGCTACGACCGGGCCCACACCTTCTTTTTCATGGACCCGCCCTACTGGCAGACCACCGGCTATGGAAATGACTTCCCATGGTCTGAATATGAGCAGTTGGCCGTCACGCTGGCCAGCCTCAAAGGCAAGGCGATTGTTACGCTGAACAATCATCCCGACGTACGTAAACTGTTCAAGGGGTTCAGTATGCAGTCGGTCCCTATCCGCTATACCGTGGGTGGCGGCAGCGGCAATCAGGCCAGTGAACTGATCATCCAAAGCTGGGTCTGAGAACCCTGATTTCGGGGGCTTGATGTAGGAATCCTCAGACATGCCCAGCCTCTTGCCCCCGGGCGTTACGCAGCTTCTCGATCTGTCGCTTGCCAAGGGCGCTACGTGCCAGCTTTTGAGCAAGCTCCCGCCCGTGTGGGTGGTAATAGCGAAGCAACATACGGGTGTCTTTATGCCCGGTGACCTTGGCCAGCTCGTGCATTTCGAAAACTGTGGCCAGCATCGAAGTCGACTCGTGGCGAAGGTCGTGAAATCGTAGGTCGTTGAAGTACTCATCGCGCGGTTTGCGCCCATATTTGTGGCACAGGTCTTCATACTGTCTGCGTGCCTTTTCTCGGGCACGAATAAATGCGCGCGTAATTGCCTCTGGGCTGATGCTGAAAATTTCCCCCCGGGTTGGTTTGTTGGCTACAAACTGTCGCAGCAGGTGCTTTGCCAAGGGCGTCAGCGGCACGAACCGGGAGTCACCGTTTTTGGTCATGGCCAGAAAGATTGTGCCGTGTACCAGGTCGATATTTTCTCTGCGGATTCCTGCGATTTCAGAGCGACGCATCCCAGTTTCTGTGGCCAGTGCCATGATGATGGGCAGCTCGGGGCTACGGGTCGCGTTGACTAACCACTCTAGCTCGTTACGAGGGCACTGCGCTGTGGGTACCCCACGCAGCATAATTCGAGTGTAGATGCGACGTGTGCGTCCGTTTTGAACCACTGGCCGACGCACGAGTTGCACAGGGTTGGCCAACATACTCATGCCCCAGTCTTTTCGGGCAACTGTGTAAAGGTGGGATATGATCGCCAGCCTTCGAACTACCGTGGCAGGCTTCAGGCTCAGTAGCCATTCGTCGCGCATTCTGATCAGGTCGGCGCTGAAGATACTGCCTATAGGGCGCTGGGAAAGTGGTGTCTTTAACCATACCTTCGCCAGCGAGTGTTCGTTGTGGCCACCTCGTTTGGCAACCGAAATTTCGGCAAGGTACCGCTCTAGCGCGCTAGCCAAAGTTGGAGTAGTCTTTCGGCGCAGGCTCTTTCGTGAGATAGTTTTCATAATTAGAAAAAAATTCACGATGTTCGGCTGTACCTGTTGCATAGGGCCAATTACTGGCTTTTTTGGTATGGCTTTTTAAGCAATAACAGCCGCATAAAAATGGTGTTTCCTTAACGCCGACGTTTCCCACCTTTGCAATAGCCTATAAACAAGCCCCGAGTGCTGAAAGAAGCAGCTCGAGGCGTCAGCATGTCGACTATTCACTCCACCGTCATTTGCAGAGGTCGAACATGGCTACCGATTATCACCACGGCGTACGCGTCACAGAGATTGACGGCGGTTCACGCCCAATTCGCACTATCTCAACGGGCATTGTGGGATTTGTGGGAACTGCCGAAGATGCTGACCCCGATTTATTTCCGTTGAATCGTCCCGTATTGCTGACCAATATCCGGTCAGCGGTGGGCAAGGCCGGAGACACCGGAACCCTTGCGCGAACCCTTGATGCCATGGCAGCACAGACATCCCCATTAACCATTGTGGTGCGTGTGGAAGAGGGTGTTGATGATGCCGCGACTACAGCTAATGTCATTGGCACCACCACTGCCGGCGGCCAGTACACAGGGTTGAAAGCCCTGCTTGCCGCTCAAAATGGGGCGCCACGCTTAAAGCCCCGAATTCTAGGTGCGCCTGGTCTTGAAAATGCGTCTGTCATTGCGGAGTTGGCCACCATCGCGCAAAAACTCCATGGGTTCGCCTACGCGTCGGACTTGGAAAGCGCCACCAAAGAAGAGTGCGCAGCACTACGTGAGACCTTTGGCCAGCGTGAGCTGATGCTGATCTGGCCCGAGTTCACGCGCTTCGACACCGCAACCGCTACCGAAAAGGCAATTGCCGCCAGTGCTGCTGCGTTGGGGTTGCGCGCCAAACTGGACGAGGAAATTGGCTGGCATAAGACGCTGTCTAACTACGTCGTCAACGGCGTGACAGGTATCTCGAAGGACGTGTACTGGGATCTGCAGGATCCGGCCACTGACGCGGGGTACCTGAACGAGAAGGACATCACGACCCTGATTAATGACACAGGTTTTCGCTTCTGGGGCAGCCGTACATGTGCCGGCCCGCAAAGTCTGTATCCGTTCGAGAACTACACGCGTACTGCCCAGGTCGTGCGCGAGACCATGGCCACGAACCATTTTTGGGCAGTAGATGGGCCAATGAACCCTTCATTGATTAAAGACATTCTTGAGGGCATAAATTCCAAGTTCCGCGAGTGGAAGTCTCTTGGCTATTTGATCGATGGCCAGGCCTGGTTCGATCCCGAGCCCAACACCCCCGAGGTGCTTTACTCGGGCAAGGCCTACATTGATTACGACTACACGCCGGTGCCGCCCTTGGAAAACCTGAACTTTCGTCAGCGCATCACGAACCGCTACCTGGTCGATTTTGCACAGCGCATTATTCAGGCCGCTTAACGATAGTCATACGCCTGGCCGTTAAAGGTCGGGCAGTCACACCACATACCGGAGAAAGCCATGTCGCTGCCCCGCAAGATTAAAAATTTCAACCTGTTCAACGAAGGCCAAAATTACATTGGCCAAGTATCCGAAGTCGTACTGCCAAAACTCACGACCAAAATGGAAGAGTACCGAGGCGGCGGTATGGACGCACCAATCGACATCGATCTGGGTATGGAAAAACTATCCATGGAGTGGTCTGTTGGCGGGATCATCAAGCAAGTTCTGACGCAATACGGCAGCCTTACGCATAACGGTGTGGGCCTGCGGTTTGCAGGGGCACTCCAAAGCGATGACCTCGAAGAGGTCAAAGCCTTGGAGATTGTTGTGCGCGGGCGTCATAGCGAAATCGACATGGGTACCGCCAAGCCCGGCGACGACACGACGAAAAAGATCACCTCGTCGCTGAGCTACTACAAAGTGACGTTGGACGGCGAAGAAATCATTGAGATTGATATCCCAAATATGGTTAAGCGCATCGGCGGCAAGGATCTGATGGATCCGTTCCGCTTGGCGCTTGGCCTGTAACCACTAACTATCGAGGCAGCAATGACGCAGCATCAATCCGAAACCAACCAAGCCGTTGCGGTTAAAGAAGACACCGAATCCGGCCGCACCGACTTTGCATCAGTGCAACTCGACTACCCCCTGAAACGGGGTAAAACAGTTGTGGAAAGCGTGACGATCCGACGTCCAAACGCAGGGGCCTTGCGCGGGCTGAGTCTGATCGACGTGGTCATGATGAACGTCACGACGTTGCAGAAGCTGTTGCCACGGATCACCGAACCTGCATTAACCGAAGTGGAAATTGCGCAACACGTTGACCCGGCCGATTTGGCTGCAATGGGTGCCGAGGTGGCCGGTTTTTTGGTCAAGAAGAAGGACAAACAGGCCTTCCAGTAAGCGTTGATGAAGCCATGGCCGATTTGGCCATGGTGTTTCACTGGGCGCCGGATGTGATGTGCGGCATGTCGGTACCGGAATTAATGGAATGGCGGGAAAGAGCCCGCAAGCGTTCACAGCCCGAATCCTAGCGGGTGCAGGGTCAACAGGCATGGTATGGACAAGACCCTACAACTAAAAATAATCGCAGGTCTGCAAGACAAGCTGTCTGCGCCGCTCAAGCGCCTGCAAGGCTCTTCTGGGCAGACGGCGTCGTCGCTTAAAGAGCTGCGCGATAAGCTCAAAGACCTTGAGTCCACCCAGCGTGCGGTGGGCCAATTTCGAGAGCTTAAGACCGGTCTGTCGCAAACCGCGTCGAGCCTTCAAGCTGCCGAGGGGCGAGTCGCAGAGCTGGCACGTGGCATTAAAAACACACAAGAACCTACCGCTGCAATGCGGCGAGAGTTCGACCAGGCCGTTCGGGCAGCCCAAAGCCTTAAGACCCAGCACGGTGAGCAATCGCAAAAGTTACAGAGTCTGCGCAACGACCTCAACCAAGCGGGGGTATCTACTCGGAACTTGGGTGCGAACGAACGCGAGCTTCGCAACAACATTTCCCGCACAAATGAGCAGCTGGCTCAGCAGCGCGAGAAGCTCGCGCAGGTGGCCCAACAGCAGCGTCGATTGAACGAGGCACGTGAAAAATACGGGCGTACGCAGCAATTGGCTGGCAGCATGGCCGCCGGTGGTGCAGCCGGCTTGGCTACGGGTTCAGCAGCCCTTTATGCCGGTGCACGGCTTATGGCGCCCGGGGTGCAGTTCGATGCTGACATGAGCCAGGTGCAGTCTTTAACCAGGCTTGAGAAGGATAGCGAGGAGCTTGCCGCATTGCGTGCTCAGGCCCGCCAGCTGGGTGCGGACACCATGTTTAGTGCGACCGAGGCGGCTGCTGGGCAGGGCTTTCTTGCGATGGCTGGCTTTGGACCCCAGGCAATTATTGAGGCGATGCCCGGCTTGTTGGATATGGCTAAGGCCGGTGGCAATGAGCTGGCTGAAACGGCTGACATTGCGTCCAATATTCTTACTGGTTTTGGTATCAGCGCAGATCAAATGGGTCGCGTGGGAGATGTGCTTGTTGGGGCGTTCACTCGGTCTAATACAAACCTGGCCATGTTGGGCGAGACGATGAAGTACGCAGCACCCATCGCCTCGAGTCTTGGGCAAGATATCGAGACCGTTGCTGCAATGGCCGGCAAGCTGGGGGACGCGGGGATTCAGGGCGGTATGGGCGGGACAGCGTTGCGTGCCATATTGAACAGGCTTTCTGCGCCGCCCAAGGCAGCAGCTGAAGCATTGGATACGCTTGGCATCTCTGCGGCTGATGCAGACGGCAACCTGCGCTCGATGCCGGAGATACTTACCGAGATCTACGAAGCCACCAAGAATTTGGGTGATACCGAGCGTGCGGGGTTGCTAAAAGGCCTTGCAGGTGAAGAAGCAGTAAGCGCACTGCAGGTGTTGGTCAAACAAGCAGGCTCTGGCGACTTGCAGAAATTTATTGCTACCCTGCGTGAGACTCAAGGCGAGGCCGCAAAAACCGCCAAAGTTATGGGTGACAACCTGGTCGGTGATTTGGACGAGTTGAGCAGCGCATGGGAAGACCTGGGCATTCAGATGCAAGAGCAGCAGAACGGTGTGATGAGAGATACGGTAGTCATGTTGACCGATATCGTTGGCGCCGTAAAAGCTTGGGTCGTAGAGAATCCCGCTCTCGTGAGTGCTTTGGTGCAAGTTGCCGCGGTCATGGCTATGGTGATCGCGGCCGGGGGTGCGATCACTGTCGCGTTAGCCGGCATCATTGGGCCATTTGCAATGCTTCGCTATGGGATGACTATTCTGGGTATAAAGGGTGCCGGTGTGGGTACGATGCTGACTACTCTTGGCAGTAAAGCGCTCCCGTTGGTCACCGGGGCTATTTCGGCATTAGGCAAAGCGATTTTGGCGAACCCTATAGTGGCTGCGATCGCCGCCATTGCTATTGCGGCATTCCTGATTTACCAGTACTGGGAACCTATTAAGGCTTTCTTTTCTGGCTTGTGGGATCAGGTTAAAGCCGCTTTTGACGGGGGTGTCTCGGGTGTCGCCGCGTTGATTCTAAACTGGTCACCGGTGGGGCTTTTCTACCAGGCTTTTGCTGCCGTTATGAGCTACTTTGGCGTGGAACTGCCCGGTAAGTTCACCGAGTTCGGCTCCATGTTGATGCAGGGGTTGATCAACGGCATCAGCAGCATGGTAAGTGGCGTTAAAGATGCCGTGGTCGGTGTCGCAGACAGTACGGTTGGCTGGTTTAAGGAAAAACTGGGTATCAATTCGCCGAGTCGGGTATTCATTGGTTTCGGTGAGAACATTTCCGAAGGCGCTGCGCAGGGTATCGAGCGTGGCCAGGCGTTGGCGGCAAACGCAGCCAAAGCACTGTCGGCAGGTGTCCTGGCAGCTGGCGCTATGGTTCCCTCGTTCGCACAAAGCTTGCCGGCAGTCAGTTTTGACAAGCGGCCAGGCATTACCAGTCAGAGCGTATCTGCAAGCCCGTTGGCGGTGTCAAGCGCGACGCCAATCACCATCGAGGGCGATCGTGTAGAAATTCACATCCACGCGGCGCCTGGCATGAGCCCTGACGATATCGGCAGGGCGGTCGCGGCCGAACTTGACCGGCGCCAACGCGAGAAGTTGGCCCGGTCCCGCTCTGCACTTTCTGATTATGGGAATTAGGTGGCGTCATGATGATGGCCTTAGGTATGTTTATTTTCAGCATCCAAACGGCAGCGCACCAATCGCTGCAGCGTAAAACCACATGGCGCCATGCGGCTAATGCCCGAGTGGGGGCCAGGGCGGGCTATCAATTCGTTGGGGCTGGCGATGAAACCCTAACCCTGCCTGGCTGGGTTGCCCCGGGCCAGATGGGTTCGGCGATGGCAGTGAAAATGCTGCGAGACATGGGCAATACCGGCAAGGCGTTCACGCTGGTAGACGGGTTAGGCCTTTTTCACGGGGTGTATATCATCGATAGCTTTGACGAAACTCATTCATATTTCGATAAGCTTGGCCAAGGCAGAAAGATTGAGTTCTCCCTCAATCTGACGCGCGTCGACGAAGACCAAGCCGATCAGCTGCTGGGTGATCTTAAGTTGCCCCAATTTGGCCCGACCGGCGTATCGCCCAGGGGGCTCATGTGACTGTGTTCAGCCCTGAGTATCCTCGCCCTATATGGCGGTTGTCGCTCGACGGCCGCGATTTGGCCGATGTGATCAACCCCCGTTTTATGTCGCTGTCTTTGACTGAGACCCGCGACGACCAAGCCGATCAGCTGACCTTGAACCTAACCGACCACGATGGGTTGCTTGAAATACCGAACCGAGGGGCAGTTATACGGGTGGCCATTGGTTGGAGCACTACCGGGCTGGTCGACAAAGGCAGTTTTACCGTCGACGAAACCGGCCATCGCGGGACGCCTGATACCGTGTCTATTCGGGCCAGAAGTGCCGATATGACCGGGCCGTTGCGCACCCGCACCGAACGCAGTTTTCACGGTAAAACGATTAAGCAGATTGTTGAAGAAATTGCGCTGGCTAATGGTCTGACGGCCATTGTTGGGGAGGGCTTCCGCGATAAGGTGGTCAAACATATCGATCAGAGCAATGAGTCCGACGCGGCGTTTCTGAATCGTATCGGAAAGCGTTACGACGCCGTGGCCACAGTGAAAGACGACAGGTTGTTATTCATGCCTGTGCGGGGGGCAAAAACGGCAAGCGGGCAGGATATGCCGGTACATGAAGTTTATCGACGCGATGGAGACCAGCACGATTTCTTGATTACCGGAAGAGATGCCTATACTGGCGTCAAGGCCTTCTGGATGGATCCTCGAAAGACTACACGACGCAGCGTTATGGTTGGCGTTATCGGCAATGCCAAGCATTTGCGCGACACATTCGCCAACGAGACCGATGCGCTTGCAGCAGCTCAGTCAGAATGGCAGCGCATCAGGCGTGGCCTGGCGACCATGCGTTTCTCAATGGCCTACGGCCGGCCAGAGTTATCAGCTCAACACAAGGTGCTGTTCCCGGACATGAAAAAGCCAATCAACGAGATTGATTGGCTGGTTCGAGAGTTGACGCACGATTTGAACGAGTCAGGTTTGACGACTGGGCTGGACTTAGAAATGTTTGATAAAGAAGACGCCGGTACAGAAGACGATTCGGTCCTTTTTGAGTGACGCTCAGTCGCCGAACGAACGTATTAATTTCCAGCAGGTGTTCCGATAATGGAAATGTTCATTTCCGGATCGAATCGGGTGTTGGCCCAGTACGTATCGGCTTTCTCACCATCAACACGCCAGCCAATGAAGGTAAGACCGAATTTATTTTTGTTGCTGTCCCTGATTTTGACGGCAAGCTGGCCTAAGGTTTTTTCGTCAACCTTAGCAGGCAACGTAGCTTCGACAGTTCGTTTGATTGAACCCATAGTTTCATCCTTGCTAATCGTATAGGGCGCAGCTTGTTGGGCATAAATTGAAAGCGGTGCTAGCAATGCAATTGTGGCGCTCAACATGCTGACAATAGCTTTGCGCAAGGTCGTATAGGTTTTCATGCAATCCCCCTGTCTGCGTTTAATTAACTAACAATGTTGCGTACATTTAGGTTTTTTTTAACAGGCGCTCTATCGCGGCCAGTCTGACGTCCAGCTCAGGATTATGACCCGATATCTGTATGTTCCAATTTCCGGCAATGCTCTGTTGTGCAGCGGGATTAGACGATCGCTGCAGGTTGTTGTCACCAGTGATCTGTTGTTGATGATGTTTTGTATCAATTGGCGTGGCATGGTCGGCGATCAGTTGGCTGGCTAGGTCAAGGAAAACATTATTTTTCGGGGATACAGTGCGCCCACTTGCCAAAAATATGACGTTTGACCTGTTTTCATTCGTCATGTGGGGATCTCCTCCGCTTACGCCGCTTTTATAAGCAGCTTTGCCAACGGTGCTGCCTGCCCGTCACCGCTCTTGACCGCTTGATATAGCGCTTCGGCTGCCAGGCGCTTTTTGTCGGCAGGCATCACTTTCTTTGCCGCCGCTAAGGCTTCGTCAAGGGCTTGAAACGCATCGAAAGCTAGCAGTACGTCCTTCTGGATTTGTTCAAGACCGAGAGTTCTCTGCCCAGTCACAACGTACTGGACATCCATCCCGTGTTGACTGACAACAGCCAAATAAACGGCGTTTGGAGTCTGTTCTCCCTGTTCCCAAGCCACTTGTGTCCTAGTCGCAGTCCCGGCAATTTTTGCTAGCTGCGCTTGAGACAACCCGAGTCGCTCCCGCTCTTCTCTGAGTCGGCTTCCGATTTCAAGTTTCATGTATGCAAAATTTCTCATTCAATTGATTGACATGTGAGAAATATCTCACTAAGATAACGCTTGTCATCACTGTTATCGAGTGTCACACCATGAAACATACCACCAAGCCTGTGCCGCGCGCATCAAAAACTGCAAAAAATCGCATGATCGGTTTGCGTCTAGACGATGCGCTAATGGCCGAAATTGAGAAATTAGCCGAGGTCGAGATGCGAACGCTGGCCGATATGGCTCGTATTTGCGTACGTCGCGGGCTAGCCGATCTAAAAAATCGCGTCGAACGTAACGCTGGTTAAGCCATGTCCAAGCGTATCGGCATGCGCTGCCCTCACTGCGGCAACCGCGCACAGATCAGAACAAGCATCGAGCAGAGTCCCACGATGCGCGACGTTTACTTCCTTTGTGAAAACCTGACATGCGGGCATTCGTGGGTCGCCACCCTTGAAGCTGTGCGCACCATCGCACCAAGCGGCATGCCTAATCCAAAAGTCGATTTACCCATCCTGACGCGCCCCGAAGTAGAGCGTGTCTATGACCTGCTCAACCCGAGCGACCAGAGGAGTATTTTTGATGAATAACTTCACCACCCCCGGGAACATGAACGACGTTCGCGATATCCAGGACGGACTGCAGATACGCGCTTTGGGCTTCATCAGGAAGCACTATGGCGCCCATTTGAATCGTGGCCAGCTGATGCTTCGAACCATTGCCTATCTGCTTGAGTTGCACCCCATGTCATGCGAAACCGCTGAAACTCTGGCGGCCAGAGCGCTATGCGAGTTTGAAAGTGTCAAAGCTTCGCTGAGCCTGGACCTCGATAACAGCACGGCCTTCATGCTGGTTATCAACGACCCTGAACGCAACTGCAAACGCGTTTTCTCGATGCGAGACATTCGTCAGTTGCTGTCAACAGCCGAGTTGGCCCCTGTACGCACACCTTCGTATTCGGCAGCCATGTCGGGCGAAACCGCCCGGCTCTCTAGCTAAGCATTTTCTGAACAGGCAGTAATACACCTTGAGGCGGATCGATCCGATGCGCCCGGGGTAACTGCTACCTATACCCATAAGAATTCCTATGAGCATGTCCCCAGATATCCTGAACGACGCATTGCAACGCCTGACCGAATTCGACTTCAAAGAAAAAGGTGGGTGGTTGCGTCAGGGACGCTGCCCTTCATGTGGCCGCAAAGAGTTGTTCACGAAGGCCGACAGCCCCTGGGTTGTGCGCTGCGGCCGATTGAATAACTGTGGGTATGAAATTCACATTAAAGAGCTGTATCCCGACATATTCGAGCAGTGGTCGACGCGGTACCCGCCGACATCGCAAAACCCCAACGCGGCTGCAGAGGCCTATCTGTCCATACACCGAGGGTTCGATATTTCCCTGATCCGCGGCTGCTACACACAAGAGACGTACTTTGAACAGAAGTTAAACGCCGGTACCGCGACCGTGCGCTTCAACGTGGGCAGCACCTGGTGGGAACGGCTGATTGACCAGCCTGGGCGTTTCAACAAGAAGGCACGGTTCAAGTATGGCGGCACTTACGCCGGGCAATGGTGGGTGCCACCACGCGTTGACTTAATGAGTGCCACATGGATTTGGTTGGTCGAAGGCATCTTTGACGCCATTGCATTGATGCACCATGGCATCGATGCAGTGTCATTGATGAGCTGTGGTAATTACCCGGAAAAAGCCCTCGCGGAACTTAAGGCGAACCGGCCCACAGGCTCTCCCGAGCCCGTGCTTGTTTGGGCATTGGACGGAAACGATGCTGGGCAACGTTACATCAAGAAGTGGAAAGAACGTGCCGAGTTGGAAGGCTGGACCTGCCGGGCTGCGGTGATCCCTCAGAAAGGGCGCACACAGCAAGACTGGAGCGATCTGCACTTGCTGGATCGCGCACAGGAAGATCCGGAAAAGCATTATTTGTCTGAAGAGGGGCGTAAACAGTTCTTGTACCAGGGCGCGCTGCTGACGGCGAAGTCAGCCAGCGAAAAAGGCCTGCTGATCTACAACAACAGCAACAACCAGACCGAATTCGAGTTCAACCACGGCAATCGGCTCTATTGGTTCAAGCTCGACGTAGACAAGTATCAGCACGCGATGAACCGGATCGACGAGGAACAGGGGGGGTTAACTCCTGAAGAGCTTCGGGAGCGCGCTCTGAACGAGTCGAACAGCATCCGCGAGATTGCGAACTGTTTGCCAACGCCGTTGTATTTCCAAGAAAACAAGATCACCGACGAGTCTTGGTATTACTTTCGTGTGGCCTTTCCGCACGACGGGCAACCAGTCAAGAACACATTCACGAGTTCGCAGGTGTCCACCGCCAGTGAATTCAAGAAACGCCTACTGGGTATTGCTCCAGGGGCTGTATACACGGGCAGCAATCAGATGCTCGAGCGATCCATGAAAAACCAGTTATTCAACATTAAGCGTGTTGAAACGGTCGATTTCATCGGCTACAGCAAAGAGTTGAAGTGCTACGTCCTGGGCGACGTGGCGATGAAAGAAGGGGCTTTGTATCCGCTGAATAACGAAGATTATTTCGATATTGGTCGACTTTCTGTAAAGAGCCTCAACCAATCGGTAGAGCTTCATATCAACACGCAACCGCACGAGTACACAACGGCGTGGGTAGATCAGCTTTATGGTGCGTTCGGCGCTAAGGGCTTGGCCGCACTGTCCTTCTGGTTTGGAACCTTGTTTTCCGAGCAAATACGGATGTCTCAAGAAAGCTACCCGTTTCTTGAGATCGTGGGGGAGGCCGGCGCCGGTAAGTCAACGCTTATTGAGTTCATGTGGAAACTTTTTGGCCGCACGCACTATGAGGGTTTTGACCCATCGAAGTCTACAAACGCCGGCAGGGCCAGAAACTTCTCCCAGGTCTCCGGTTTGCCCGTAGTTCTGATCGAGTCAGATCGGGAGGTGATCGGGGAAGGGAAAAGCCACGTAAAGACGTTTGACTGGGACGAGCTTAAGACCGCTTTTAACGGTCGAAGCATCCGTTCACGCGGTATGGCCACCAGCGGCAATGAAACCTATGAGCCTCCTTTCCGAGGTGCCATTGTGATCAGCCAGAACAATCCGGTTATTGGGTCTGAGGCCATCATGACGCGGATCATGCACTTGTATTTTGACCGGGCCGCCCAGTCTGCAGAATCGCGCATCGCTGCCAACCAGTTGGCCAAGACGAGTGCCTCGACGGTAAGCGGGTTTATCTTGGCGGCAACCAAGCGAGAAGCCGCCATTATGGCCATGGTCAACGAGAAGGCGCCGATATACGAGCAGCAGCTCCTCGAGCACCCAGACGTTCGAACCGTTCGAATAGCAAAGAACCACGGGCAGTTGATGGCTTTGGCTGACGCACTGCGGCTGGTTATCAAAATTACCGATAGCCAGCACGCCAAGGTGCATGAGCAGATCATCCGCATGGCCGTCGAACGCCAAATGGCGACCAACTCAGATCACCCGCTTGTGATTGATTTCTGGGACATGTACGAATTCCTGAACGGGGACGATAGCGTCGAACCGCGCTTGAATCATTCGCGCAACCCTCAAACCGAAATCGCCATCAACTTTAACCACTTCGTAATGGTGGCCGCTGATCACCGGCAGCAAATCCCCTCGGTACGCGACCTCAAAAACCTGCTCAAAACCAGCCGAAGGTACCGCTATGACGGTCAGCGGGTGGTTAACAGCGCCATTCATGCCAGGAACCCCAACCATAAAGGCAGCACCTCGGAACGCTGCTGGGTATTTTTAAAAGGAACCAAATGAAAATCTACATTGCCGGGCCGATGACGGGCCTACCTGACCTTAACTTTCCAGCGTTTCATGCGGCCGCCAAGTTGTTGCGTGATGAGGGGCACACAGTGGTCAACCCTGCCGAGCTCAATATCGAGCCGGGCGCCTCATGGCAGCAGTGCATGCGCATAGATATTCGAGAGCTTGTGACCTGCGAGGGCATTTTCTTGTTGCCGAACTGGACGCTGTCTCGCGGCGCACGACTTGAGTTTCACATCGCTTCGCAACTGTGCATGAAGGTGGTTGAGGCATGGAATTTCCCGCCGCTAAGGAGTATTTCGGTCAGCATAGATCCGGCCACCTCGGTAAGCGAGCACGCTATGGATCAGGTGCTTAACGAATTCAGCGGTACTACTCATTACGACACAGATAAAGAAGTAACGGGGGTGCCGAAATGAATACGATCTGTGCCGGCGGTCGTAGAACTGGCAAAACTCATCGGACCATAGAGCAGCTGGTTGACGCTTATGTGAGCGCCGACCTGAAAGGCCCCCTGACCGCTGTATTGCAAGACCCCACCTTGGTCATTTGTCTTGAAAACATCATTCACGCAAGCCAGGCCGATGAGGCCCGCAAGGTGGATATGCGCTTCGATGGAAAGAAACTACTTCTGACCGCTCGACCACAAGCGTCTGCGCCCTCCAGAGCCGCCTCAACTAAACCTGACCTAATGAAGCTGGCTGCCGGTGACCAAGAGGATTAATTGTGAAAAAACCCCGTAAACCTTATCGACCCAAACCAATACGGTGCCCCATGCTTGTAAAAACAGAACTCACATTAAGACCGCTGGAAGACATCATTGAGCATATTGAGAAGCACGGCACCTTGCCCGTCGACGAGCGAGGTGATCCGGTCTACATCGACCAGCACGGCAACTTTTATCCGTTGTGGGGGGTTATTGATGGTCTTGTGACTACATTTGAAATGTGGTGCACCCGTCACAAGCAGACGCTACCTCTTTCGCCGCTGCGAACGTTTGTCGCGGCTCTCCATTACGCGATGCCATTGACGGCCTACAACCTGCAAGATATCAAGAATGCCATGCCTCACCTGCGCGCGGCCGCCCGAAGCATGGATCCAGATGACGCAAAGGATTTGGTCACGCAAACCCAGATCAAGGCGGAACTCGAAGCAAAGGATCAATAAGACATGAACAAAATTAAAATATCATCTGAGCTTTTCCAAGCCGACGTCAATTGCGAGCAAATCGTTTGGCTGGGGGGGATTGATCCTGAAAGTCCCCCTGATTCCATCAAAGACTGGTTCGATGATGGGCTACTTGACTGGCTGGATGCAGAAAATGATGATGCTTTATTGCTCTTTCTGGACAGCCAGATGTATCCCGGTCGAATGGGTTATCTGGTTTGTGTATCTTGGCGAGTACCTTTTAACTTCAGATTCGATGATGAAGGCAGGCCAGCCTCATGGAGCACCGGTGGAAGAAGCCGCGTCAAGGTTTTTCACGGGCCAGAAATTGAAGGGTGCCTGGACGCCGCAGTTATATGGGCTCGCGAGTGCTTTGAGAAAGAATCGGCTAAAGCTAACGGAGTGACAGCGATTGGTTCGAAAGCTCCCGCGGGGGCACCATGAAAGAGCGCCCCATTCTATTTAGCGGCTCTATGGTTCGCGCCATTCTTGCAGGGCAGAAGACGCAGACGCGGCGCGTAGCCAAACCGATCAGGCACCCGGACCTGGGCAACATGTACACTCCGGGCGCGTTGGTGCTGGAGAGTGAGACGCGGCACGTCATCGAGCGCGCGTGCCCCTACGGCCAGCCAGGCGATCGGCTTTGGGTTCGCGAGACATGGGCACGCCCCACAACTTTGGATCCTGGCCCAGTTATATATCGTGCCGATTATCCTGCATGCGTGCCGTCACATTACGAAAATGTCCCGCCTGCGGATGAGGTCGTGTGGAAGCCATCCATCCACATGCCGCGTATAGCCAGTCGGATTGAGCTGGAAGTGACCGATGTGCGAGTCGAGAGGCTGCTGGATATCAACGAAGCCGATTGTCGCGCTGAAGGCGCGCATGGTGGGCATGGTTCGATCCCAGGGTATGCCTACAACGCAACCCCGCTTGAGCACTATTTGTATATATGGGAGTCAATTAACGGTCCTGGTTCAAGCCGCCTGAACCCTTGGGTATGGGTCGTTGAGTTTAAAAAGGTGCAATCGTGAATAAGCGCGGATACAACACAAAGGAGGCTATGGCGTATCTGGGTGTGCAGCGCCGTTTCTTCGAGCGGCACATCGCGCCGCTGCTTGATGGCAAGGGTGTTAAGGCGGGTACGTCAGTCATTTACGAGCGCCCTGATCTGGACGCAGCCTGGGATCGTTATAAACTGGTGGCCGGTAGTGAGCGTGCCAATTCTGAAAAAGGAATAAACAAATGGGACGTTCAAAGCAATCCGGCGTCTACCAAGACGCCGACGGCAGTTACGAGGTTGATGCCCGTTACCGGCACCAAAGGATTCGAAAGCGCGGTTTCCAGAGCCACCAGGAGGCGACGGATTACCTGATTGCGCAAAAGGAGTCCATAAGGTTGCAGGGTGAGCAGGGCGTTCGCCCTGCCATTACTTTGAGGCAGGCGGCTACGCAGCTTATCGAGCACAAAGAGGCCTTAAATCGGCCGTCCGTAGAGACTGACGCGCACCTGTTGAAGGAAGTAATAAAGATCTGCGGCTCTTTAACAATAGATCGAATTTGCGATGAAACGCTTAAGCCGTTTGTGCATGCTCGCCAGGCCGCCGGCAGAAAGACCAAAACAATTAATAATGCCCTGGGTGTCGTTCGTCATATCTGCGAACTGGCCGCAACTGAATGGCGGCTACCCAATGGTCTGACTTGGCTGGATAAGGCCCCCAAAATCACCATGCTCGAAACAGAGGATCAACGCCCGCCCAGACCGCTGACGTGGGCTGAGCAAGCAGTACTCCTCGAGAATTTGCCGGAACACCTCAGGAAAATGGCAATTTTCGATTTGAATACTGGCGTGCGTGAAAACGTTGTTTGCGAGCTGCGTTGGGAGTGGGAGGTGCAGATCAACCTTGATCCCGAGAGGCTTGTTTCAATATTCATTGTGCCTCGGCGCTACGTGAAGGGACGAAAGGCCGAGCGGATCATTGTCTGCAACAGTGTTGCGCAGGAAATCGTCGACGGCCAGCGCGGCTTGCACCCAGAGTATGTTTTCACCCATTACAGGCAGGTTAAGCCTGGTAGTGGGAAGGTGCCTATTCATAAGCCAACGGGAAAAATGAACAACACAGCCTGGCAATCGGCCAGGGCCAAGGCCGGTCTGGATGATTTGCACGTCCATGATCTGCGTCACACCGTTGGCATGCGCTTGCGTCACGCGAACGTATCTGAGAGGACACAAGACGAGATTTTGTGGCACTCAAAGAAAGATATGACGTCTCACTATGCCGTTGCTCAAGTGCGTGAGATTTACGACGCGCTTGAGTCTATAAAGCAAGAGGGTGAGGCGGGGGAAACATTGAACTTGCTGGCTTTGCTTCGGCGGGCAAGGATGAAATCAATCCCCCAAAATTACCCCGGGCATAAAAAAACCGCCTAGAGGTTGGAGCTCTAGGCGGTTCTAACTAGCTGAAAACACTAGTAAATTCTGGCGCGGCTGGCAGGATTCGAACCCACGACCCCTTGGTTCGTAGCCAAGTACTCTATCCAACTGAGCTACAGCCGCTGTAAAGAAGCGAAACTATAACATAACTTTTTTGCGGTGTCATGTAAAAGCCAGAAAATTTTTTGTTTTTATTTTCCGGCCTGTGTCTTTTGAACACAGAAGTTTCACGAAGGGCGCAACTATAACAAAAAAATCGGCCCTGCGCGCCAGTCCTGCAAAATAATTTGCATCCGCCGCACTCAGACCCCTTCCTTCCTATAATTGCCCCCATCAAATAAATACCCAGTACACAGGCGGCTGCATGTCGCCTTGTGCATCAAGACAATATCGGGGGCCGCCTTGACCAACCTATCCAAAATGACCTGCATCGAAGACCTGCATCGTGCTGCCAAGCGTCGTGTCCCCCGCATGTTTTACGAATACGTTGCTGCTGGGTCCTGGACAGAAAGCACCTTGCACGCCAACGAAGCCGATCTTCAGCGCATCAAGTTTCGCCAGCGCGTGGCCGTGGATATCGAACACCGTAGTATTCGTAGCACCATGCTGGGCCACGACGTGGCTATGCCCGTTGCCATTGCGCCCACTGGGCTGACCGGCATGTTGCATGCCGACGGCGAAATGCTGGCCGCCCGCGCCGCCAATAAATTCGGTATTCCGTTTACGCTGTCCACCATGAGTATCTGCTCTATTGAGGATGTGGCCGAATTTACGCAGGCGCCATTCTGGTTTCAACTGTATGTCATGCGCGACAAAGACTTCATGAAAAGCCTCATTCAGCGCGCGAAGGCAGCCCAATGCTCTGCGTTGGTGGTTACCCTTGACCTCCAAGTCATGGGTCAGCGTCACAACGACATTAAAAACGGCCTGACCGCGCCGCCAAAGCCCACCTTACGCAACCTGCTGAACCTGGCCACTAAACCGCACTGGTGCTTGGGCATGGCGCAAACACAGCGTCGTACCTTCCGTAATATCGTGGGTCATGCCAAAGGTGTTACCGACGTCTCATCGTTGGGTGCCTGGACAGCCGAGCAGTTCGACCCCCGCCTGAACTGGGACGATATCAAGCGCATCAAAGAGCTTTGGGGGGGCAAGCTCGTGCTCAAAGGCGTCATGGAAGTTGAGGATGCCCAAGCTGCAGCCGATGCTGGCGCCGATGCCATCGTCGTATCCAACCATGGTGGTCGTCAACTCGATGGTGCGCCGTCGCCTATTGAGGTACTGCCTGAAATTGTCAGTGTGGTCGGCAATCAGACTGAGGTCTGGATGGACAGCGGGATAAGGTCGGGTCAAGACGTGTTGCGCGCCATTGCCCTGGGTGCCAAAGGCACCATGATCGGTCGCTCGTTCTTATATGGCCTGGGCGCCGCCGGTGAGGCCGGCGTTACCCGTTGCCTTGAAATTATGGCCAAAGAGCTTGACCTGACCATGGCCTTTTGTGGTCATAACGACATTAACCGCGTCAACGCCGATATTTTGCGGCGTTGAACGCGGTACAGGTTGGTGCCGGTTAGTGGTGGTCCAGCTTTTTGTCGGTAAACAGCCAGTCGCGTAATTCTTTGTCAAACACTGGGTCGCGGCGGCGAATCCATTCTAGGGTCATGGCTGCGTGCTCTTTTTCTTCGTCGCGGTTGTGTTCAAGAATCGCTTTGAGTTCAGGGTCTTTACAGGCATCGACGCGCTGGTTGTACCAGTCGACGGCCTCGAGCTCTTCCATGAGCGAAACAATAGCGCGATGCATGTCGCGCGTTTCGTTGCTAAGTTCGGATACGGGTTCGTGATAGCCTTCATTTGACATCTGTAGCTCCTTTATTCGAGCCTTAAAAATAGCACAAACCCAAGGTATAGTGACTTCCATACCCCGGATCCGCCCGGGGCCGAAAGGCGCGCCATGACCCTGGACCAAACCCTGATTCTGTGTATTTTGCTCGTAACCATCGGCTTGTTTCTATGGGGGCGCTGGCGTCACGACATGGTCGCTACTGGCGCGATGCTGGCGTGTGTGTTTACCGGTCTGGTCAATCCATCCGACGCCTTTGCCGGGTTCGGGCATACCGCGGTGGTTACAGTAGCCTGTGTGCTGGTGCTGAGCAGTGCGTTGCAGTCGTCCGGCGCGGTCGATGTCTTGACCACGACTTTGCTGCCTGCCAAAGCAGGCCCCATGCTTAGCATTGCAGCGCTTACGGCATTGGCTGCGTTCTTGTCGGGCTTCATGAACAACGTGGGAGCGCTGGCGTTGCTCATGCCGGTGGCCATTCAGGTTGCGAGCCGTTTGTCGCTAGCGCCGGGGCAAGTGCTCATGCCGCTGGCGTTCGGCTCCATTCTGGGGGGCACCACAACCCTTATCGGTACGCCGCCCAACCTCATTATTTCGGGCTTTCGCGATTCGGCTGGGTTAGGTACTTTTGCCATGTTTGACTTCACGCCGGTGGGCGTAGGGGTGACCGTGGTCGGGGTCGTGTTTATCGCCTTACTGGGTTGGCGTTTGGTTCCGGTTCGCGAGAAAGCCGGTATCGAGGGTTTCGAAACCGAGGCCTACATGACCGAAGCCCGAGTGCCTGAAGAAAGCAAACTGGCCGGCAAATCCTTGCGCGAGCTCGATACCGAGTTTGACGAGCTGGATGCCCAGATTATCGGGCTGGTGCGCAACGAGGTTCGCATGATGGCGCCTAGCGCCGCACGGGTTGTGCGTGCTAACGATATTCTGGTGATTGAAACTGATGCCGAGCGCCTGGCCGATGTCCTGTCTCGATTCGGGCTGGTGCTTGAAGAGGCTCAGTCCAATCAGGTAGACGATGAGTCGCAGGCCGATGACGCTGACGGGCAGAGCCTTGCAGCCGAGAAGAGGCGTAAAAGTTTGGTTCAAGACAATCCGACCGACCCAGCCGAAGAAGGGTCCGCCGATCGTCCGGAAGAGTTTGTCTTGCAAGAGTTGGCTGTTTTGCCCACTTCCGAACTGGTCAATCGTTCGGCCAGCGACCTGTTGCTGCGCACGCGTTATGGCATTAACCTGCTGGCAGTATCACGTCAGGGGCAGCGGCTTACCACCCGTCTGAGAACCCTGAGGTTGCGTGCTGGTGATCTGCTGTTGTTGCAGGGCCCTTCGGAGGCTTTGGGCGGGTTTGCCGGAGCCATGGGCGCAGTGCCGTTGGCGCAGCGCAATGTGCGTATTCCAGACAAGCGTAATGCTGTCTTGTCCTCCGTCATTATGGGTCTGGCAGTGCTGTCGGCCGCGTCGGGGTGGGTGTCGGCGGCCATCGCCTTTGCAGCCGGGGTTCTGGCGTCTATGGTGTTTCGTACCGTGTCGTTGCGCTCTGTTTACGAGCAGGTCGATTGGCCGGTTATCGTGCTACTGGCCATGTTGCTGCCTGTGGCAGGCGCCATGCAAAGCACCGGGGCGGCCGGCGTAGTCGCCGGTTTTTTGCTTGATCATCTGGCGCGCGGGGATGCCGTGGTGGCGCTTGTCGTTGTATTTGTGACCACCATGCTTCTGACCGACTTAATGAATAACGCCGCAACCGCGGCCGTATTGGCGCCTATTGCGCTAGGTGCGGCGCAGCAGCTAGGTGTCAATCCCGATACTTTTCTGATGGCCGTCGCCATTGGGGCGTCTTGTGCTTTTATGACGCCCATCGGTCACCAGAACAACACCCTTATTCTCGGGCCCAGTGGTTTTCGTTTTGGCGATTACTGGCGGATGGGCCTACCACTGGATATATTAGTCATAGCAACCGCTGTGCCGCTGTTGTTGTGGGTCTGGCCTTTAAAAGGGTAACTATGCAAGATCCGTCGGATCGGCCATCGTCGGCCAGTACACGCGAACCAACGCAGGTCGGTTCGGCTAACGCTGGCCAGCCTGGCTTTGTCGAGCGTGTCATGCCCGGGCTGCATGCGCTTTTGCATTACAACCGGGCCTGGCTTAAAAGCGATATTGTCGCCGGCTTGGTGCTGGTGACTATTCTGGTACCGGTGGGTATTGCTTATTCGGCGGCGGCAGGTTTGCCCGGCGTTTACGGTTTGTATGCCACCATAATCCCGCTGTTTGTCTACGCCTTGTTTGGGCCGAGTCGTATTCTGGTGCTGGGACCCGATTCTGCGTTGGCGGCAGTAATTTTTGCCGTGGTTGTCCCGTTGTCTGGCGGCGATCCTGCCAAGGCCGTGGCATTGGCAGGGGCTATGGCTATCGCCGCGGGTGTCACCTCGTTGCTTGCCGGCTTCATCAAACTGGGGTTCGTGACCGATCTGTTGTCCAAACCCATACGCTATGGCTACATGAACGGCATTGCGATTGTGGTCATGGTCAGCCAGGCGCCCACGTTGTTCGGCTTCACTGTCGATGCCGACAATATCATCGGCAAGTTTCTCGGCTTTGTCGCAGGGGTGGCTCAGGGTAAAACGCATTGGCCTACGCTGGCCATTGGGGCCGGGGCGTTGGCGCTCATTGCCCTGTTGCGTCGCAACTTGCGTATTTCAGGCATTTTGGTGGCTGTATTGGCCGCTATGCTAACGGTCGGTTTATTCGATCTCGACCAGCACGGTATCGCCGTATTGGGGGCATTACCCCAAGGTTTCCCTGCGTTCACTGTGCCGCTTATTCCTTTGACCGATCTTTTTCAGGTGGCCATCGGGGGTGCCGTTGCTGCTGTGCTGGCCTTTTCGGAAACCAGCGTGCTGTCGCGCACGTACGCCATGAAAACCGGTGACCCGGTTAACCCGGATAAAGAAATGATTGGTCTTGGGGCGGCCAATTTGGTCACTGGCTTTTTTCAGGGTTTTCCGGTTAGCAGCAGCGCATCGCGCACGCCGGTTGCCGATGCCGCCGGCGCCAAAACCCAACTGGCTTGCGTTGTGGGTGCGTTTGTCGTTTTGCTGCTGATTGTTTTTGGGCCCAATCTGCTGAAGACCTTGCCCGATGCAGTGTTGGCCGCTGTGGTGATTGCATCCATGGTCGGGCTGATGGATTTGAAAAGTCTGGTTCGTATCTATCGTATGCGTCCGGCCGAGTTCTGGCTTTCGGTAGGGTGCTCGGCAGGTGTAATTGTGCTGGGTACCATTGAAGGTATCGGGTTGGCTGTGGTTATCGCGTTGGTGGCTTTTGTATGGGAAAGCTGGCGGCCTTATTCGGCCATTTTGTCGCGTGTAGATGGTCTGAAGGGCTATCACGACATTAGCCGGTACCCGCAAGGACGCCGAATTCCCGGTCTGGTCTTGTTCCGTTGGGACGCGCCTTTGTTTTTTGCCAATGCCGAACTGTTTTCTATGCGGGTGCTCAATGCGATTGAGTCCTCACCTACGCCTACACGTTGGTTGATCGTGGCGGCCGAACCAGTGACCAGTGTCGATGTGACGGCTGCCGATGTATTGTCTGAACTTAAAGAAAGGTTGGACGCACGAGGCATCGTGCTGGCGTTTGCCGAAATGAAAGACCCGGTGAAAGACGACCTGAAAGCCTTAGGGTTGTTTTCCAGGTTCGAAAAAGATCATTTTTTTCCGACCTTGGGGCAGGCGGTGAACGGGTATCTTGAAGAAAACGGTGTGTCCTGGACAGACTGGGATGAAGACCGTCCTGCAGGTGAGGGGCCGGTTTAAGTTAGGCGCCATGTACCGGCAGGGGGGGCGTATGCCCCCCTTGTCCGGCGTACCGCTCTCGTTATTGCGCCATGGCCCGGATACGGGCACGCAGGGCCGCTTTGCGGCCGATAGGCAAGAAAGACGCCACAATACTGTTGTCGGCCAGTTGCGCTAATTCGCTGCGCGACAGTTTCAAGGATTTTGCGACCGCACGGTAGTTGTCGGCCACATAACCGCCAAAGTAGGCCGGGTCGTCGGCATTGATCGTGACCAGTACGCCTTGACGCAAAAAACGCGCCAGATTGTGCTCGGCCATGTCGTCGACCACGCATAACTTCAGGTTCGACAGCGGGCACACCGTAAGCGGGATTTGCTCGTCAATTAAGCGCTGCATGAGTACCGGGTCTTCTTCGCTGCGCACGCCATGGTCAATGCGCTGGACGTGCAACAAGTCGAGTGCGTCGGACACATACTGCGCGGGGCCTTCTTCGCCGGCATGAGCAACCAGCTGGAAGCCCAGATCTTTGCAGCGCTGGAAAACACGTGCGAATTTTTCAGGCGGATTGCCCACTTCGGCAGAGTCCAGACCAATAGCGACCCAGACGTCGTCGTAGGCTTGGCGCAGGGGCAAAGCGGCCTCGAGTGTTTCGAAGGCCGACGCTTCAGACAGATGTCGCAGAAAGCTCATGATCAGGTAGCCGCTCAGCCCCGTGTCGCGCTGCATATCGCGTACTGCGTTGGCAATACCGGCAAAGACAGTTTCGATTGCGATGCCGCGTTCGGTATGAGTCTGCGGGTCGAACATGATTTCGGCATGACAGACGCCGTCGGCGTGGGCGCGTTTCAAGTACGCCATCGTCATGTCGTAAAAGTCTTGCTCGGTGATCAGAACACTGGCACCGGCGTAATACAGGTCAAGAAACGATTGCAGGTCGGTAAAGGCATAAGCGTCCCGCAGTGACTGAACCGAGTCATAGGGCAGCGAAACGTTGTTGCGCTGGGCCAGTTCGAAGATCAGTTCGGGCTCAAGCGTGCCTTCGATGTGCAGGTGCAGCTCTGCCTTGGGCAGGGCTACGATGTAATCGTCGAGGTCGGCGTGAGGAATCATGTGTTTTCTCTGTTGTTATCGCGTTCTAAAAAATCGGGCGCTTAGCGGCGAAAGCGCCACGCTGCCATGGCAACCATAACCCATGCAGCAATAAATGCAACGCCACCAATAGGCGTAACCGCACCAAGCGTTCGGATGCCGGTCAGCGCCAGTATATAAAGGCTGCCGCTAAAAATAATGACGCCGGCAAACATGACCAGGCCGGCGGCCAGCAACAGTTTTGATGCAAAGTGGGGGGCAAGGGCGGCAACGCCCAACATACCCAGCCCATGTATCATTTGATACAGTACGGCTGTTTGCCATACCGCCAGCATGTCGGCAGATAGCCAGGCTTTTAGGCCATGCGCACCAAACGCGCCTGCGCCCACGCCAGTCATCAGGCAAAGGGCGGCCAATAAAACAAGGTGACGGTCACTCATGGTTTCTCTCCTGCAATTGTCGTTATGTTAACCGCGAGGCGTGCTTCGCGCAGGCAGGCTCGGCCTGTATTGTCGGTCGCTCGTGCCCTGGTGCGGTTGCCTAAAAAGCTGACGCGCGCCGTTTTGTGGGTTGGCCTGCTTGCTCTTACCGCCTGCTCACCGCAGCCGGTCAATAGTCCATATCCCGAACAGCAACTTTCTGAAAACGTTTTGTATACGGCGTTTTCCCAGCGTTCGCCTAAGTATCTCGACCCGGCAAGCTCTTACTCGACCGACGAAACGCCGTTTACCTATTCGATTTACGAGCCCTTGTATGGCTATCACTACCTAAAACGGCCCTACGAACTGATACCGCGTACGGCAGTCGATATTGCCACCCCGCTGTACTTCGACGCTAATGATCAGCCGCTGCCTCCCGACGCCCCAGGCGAGGCTATTGCCTACAGCGTGTACAACATCAGTCTGCAGTCGGGCATTAGGTTTCAGCCGCACCCTGCCTTTGCGCGTGATACCGACGGCAGCTACCTTTATTGGCCATTGTCTGCAGACGGTCTGAAAGACCGCTACGCCGTTACCGACTTCGAAGTAACAGCAACGCGTGAACTGACGGCGCATGACTACGTGTACGCGATTCGGCGCTTGGCCAGCCCGCGCGTGGTCTCGCCGGCTTTTGGCGTGTTGTCGTCTCATATAGTGGGGCTTACCGATTACGCGGCTCGGTTGAAACAGGCAGATGCTGCCTTGAAGGCCGAGCAGGGTGACGGCGCCTGGCTTGATTTGCGTGCTCATGGATTTGACGGCGTTAAGGCGCTTGATGACCGCACGTTGCAAATTCGGGTCAAGGGCAAGTATCCGCAATTTAAATATTGGCTGGCCATGACGTTTACGGCGCCGGTACCCTGGGAAGCCGACCGGTTCTATCACCAGCCAGGCATGGCGCAACATAATTTGTCCTTGAACACCTGGCCGGTCGGTACCGGTCCTTATATGTTGGTTGAGTCCATTCAAAATCGTCGGCACGTCATGGCGCGTAACCCCAATTTCAGGGGTGAACCCTACCCGTGCGAAGGTACGCCAAAAGATAAAAAATCCGGCTTGCTGGCCGACTGCGGTCAAATGACGCCGTTTATCGATCGCATCGAGTTCTCGCTCGAAAAAGAAAGCGTTCCGCTGATGGGTAAGTTTTTGCAAGGCTATTACGACATTCCCGAGGCTGACGGCGGCAACTACGGCGTGGCCATGCGGGTTGCGGCCAGCGATTCGGCAGAGAAGGCTGCGCTTTATGCCGATCACGGGTTGCAGTTGTTGGCCTCAACCGAGGCGCAAATTACGTATCTTGGTTTTAACTGGCTGGATCCGGTGGTGGGGCAGGGCGATACCCCCGAACAGCAAGAAAAGAACCGAAAGCTGCGGCAGGCCATCAGCATCGCGTTTGACTGGGAACAGTTCATCTCTATTTTTCTGAACGACCAGGGTGAGGTTGCTTATGGCCCAGTGCCGCCTGGCATCGCCGGTTATGAAGGTTTGCCCCAAGGGTTGAATCACCAGGTTTATCGGTGGGAAGACGGGCGTGCTGTTCGCCGCAGTCTTGACGAGGCGCGTCGGTTACTGGCCGAGGCCGGCTACCCCGATGGCCGACATGTCGATACGGGCGAACCGCTGGTGTTGTATTTCGATTCGTCCGCGGGGATGGGCTCCAATGCCACCCTCGACTGGATGCGCCGTCAACTTAAGGCGCTGAACATCGAGCTGGAAATTCGGGCTACCGATTACAACCGCTTTCAAGACAAAATGCGGCAAGGTACGGCGCAGATGTTCATGTGGGGATGGGTGGCCGATTACCCTGATGCCGAGAACTTTCTGTTTTTGCTCTACGGGGGCAACGCCAAGGCAAAAACTGGCGGGGAAAACGCCTCAAACTACCAAAACCCACGCTACGACGCACTTTTTCGGCAAATGCGGTTTCTTGACGACGGCCCTGAGAAAGATCGTCTGGTACAAGAAATGATCAAAATAGCCCAAGAGGACATGCCCTGGATGTTTGGCTTTTATCCGATGTCGGGCGGGGCTTATCAGGCCTGGGTGGCCAACGCCAAGCCCACGCAAATGGTACGTAACACCCTGCAGTACCTGAAGCTTGAGCCGCATACGCGCGCCGATCGCGTTGCGCAATGGAACCGGCCGGTGTGGTGGCCGCTTTGGTTGGGTTTGTTGGTGCTGGCCCTGGGGGTTTGGCCAGCTTGGCGCGTGCTTAAGCGTCGCGAGCAGGCGACTGCCCTCGGAGACCCAAAATGACTGCATATATTATCCGGCGTCTGCTTTACGGCGTGGCTGTTTTAATTGGCGTCAACCTGCTGACTTTTGTGTTGTTTTTTGCTGTGAATACGCCTGACGATATGGCGCGGCTGGCCATTGGCGGGCAGCGCGTCAGCGCCGACGCTGTTGAAAAATGGAAAGTCGATCGCGGTTACGACAAGCCGCTGTTTTACAACCCCGCCGCGTCCGGCATCGATAAGGTGACCGATACGATTTTCTATGAAAGGTCGGTACCGCTGCTTCGGTTCGATTTCGGGTTTTCGGATGCGGGTCGCGACATAGGCTACGAGATCAAGCAGCGGATGGGGCCGAGTCTTGCTCTGGCGCTGCCCAGTTTTTTTCTAGGGCTGATCGCCAGCGTCGCCTTTGCGCTGTTGCTGGTGTTTTTCAGGGCAACCCGATTCGATTTTGCGGGCGTGGTGCTGTGCGTCGTCATGTTGTCCATTTCGGGGCTCTTCTACATCATTGCCGGGCAATGGCTGTTTGCCAAAGTGCTGCGTTGGGTACCTTATTCAGGCTATCTCGATGGCCTCGAAAGTTTGCGGTTTCTGGTGTTGCCGGTGTTGGTGGCGGTTCTTTCTGGCCTGGGCAGCGAGGCCCGTTTTTATCGCACGCTCTTCCTCGAGGAAATCGGCAAGGACTACGTCCGCACGGCGCGCGCCAAGGGGTTGTCCGAACGCATCGTGCTGTTTCGCCATGTGTTGCGTAATGCCTCCCTGCCCATCCTGACGGGGACGGTGTCTGCTATTCCGCTGTTGTTCATGGGCAGTCTTATTGCGGAATCTTTTTTCGGTATTCCGGGCTTGGGTAGCTACACCATAGACGCCATCAACGCGCAAGACTTTTCAATTGTGCGTGCCATGGTTTTCCTGGGATCAGCCCTTTATATTGCCGGGCTGTTGCTGGCTGACATTTCTTATACCCTGGTCGATCCCCGGGTTCGATTCGAGTAACGCTATGCCGGAATTCGTTTTTCTGTTCACCGATATTTTTATCGTGTTGTTGTTTGCGGCAATGCTGGCCTACGGCTTTCATGTGCGACGCAGTGCCGCATTGCGTGCGGCCTGGCGTAACGTGGGGCAGTCTTCAGCAGCTATGTGTGCGGCCGTCGTGCTCTTTTGCTTTGCCTTGGTGGCGTTACTTGACTCCATTCATTACCGTCCGGTGCTGCCCGCCGAACCCGGTCAGCCCGATCAAGCCGTTGTCTATTCACCGGTCGTTCGGTCGGCGCTCGACGACCTGTTGTCGTATACGCAAATGGCGCAGCCCGAAAAGACTTATTCTGCGCCGCTTGCTATACGGCAATTTACCAAAGAGACTCAGTTGCTTGACGGCCAACCCGTGCGTGACTTTCCGCGCCTGGCTCATGCGGGTCTGTCGCTGTCGTCAGATTCGGGGCATACAGCTGATGTGCTGCAACGCAGTTTGCTTGGGGTTGGCGTAGGCCTGTGCCTTGCGTTGGGGCTGGCGGGGTTGCTGACGCTTGTCGCGTTGCGTGGCGGGCGTCATGCCAGGCAAGCATTTGATTACTGGTGGCAAGGGCAGACGCAATTGCCGTGGCGAGCGATGTGGATCATGACGGCCATACTGCTAATGCTGTTTGGTTTGGTTGTGTCTCTAAGCCTTGACTACCATGTGTTGGGCACCGATCGTACGGGCAACGACGTTTTGCGTCAGGCGCTCAAAAGCATTCGGACGGCGCTGGTTATCGGTACATTGACGACGCTGTCCATGTTGCCGCCGGCCTTGGTGTTTGGCCTTTCGGCAGGGTATTTCAAGGGGCGTGTCGACGACGTCATCCAGTACATTTACACCACACTGACGTCGATTCCCGGTGTGCTGCTTATTGCTGCCTGCGTGCTGATGATGCAGGTGTATATCGACACCAACCCAGATGCCTTTCCCACGGTAGCGGCGCGGGCCGACTTGCGACTGTTTTTGTTGTGCCTGATTCTTGGGCTCACCGGCTGGGCTGGCTTGTGCCGTTTGCTTCGTGCCGAGGCCCTGAAGTTGCGCGAACTAGAATACGTTCAGGCGGCGCGGGCGTTTGGCGTCAGTCACTGGCGCATCATGTTTCGTCACCTTCTGCCCAACGTTATGCATATTGTTCTAATTACGATGGTGCTGCAGTTCTCGGGGCTGGTGCTTTACGAAGCTGTTCTTTCTTATCTGGGTATCGGTGTCGACCCTAGCATGGCGTCGTTCGGTACGATGATCGATGCGTCGCGTCTTGAAATGTCGCGCGACCCAATGATTTGGTGGAATCTGTTGGCCGCCTTTGCGTTTATGCTGGCCTTGGTGCTTGCTGCCAATATTTTTGCCGATGCCGTGCAACAGGCGTTTGACCCGCGTATGCGCCGGTTCAAGCCTGTGCGCAAGTTGAAGGCGTTGGTGAATTCCGGGGGGCGCTCATGATGACAACTGTTCAGTTGGCTCAAGATCCGGCGCTGACGGTTGAAGCCTTGTCGGTGCGATTGCAGTCCGAGGCCGGGGTTAATGATGCGGTGCGGTCATTAAGTTTGGCCATCGACAAAGGCCAGACCTTTGCCTTAGTGGGCGAGTCCGGTTGCGGAAAAAGCATGACGGCGTTGGCGCTGATGCGTTTGCTGCCCGAAGCGGGGCAGGTCATGGGTGGCCGTGTGTGGGTTGGTGAGCAAGAGCTCAACGCCCTGCCCGAGGCGCAGATGCGTCGGGTGCGGGGTGGGCGTTTGGCTATGGTGTTTCAAGAGCCCTCTACCAGCTTGAACCCGGTCATGACTGTTGGGCGGCAAATTCTCGAAACGCTACATACACACACACAATATCGCGGTCATGCAGCCCGTCAACGTGCCATTTACTGGCTGTCGAAGGTGGGTATCCCAGACCCCGAGCGCCGTATCGATGATTATCCGTTTCAGTTTTCGGGGGGGCAGAAGCAGCGCATCATGATTGCGATTGCCCTGGCGGCCGAGCCCGATGTCTTGATTGCCGACGAACCGACGACTGCGCTTGATGTAACGGTTCAAGGGCAAATTCTACGGCTTCTGGCCGATATTCAGAAAGAAATGGGGCTTGGGATTCTGCTGATCACGCACGATCTGGCCATCGTGAAAAGCGTCGCCGATCATGTCGCCTTGATGCGAGCCGGCGAAATTCTCGAAACCCGCACGGCTGCCGAGTTCTTTGCCGACCCGCGACACCCCTATGCACGTGCCCTGCTGGCCGCAGTGCCTTCGTTCGCCAAGCGCGGGCACTCACTGGTGCCATCTGTCGACGCAACGACGCTCGTTGCAGGCATCGACGGTAGTGCTTCGATTCCTCACCCGACGCAGGCTGCCAAAGTTTTGCACACGCCCCAGATTCATCCGGCGTTCAAGTCCGCGCTTGCTTCGGCGCCGGTAGTGCTGTCGGTTCAAAATTTAGGCGTCAGCTATCCGCAGCGCAGCGGTATTTTGAGGCGTATTACAGGGCATACGCGTGTCGTCGACGACCTTTCGTTCGAGCTGCGTGCGGGAGAGACGCTGGCCTTGTTGGGTGAGTCGGGCTGCGGCAAGACAACGACGGCCAAGGCGTTATTAAGGCTACTCGACAAGCAGGCCATCATCACCGGCCAGGCGTTGCTTGAGGGCGAATCGTTATTCGATGTCGGGGGCGCGAAGCTCAAGGCTATGCGGCGGCGACTGCAAATTGTGTTTCAAGACCCCTACGCGTCGCTCGACCCCCGCATGTTGGTGTGCGATATTCTCGAAGAAGGGGTGGCTGCGTTAAGGCCTGACCGTTCGGCGGCCGACCGGCGTGCCCACGTCGGGCAGCTCCTGGAAAGGGTCGGTCTGCCGGCAAACACGGTAAATCGCTATCCACATGAGTTTTCGGGCGGGCAGCGTCAGCGCATTGCCATTGCGCGTGCTTTGGCTGTCGAGCCTGCAGTTTTGGTCTGCGATGAGCCTACCTCGGCCCTCGATGTCTCTGTGCAGGCACAACTTATACAGTTACTGCAAGATTTGCAGGCTGAGTTCAATATGGCCTATCTGTTCATCACCCATAATTTTGGGGTGGTCGAATACTTGTCCGACCGGATCGCGATTATGCAGGGTGGACGCATCGTAGAAATCGGTGAGACGGCGGCGCTGCTCGAGTCGCCCAAACATGCAGAAACGCAACGCTTATTGGCGGCAGTACCCCGTCTTTAAGGCCTGCAGGGCTTATAATGGGGGTCTATGGCACTTAAAGTATTCGACCTTCAATGTGAGCTGGGCCACGTCTTCGAGGGCTGGTTTGGTTCTGATGACAACTACGAGTCACAACTGGCGCGTGGGCTTTTGACATGCCCGGTTTGCAACAGTAAACAGGTTGCCAAAAAACTGACGGCTTCGCGTATTAATCGTGGGCGCTCACGCGTTCAGGCGCCCAACCCGCCTGCCGAGGCTTCTACGGCCGCGTCTGTCGCGCCATCGCACCCGGCCCGCAGCGCCGAGTTGGCCGCGCCGGCTATGTCTCAGCTGGCGGCGTTGCAAGCCGAGGTCATGCACAAGGTGCGCGACATCATTCGCAATACCGAAAACGTCGGCCCTCGTTTTGCCGAAGAGGCCCTGCGGATGCATCATGGCGAGGTCGAAGAGCGTGCCATTCGGGGTACGGCTACTCCCGAAGAGCGTGAAGCGCTGGCCGAAGAGGGGGTAACGGTCTTGCCAGTGCCCGATTACCTCGACGACGATCGCATGCAATAAAAAAACGGGCCTTGGCCCGTTTTTTTATTGCGCTAGCACATGTGCTTTACATCACGCGGCTGCGGTACTCGCCTGTGCGGGTATCGATTTCGATTTTGTCGCCAATGTTGCAAAACAGCGGTACGCTGATTTCTTTACCTGTATTGATCTTGGCTGGCTTAAGCACTTTGCCCGATGTGTCGCCCTTGACGGCCGGTTCGGTGTAAGTGATTTCACGAACAATAATAGTGGGCAATTCAACCGAGATCGCACGGCCTTCGTAGAATACGACCTCAACAGTCATGCCTTCTTCAAGGTAGTCCAGTGCATCGCCCATGCTGTCGGATTCAACTTCGTATTGGTTGTACTCTTCGTCCATGAAGGCGTACATGGGGTCGGCAAAATACGAATAGGTGCATTCTTTTTTCTCGAGCATGACGATTTCGAATTTTTCGTCGGCTTTATAAACCGATTCGCTGCCCGAACCTGACAACAGGTTTTTGAACTTCAGTTTGACAACCGCCGAGTTACGGCCCGATTTATTGTATTCGGCCTTCTGGACAACCAGCGGCTCGCCACTTACCATTACGACGTTACCTACGCGCAGTTCTTGTGCGGTTTTCATTAGAAAAACTCCGGGAAATAGTGTGCTTAAAGCCGGCCTTCCGGGCCAAAAGCGTTAATACAAAGCCCACTATTTTAACGTGTTTAGCAATTTTTCGCGCAAAACGTCGTCAGGTTGGTGGCTAAGTCGGGTTGTTGTGCCAGGCTGTCCGTTCGGCGTGCAGCAGCTGCCACCCAGTCGTTCCATGCCGGGTACTGCAGCACGGCATCCAGGTGTCGTCTTGCGGCAGCGTCTTCTTTTTTGTTCCAGGCCATCATCAATTGCCCGACGGCGTCGGGGTAGCCGCTCTGCGCAAGCCACGCCTGCAGTTTAATCAGGTGTGTGTCGTCTTCCTGTTCGTAAATGTGCCATACCAGTGGTTTGCCCGCCCATAGCGCGCGCACCAAAGAGTCCTCACCCCTGACGAAATTCAGGTCGCTGCTCCACAGCAGACGGTCAAAGCCTGCCTGGTCTACAAATGGGATTTCAACGACACGAACATGGGGCGTGGCCACGTTGATGATGTTTGGGTGCATGCCTTGGGGCACCAGCACCACCCAGGGTGACTGCGTAGCCTCGAGCGCATGGATCAGAGCCGTTGCGGGCGCGCCCGGATAGCCGAACAGCAAGGCTTGCCGCCAGCCTGCCTGGAGTCCGGCAATGACATCGGCCGGCACCTGCAGTGCGGCCAATAGTGCGGCGCGCTGACGGGCATCAGCTTGCCAGGCATCACGTTGCGCCAGCAAGTCGCGTTCTCGCAGCAGGCCGCCCGTGTTAGACGTGAACCCTGGATAGAAGAAAAACTTGCGCAGGCCGTTCGATTGCAGTGAGGGCACGGCATGAAAAGATTCGACCCAGGCTTCGGCGCTTAAGTATTCCAGGTTAATCCACAAGCTGCCTTTGGCTTTCATCGCTTCGACAAAAGTTTCGGGCGGGTCGCAGCTGAACGCTTCGATGACTACGTCACCGGGTTCACGCAGTGGTGCAGGGGTTGTCCAATGAACTACCTTGATGTTGTGCGTCAGCGATTGAACCGGCTGGACGCCAACCGAGGCCTCGATACGCTGGAATCGATGAATGTCATCTACCCATAGCGTGACCTGATGCCCGTCGGGTGCATCGGCCAGTTGGCGCGCCAGGCGCCAGCACACACCGATGTCACCGAAGTTGTCGATAACCCGGCAGAAAATATCAAAATGCATGGCAAAGTTGGCGAAGCGCGGTGGCGTGGGGTGCCACCGCCTGGCAAATGTTCAATGAAAGTGGCGCGGCTCGAGGTCGGTTTCTTCAGGAAGCTCGGGGTGCATCATCTCGCCCAGGGCATTGGGAAAAAACGGCGCGCCGCAGTCTTCGCAAATTTCAGTGGTTGCCAACCCATTGATGAGCTTGATTTCGGTAACGCCCACCTCAGCCAGATGCGCAGCGATTTCGTCAGGGATAGTTGGCGAGCCGTTGTCGATTGCTGCGCCTGCAGCTTCTTCTTTGCTAAGAATAGGCCAGACGCAGCCGTAAATAACTTGCTGGCTGTGACGGGTGGTAAAGCCAACCCGGTATTCTTCGATCATGGATTCGCCGCACCCGACAATAGCTGCCTGTAGTTCGGGGCCCCTGAGGTTGGCTGCATTTTGCAGCCATATCACTGCAGCCTTCAGGGCAAGCGGGCGAATACGGCGGTCGGCCTCGCGACTGTTGACGTAATAGGCGTCGGGCTGGACGTAGTCGATGGTGCAAGCGGTGTAGCGCGCCTGAATGACCGGGTTGATGGCCTCTTGCCATTGCTGAAGGCAGTTTGCTCGATGTGTGGCTACGTCGTCGGTGGCGGCTTGCCAGGCAAACACAGCATTGCCCTTAGGGACGGCGACTGCGGCAACGACGAAACGTGCGTCGGCCAGCATGCCGTCGGTGTTCGGCATGGGGCGAACCTCGGGATGAGGCGCTTTGCCCGACAGGGCGGCCTGGCCGAGTTGCTGCGTCCAGCGCGCTGTATCTTGAAAAGTTTGCGGCATTTGCTCGAAGCTGACGATTTCTGGCAGCAGGGCGACGCGGGCGCCCTCGGCCAGCACGTTCTCGTGCAAGGCTTTGACCAAGGTGTCGGATTCTTTGGCGGTTAAGGGCGAGGGCACAGGTAACTGGTAACGTGTCCATGCCAGGATAGGTGCCGACAACAGCAAAACATCATACGCGCCATCGGGGCCTTCGAGCTGTACGGATTCAGAACCGGTTTCGGCCATTTCGACCAGGATTTCGTAGGCGGCCATGCGGTCGGGTACCAGTGCCTCGAGCGCAGATTCGATATGCCGATTGGGCTTGCCCTTGAGCATCTTGGAAATCAGCGCGGTAATCTGGTGTTCCCAGAATAAATCTTCGACGCGGCTGCCCGACAGCGCCAGGGCTTCGGCCAAAGACGTGAGACGTCGCGCATCGGCAGGCAGGCGGGTGGAGCCGGATTTTGGTGTAGTTGACATGGTGCAATACAAGATTCAGACGGTGCTAGTGTAACGCGTGCAAGAAGTAAAAATCCCCCGCGCATTGCTGCGCGGGGGACAAGCAGATCGGGCCGGTTAGGGTCAGACCTTGACGGTATCAGCGACTTTCTGGAATTCTTCGATTTGGTCGAAGTTCATGTAGCGATAGATATCGCTGCTGTTTTGTTCCAGAATGCCCATGTCAGCCAGGTACTCTTCTTTGGTCGGGATACGACCCAGACGCGAGCAAATGGCGGCCAGCTCGGCCGAACCCAGGAATACGTTTGAGTTTTTGCCCAAACGGTTCGGGAAGTTACGGGTGCTGGTCGACATAACGGTTGCGCCTTCGCGAACCTGAGCCTGGTTACCCATGCACAGCGAGCAACCGGGCATTTCCATACGGGCACCTGCACTACCCAGTACGCCGTAGTGACCTTCCTCGGTCAGCTGATGCTGATCCATTTTGGTTGGGGGTGCAACCCACAGCTTGACCGGAATGTCGCGCTTGTTTTCCAGCAGCTTGGATGCTGCACGGAAGTGGCCGATGTTGGTCATGCAGCTGCCGATGAACACTTCGTCGATGGTTGTGCCGGAAACATCGGACAGCGTCTTGACGTCGTCGGGGTCGTTCGGGCAAGCCACGATAGGTTCGTGAATATCGGCCAGGTCGATGTCGATGACCGCAGCGTACTCGGCGTCGGTATCGGGTTCGAGCAACTGGGGGTTGGCCAGCCAGGCTTCCATGGCCTTAATGCGGCGGCCGATGGTGCGTTCGTCTTGGTAGCCGTTGGCGATCATCCACTTCAACATGGTGATGTTGCTGTTGATGTATTCGATGATGGGCTCTTTGTTCAGGCGCACGGTACATGCCGCAGCCGAACGCTCTGCCGATGCGTCTGACAGTTCGAAAGCCTGTTCGATTTTCAGGTCGGGCAAGCCTTCGATTTCGAGGATGCGGCCCGAGAAAATGTTTTTCTTGCCCTTTTTCTCGACAGTAAGCAGGCCCTGCTTGATGGCATACAGCGGAATGGCATTGACCAGGTCACGCAAGGTTACGCCAGGCTGCATTTTGCCTTTGAAGCGCACCAGTACCGATTCGGGCATGTCGAGTGGCATGACGCCGGTTGCGGCGGCAAAGGCGACCAGACCGGAGCCTGCGGGGAAGCTGATCCCGATGGGGAAGCGTGTGTGCGAGTCGCCGCCGGTACCGACAGTGTCAGGCAACAGCATGCGGTTCAACCACGAGTGGATGATGCCGTCGCCAGGGCGCAACGAAATGCCGCCGCGGGTGCTGATGAAGTCTGGCAGTTCGTGGTGGGTTTTGACGTCGACAGGCTTGGGGTAGGCCGCTGTGTGGCAGAACGACTGCATGACCAGGTCGGCCGAGAAACCCAGGCAGGCCAGGTCTTTGAGCTCGTCGCGGGTCATCGGGCCAGTGGTGTCCTGGCTACCGACCGATGTCATTTTGGGTTCGCAGTAGGTGCCGGGGCGAATACCTTGGCCGTCAGGCAAGCCACAGGCGCGACCGACCATCTTCTGGGCCAGCGTAAAGCCTTTGCCCGAATCGACAGGGCTGCTGGGCAGACGGAACAGGGTGGAAGCAGGCAAGCCGAGTGCTTCACGGGCTTTGGCTGTCAGGCCGCGACCGATGATAAGGGGGATGCGGCCACCAGCGCGCACTTCGTCAAACAAGACGTCGGACTTCACCTGGAACTCGGCAATGACTTCGCCGTTTTTCAGGGCTTTGCCTTCGTAGGGGCGCAGCTCGACAACGTCACCGGTGTTCATGGCCGAAACGTCGAGCTCGATAGGCAGTGCGCCGGCATCTTCCATAGTGTTGTAGAAGATAGGAGCAATTTTGCTGCCCAGGCAGACGCCGCCAAAACGCTTGTTAGGTACAAACGGGATATCTTGACCGGTGAACCAAAGAACCGAGTTGGTGGCCGACTTGCGCGACGAACCAGTACCCACCACATCGCCAACGTAGGCAATTTGATGACCTTTGTCTTTCAGGCTTTCGAGGAACTTTACCGGGCCTACTTTGCCGGGTTCGTCGGGCTCGATGCCGGGACGCGGGTTCTTGAGCATGGCCAGCGCGTGCAGCGGGATGTCGGGGCGGCTCCAGGCGTCGGGTGCCGGCGACAGATCGTCGGTGTTGGTTTCGCCCGATACCTTGAATACGGTAACAGTCATGCTTTCGGGGACTTCGGGGCGCGCAGTGAACCACTCGGCGTCGGCCCAGCTTTGCATGACTTCTTTGGCGAACGCGTTACCTTTTTCGGCCTTTTCCTGAACATCGTGGAAGGCGTCGAACATCAGCAGCGTGTGCTTGAGTGCGTTGGCAGCAACAGGCGCCAGTGCTGCGTTGTCGAGCAGCTCGATGAGCGGGTGGATGTTGTAGCCGCCCAGCATTGTGCCCAGCAGTTCTGTCGCTTTCTCGGGGCTGATGAGTGAGCACTTTTCGGTGCCGAAAGCAACGGCCGCCAGGTACGATGCCTTGACTTTGGCTGCGTCATCGACACCTGCGGGAACGCGATAGGTAATCAGGTTGAGCAGGTAGTCTTCTTCGCCAGCGGGCGGGTTCTTCAGCAGTTCGATCAGGTCGGCGGTTTGTTGAGCCGACAGGGGAAGCGGGGGAATGCCCAGCGCGGCGCGCTCGGCAACGTGTTGGCGGTAAGTATCCAGCATGTGACGTGCCCTTTGTCGAGGGTTGGAGAAAATTCAAAGACAGCCCGGGCGCCGGGTAGGGCGCGAGGGCTGTCGGGAAATGGTCAGAACCGCAGTTGATTACAGCAGGTCTTTGACGCCGTCGCGCTCTTCGAGCAGTTCGTTAAGTGTGTTGTCCATGCGTTCGCGCGAGAAGCTGTCGATGTCCAGGCCTTGAACGATGGTGTATTCGCCGTTTTGTGTTGTAACGGGGTAGCCGTAAACGATGCCTTCGGGGATGCCGTAGGAACCGTCGGACGGAATGCCCATGGTGACCCATTTGCCGTTCGAACCCAGAACCCAGTCGCGAACGTGGTCGATGGCGGCGTTAGCTGCAGAAGCGGCCGAAGACAGGCCTCGTGCTTCGATGATGGCTGCGCCGCGCTTGCCGACGGTGGGGATGAATGTATCGCGGTTCCAGGCGTCGTCGTTGATGACCTGAGCGAGTTTGTCGCCGTTTGCTGTGGCAAAGCGGATATCGGGGTACATCGTGGGCGAGTGGTTGCCCCAAACGATAAGGTTTTCGATGTCGGCGACTTTTTTGCCCGATTTTGCAGCCAACTGCGACAATGCACGGTTGTGGTCGAGGCGCAGCATGGCGGTAAAGTTTTTGGCGGGAAGGTCGGGGGCCGATTTCATGGCGATGTAAGCGTTGGTGTTGGCGGGGTTGCCCACAACCAAAACTTTAACGTTACGGCTAGCGACGTCGTTAAGCGCCTTGCCTTGCACCTTGAAGATCTCGGCGTTGACTTTGAGCAGGTCTTTGCGCTCCATACCTGGGCCGCGAGGACGCGAACCAACCAGCAGGGCAACGTCAGCGTCTTTAAAGGCTTCGCGGGGGTCGCTGTGTGCGGTCATGCCTTGCAGCAGGGGGAAAGCGCAGTCGTCGAGTTCCATCATGACGCCTTTGAGTGCTTTTTGTGCTTTCTCGTCAGGGATTTCGAGCAACTGCAGGATGACAGGCTGGTCTTTGCCCAACATTTCGCCCGAGGCGATGCGGAACAACAGGGCGTAACCGATTTGACCGGCAGCGCCGGTGACGGCGACACGCATGGCGGGTTTGGACATGAAGGATCTCCGAAAAAGATGAGGGTAAGGACAGATTTTAATAGGTAAAAGATTAGTTGAAATCGTGCGTGTAGTCAAACATCTTATATCTTATATAAGACAGAAGAGTGTTAGACATTCGTCGCGAACCGTGCGAGAATGTCGGGCGTTCTCAGTAAACCGTCCTGACTTTTGTCGACCATGTCCGATCAATCTATAGATACCTCTGCGGTGCCCGAACGTGCCCATGCCGGCGCGGCGTACAGCCCGTTGTATCAACAGATTAAAGGCTTGCTGCTTCAAAGCCTCGATCGGGGCGAATGGAAACCCGGCGAAGTCATCCCCAGCGAATTCGAGCTCGCGGCACGCTTCAATGTTAGCCAGGGCACCGTGCGCAAGGCAATCGACGAACTCGCAGCCGACAATCTGCTTATTCGGCGTCAGGGTAAGGGCACGTTTGTGGCGACCCACAACGAAGCCAAGGTACGGTTCCGTTTTTTACGTCTTACGCCCGACGATGGTCAGCCCTCGGCGTCAAGCAGTCAGCTTATCGACTGCCGCCGGGTCAAGGCGCCCGCCGATGTCGCGCGTCTTCTCGATCTGGCGTCATCCGAAAGTGCGGTCAATGTCCGGCGCATGTTGTCTTTCGATGACGAACCCACCATTCTCGACGACATCTGGTTGCCTGGGTCGGTGTTCAAAGGGCTCACCACCGAGTCCCTGACCCGCTATCGGGGGCCGTTGTACGCCTTTTTCGAGTCCGAGTACGGGGTCAGCATGGTTAGGGCCGAAGAAAAAATCAAGGCGGTGGCCGCCACCGCAGCTCAGGCTGAGCTGTTGCAGGTGGCCCCCGAAAGTCCGCTCTTGCAGGTCGAGCGGGTGTCGTTTACGTATGGCGATCGCCCCATGGAGTTGCGTCGCGGGCTATACGTTACAAACCGGTTCCATTACCGGAACTCACTGAACTAGGTTTTTTTCAACCGATTTGATCCGCCTTGCGGAAATCGGCGAAAATACTAATAGCGTTTTGCAATATTTTGTTTGTTAACCTCGAGGCCATCATGTCCGATTCAGCTTCCAAGCCGCGTCCGCAGTTTCGCAATATCAGCGTTCCGCAGATCTTAAGCTACCGTCTTCCCTTGGCGGGAAAATCGTCAATTCTGCACCGTGTCAGCGGCGCATTGCTGTTTCTCTGTCTTCCGCTTGTTCTGGTGCCGCTGTTCGCGCTTAGCGTCACGTCGCCCGACAGTTTCGCGTCTATTCAGGGCTGGGTGGCCAACCCAATCGTAAAACTCATTTTGCTTGCGCTTATCTGGGGTTATTTGCACCACTTCTGTGCTGGCATCCGCTACCTGATTCTTGACCTGCATATTGGCATGGACAAGGTCTCGGCTCAAAAAAGCGCCGGCGTTGTTTTTGGGGTCAGCCTAGCGCTAACACTGGTTTTTGGTCTTAAATTGTTTGGGGTTTGGTAATGGCTACTAAAGAACGCGTAGGCGCAAAGCGCCTGGTCGTTGGTGCGCACTACGGCACCTTTGACTTCATCGTTCAGCGTTGCACGGCCGTCATTATGGCGATCTATACGCTGGTTCTCTTTTTCGGGGTTCTGTTTACTTCCGACATGAGCTTCGAAAGCTGGCAAAACCTGTTCACCTTCACCGTGGGCGTCATCCCGGTAGGGCAGTTGCTGGCGACGCTGGCTTTCTTCTCGCTGGCATGGCATGCCTGGATTGGTGTGCGCGACATCTGGATGGATTACGTCAAGCCTGCAGGTGTTCGTCTGCTGTTGCAAGTGCTGACCTTGCTCTGGCTTGCGGGTTCAATTATTTATTTCGCTAAAGTTCTCTGGAGTTTATAAGCCGTGGCTGCTGTCAAAAATTCCTTACCTCGCCGCAAGTTCGATGTTGTGGTCGTAGGCGCCGGCGGGGCCGGCATGCGTTGCTCTTTGCAACTGGCGCAGGCGGGCTTGTCGGTCGCCGTCTTGTCCAAAGTGTTTCCTACCCGTTCGCACACTGTAGCCGCCCAGGGTGGCGTTAGTGCAGCGCTGGGTAACATGAGCGAAGACAACTGGTACTGGCACATGTACGACACCGTTAAAGGGTCTGACTGGCTGGGTGACCAAGACGCCATCGAATTCATGTGCCGTGAAGCGCCGTCCGCCGTTTACGAGCTCGAACACTTCGGTATGCCGTTCGACCGTAACCCTGATGGCACCATCTATCAGCGTCCGTTCGGTGGCCACACTGCCAATTTCGGCGAAAAGCCCGTTCAGCGCGCCTGTGCCGCAGCCGACCGTACGGGTCACGCCATGCTGCATACGCTGTATCAGCGTAACGTTTCCGCTCGCACCCAGTTCTTCGTCGAATGGATGGCCCTCGATTTGCTGCGCAATGACGACGGCGATGTCGTCGGTGTTACTGCACTCGAAATGGAAACCGGTGAAGTCTACATCCTTGAAGCCAAGACAACAGTATTGGCAACCGGCGGTGCAGGCCGTATCTGGGCAGCGTCCACCAACGCCTTCATCAATACCGGCGACGGCTTGGGCATGGCCGCTCGCGCGGGTATTGCGCTGCAAGACATGGAGTTCTGGCAGTTCCACCCCACCGGCGTAGCCGGTGCCGGCGTACTCATCACTGAAGGTGTGCGCGGCGAGGGCGGTATCTTGCTGAACAAAGATGGCGAGCGCTTTATGGAGCGCTACGCACCTACGCTGAAAGATCTGGCCCCGCGCGATTTCGTTTCTCGCTCGATGGACCAGGAAATCAAAGAGGGTCGTGGCTGCGGCCCCAACGGTGACCACGTGCTGCTTAAGCTCGATCACCTGGGCGCCGACGTCATCAACAAGCGTCTGCCTTCCATTCGCGAAATCGCGATCAAGTTCGGAAACGTCGACCCCATCAAAGAGCCTATTCCTGTTGTGCCCACCATCCATTATCAAATGGGCGGTATTCCGGCTAACTATCATGGCCAGGTCGTCGACTTCAAAAACGGCGAAACCAAAGTGGTTAACGGTTTGTATGCCATCGGCGAATGTGCGGCTGTTTCGGTGCACGGCGCCAACCGCCTGGGCACAAACTCGCTGCTCGACCTCATCGTTTTTGGTCGCGCCGCCGGCAAGCACATTGTCGACTCGCACCTCGAGCGTCAGCTGTCGCACCAACCTTTGCCTCAGTCGTCCGTCGATTACTCCCTCGACCGTCTCAACAAGCTCGAAAGCCGCACCTCGGGTGTCAAGGCACAAGAAGTGGGCAACGCAATTCGCAACGGTATGCAAACGCACTGTGGCGTTTTCCGTACCCTCGAACTGCTCAATAAAGGCGTCGATGTCATCGAAAGCCTGGCACCTCAGGTCGAAGAAATCTACTTCAAAGACAAGTCCAAAGTATTCAATACCGCGCGTATCGAAGCCCTTGAACTGTCCAACATGATCGAAGTCGCGCGCGCCACCATCAAGTCGGCCGCAAGTCGTACCGAAAGTCGTGGCGCTCACGCCCTCGACGATCACCCCAATCGCGACGACGAAAACTGGTTGCGCCACACTCTCTGGTATTCAGAAGGCGGCCGTCTCGACTACAAGCCGGTTCAAATGAAACCGCTGACCGTCGACAGCTTCCCACCCAAAGCACGGACCTTCTAAGCAGGAACTGAAATGAGCCAAAAACGTATCGTTAAGTTTGAAATCTACCGCTACGATCCTGACAAGGACGAGCGTCCGTACATGCAAAAGCTCGAAGTCGAGCTGCAGCCGACCGACAAAATGTTGCTCGACGCGCTGGTGCGCATCAAGAACGATGTTGATGACAGTCTGGCTATCCGTCGTTCGTGCCGCGAAGGTGTTTGCGGTTCCGATGCCATGAACATCAATGGCAAGAACGGTCTGGCTTGCACGACCAACCTGCGCGAACTGTCCGAGCCTATCGTTCTGCGTCCGCTGCCTGGTTTGCCTGTGGTGCGCGACCTGATCGTCGACATGACCCAGTTCTTCAACCAGTACCATTCGGTCAAGCCGTTCCTCATCAACGACACACCGCCGCCTGAGCGCGAGCGTTTGCAGTCGCCCGAGGCGCGTGAAGAAATCGACGGTCTGTACGAGTGCATTCTGTGCGCATGTTGCTCGACATCGTGCCCGTCTTTCTGGTGGAACCCCGATAAGTTCGTTGGTCCCGCTGGCTTGCTTCAGGCCTACCGCTTTATCGCCGACTCGCGCGACGAAGCCACTGCCGAGCGTCTCGATAATCTCGAAGACCCATACCGTCTGTTCCGTTGCCACACCATCATGAACTGTACAGACGTCTGTCCTAAGGGGCTGAACCCCTCGAAGGCGATTGGCAAAATCAAAGAACTGCTGGTTCGGCGCAGTATCTAAGTGCTGCACTCATGAGCACTCTGACCGAACTTGAGCGTGCCCGTCTGCGTTGGCGGGCACGCCGTGGTCTGTTGGAAAACGATTTGATCATCACGAATTTTCTGGATCAATACGAAACCCAACTTACCGATACTGATGTTGTCGCCTTAACCCAATTATTCGAGATGGGTGACAACGAATTGCTCGACGTTTTGTTGGGCCGCAAGTCGCTAGAGGGGGTGTACGATACGCCCGATATTCAGCGGCTGGTTGAGCAAATGCGAGCGCTGTAAATTTTTGAGGAAGAAAGATGCAACTGTCAGATAAAAAAGCAACCCTATCGTTTTCGGACGGTAGCGCATCGGTTGATTTCCCGGTGTACAAAGGCTCGATCGGCCCAGACGTCATCGACATTCGCAAGCTGTATGGCCAAACCGGCATGTTCACGTACGACCCGGGTTTCTTGTCGACCGCTTCTTGCGAGTCGGCCATTACCTACATCGACGGCGACAAAGGCCAGTTGCTGTACCGTGGTTACCCCATTGACCAGCTCGCTCAAAACAACGACTTTCTCGACGTCTGCTATCTGATTCTCAACGGTGAGTTGCCTAGCGCCGAGCAGAAGCTTCAGTTTGACAGCGAAGTCACCAACCACACCATGGTGCACGAACAGTTGGCCACTTTCATCAGTGGCTTCAGCCGCGATGCGCACCCAATGGCCATGCTGACCGCCGCCGTTGGCGCTTTGTCTGCGTTCTACCACGACGCAACCGACATCACCAACGCCGAGCACCGTCGTCTGTCGGCGATCCGTCTGATCGCGAAGATGCCGACGCTGGTGGCCATGGTCTACAAGTACTCGTTGGGTCAGCCGTACATTTATCCCCGCAACGACTTGTCGTACACCGGCAACTTCCTGCGCATGATGTTCGCTAATCCTTGCGAAGACTACAAAGTTAACGACGTCGTCGAGCGCGCGCTTGACCGCATCTTTATCTTGCACGCCGACCACGAGCAAAACGCCTCTACTTCTACAGTGCGTTTGTGCGGTTCGTCGGGCACCAATCCGTTTGCGGCCATTTCGGCGGGTATTGCCTGCTTGTGGGGCCCCGCGCACGGCGGCGCCAATGAAGCTTGCCTGCAGATGCTTGAAAACCTTCAGGCCAACGGCGGTGTTGCCAAAGTTGGCGAGTTCATGGAAAAGGTCAAAGACAAAACATCGGGCGTTCGTCTGATGGGTTTCGGCCACCGCGTATACAAGAACTACGACCCACGCGCCAAGCTCATGCAAGAAACTTGCAAAGAAGTGTTGTCGGCATTGGGTCTCGAAAACGATCCGTTGTTCAAGCTGGCCATGGAACTCGAGCGTATTGCCCTCGAAGATCCTTACTTCGTCGATCGCAAGCTGTACCCGAACGTCGACTTCTACTCGGGTATTGTTCAGCGCGCTATTGGTATCCCCACACCGTTGTTCACCGGCATTTTCGCCCTGGCACGTACAGTGGGCTGGATCTCCCAGTGGGACGAAATGATTTCCGATCCAGATTACAAGATCGGCCGTCCGCGTCAGCTTTACACAGGCTCACCAGTTCGCGATATCAAGCGTTAATTGGTTCAGTGGTCGTAAAAAAACCGCCTTCGGGCGGTTTTTTTATGGGCCGCCATGTCTTGACGTTGCACGCTGCCGGCCGATGGGTGCCTTTTGCGTATAAAAATCACTGGTTGCCAGAGCCCGCCGGCATATAAAAAAGCCCCGCTTGTGACAAGCGGGGCTTTGGACTGGGGCCTGCGGCGCGCGCAGGCGCGCTAGGCCAATACAACGCGCCTATTTGCTGCTGGCGCGTTGCTGTGCTTCTTGCTGAGCATCGACTACGGCCAGGGCCGTCATGTTAACGATACGGCGAACGGTCGCGCTTGGCGTCAGGATATGAACCGGACGTGCCGCGCCCAGCAGTACCGGGCCCATAGACACCCCGTTGCTGCCAGTCATTTTGAGCATGTTGTACGTGATGTTGCCTGCATCGAGGTTTGGCATGATCAGCAGATTTGCCGGCCCTTTCAGGGGTGAGTCGGGATATGCGCGCAAGCGGATCTTTTCGGACAGCGCCGAATCTGCATGCATTTCGCCGTCGACTTCAAGGTGTGGTGCACGCTCGTTGACCAGTTGACGTGCACGTGCCATCTTGCGCGACGATTCGGTAGAGCGGCTGCCAAAGTTGGAGTGCGATAGCAGTGCAACTTTGGGCACGACGCCAAAGCGCAAGATTTCTTCGGCCGCTTGGATCGTCATGTCGGCGATTTCTTCGGCGCTGGGGTTCTCATTGACGTGGGTATCGCAGATGAACAGCGTTTGGTCTGGCAGCATCAGTACGTTCATGGCAGCAAACGTTTGCACGCCTTCTTTCAGCCCGATGACTTCTTGTACATACTTAAGCTGATTGTCGAACTTGCTGGCTACACCGCAGATAAGGGCGTCGGCATCGCCGCGCTGCAACAGCATCGAACCGATGAGCGTGTTGTGTTTGCGCACCATGGCCTTGGCGATTTCGGGTGTGACGCCGTTGCGGCCTTGCAGCTTGTAATAGCCGCTCCAGGTTTCGTTGAAACGATCATCGTCTTCTGGGTTGACCAGTTCGATGTTCTGACCTGGGATCAGGCGCAAGCCAAATTTCTTGACGCGCATTTCGATTACAGCGGGGCGGCCAATAAGAATCGGCTTGGCGATGTTTTCGTCGACGACCGTTTGAACCGCACGCAGTACGCGTTCATCTTCGCCATCGGCATAAATTACGCGCATAGGCGTATTTTTGGCCTGCATGAACAGCGGGCGCATGAGCTGGCCGGTGTGGTAGACCAGGCCCATCAGGCGCTGGCGGTAGGCTTCGATGTCTTCGATTGGGCGCGTGGCCACGCCTGACGCCACAGCCGCTTCGGCGACGGCCGGTGCGATCTTGATGATAAGGCGCGGGTCGAAGGGCTTGGGAATAATGTAGTCAGGCCCGAAAGACAAGTCTTGCCCGGCGTAGGCCATGGCGACTTCGTCGTTTTGTTCGGCTTCGGCGAGCTCGGCGATGGCCTTCACGCAGGCCAGTTTCATTTCTTCGTTAATAACGGTTGCGCCGACGTCTAAAGCCCCGCGGAAAATGAACGGGAAGCACAGTACGTTATTGACCTGGTTGGGGTAGTCGGAACGACCAGTGGCGATGATCGCGTCGGGGCGAGCGGCCTTGGCGACTTCGGGGCGAATTTCCGGTTCGGGGTTTGCCAGCGCCAGAATAAGGGGCTTGTCGGCCATGGTTTTGACCATGTCGGCGGTCAGTACGCCGGGTGCAGAACAGCCCAGGAATACGTCAGCGTCTACGCAAACGTCTGCCAGGGTACGGGCCTCTGTCTTTTGCGCGTACTCGGCTTTGGTCGGCTCCATGTTGGCTTCGCGGCCTTCCCAAATCACGCCGCGTGAATCGACGACAAAAATGTTTTTGCGTGGGATGCCCAGGCTGACCAAGAGGTTAAGGCATGCGATGGCTGCCGCACCTGCGCCCGAACACACCAGCTTGACGGAATCGAGTGCTTTGCCAACGACCTTCAAGCCGTTCAGGATAGCGGCCGCCGAAATAATGGCTGTGCCGTGCTGGTCGTCGTGGAAAACGGGGATCTTCATGCGCTCGCGCAGCTTCTTTTCAATGTAGAAGCACTCGGGCGCCTTGATGTCTTCGAGGTTGATGCCGCCCAGGGTGGGCTCGAGCGCGGCGATGATATCGACCAGTTTGTCCGGGTCCAGCTCGTTGAGCTCGATGTCGAAAACGTCGATGCCCGCAAATTTCTTGAACAGGCAGCCTTTACCTTCCATGACGGGTTTGGCCGCCAATGGGCCGATGTTGCCCAGCCCCAATACAGCAGTACCGTTGGTGACAACACCCACCAAATTAGAGCGCGATGTGTATTTCGCAGCGGCTTCTTCGCCGCCTTCGTAAATGGCCATACTGGCCACTGCAACACCCGGAGAATACGCCAGCGAGAGGTCGTCTTGGTTGGCCAGTGTTTTAGTTGGCGTTACCGAAATCTTACCGGGAGTAGGGTAAGCGTGGTAATCGAGGGCCATTTTTGAGAGGTCCGCCTTGGCGTCCATAAGGTACTGCTCCTGAAATTGTACGAGTAAAAGAAACGTAAAAAATACACCATTAGCGCGATGTCTGCATCTCGTCGCCCCGGTTTTGCGCCGGGTGTCAGTAAAAATCAACGTCTGGTTTTCAAAATGCCCGTGTTTCGGGCCTCGCGGTTACATCCGCAGGTGTTTGTGGTTATACTAACTTCAATACGGCTACTCAAGGCGTCGTACTGTTGCCTTCTGCCCCCGCTATCCGCTAACCGGTCTGGCCGTGTCGCGGAAGGTTGTCCCCCCTGCATCAAACGAGTGAAGCACTCGGTAAGGTGAAGCGAACACATGTCATCACAATCAGAGTCCCTTTCAAATTCCTACCTTTTTGGTAGTAACGCCCCTTACGTAGAAGAACTCTACGAATCCTACCTCGACAATCCCGGCTCAGTTTCCGACGAATGGCGCGCCTACTTCGACCAGTTGCAGCATCTGCCTGCCACCGACGGTAAAGAAGTCACCCGCGACCAGGCCCATGCGCCTATCATTCAGTCGTTTGCCGAGCGTGCCAAAGCCAACGCGTTCCTTACCGTTCGTGCTCAGCAGCCCGATTTGTCGGTAGCCAGCAAGCAGGTTTATGTTCAATCTCTGATCGCTGCGTACCGTACTCTTGGTTCGCGCTTCGCCGAACTCGACCCGCTCAAGCGTCACGATCGCCCGGTTATCCCCGAGCTCGATCCTTCGTTCTATGGCCTGACCGAAGCTGACCTTGACCAGGTGTATTCAGCCACCAACACATATTTCACCAAGTCCGAGACCATGACGCTGCGCGACATGCTCAAGGCCTTGCGCGACACTTATTGTCGCACCATCGGCGCCGAGTTCATGCACATGTCCGATCCGGCCGCCAAGCGCTGGATCCAGGAACGCCTGGAATCGTCTTTCGGCGTGCCTTTGTACTCGCCCGAACGTAAGCGTCACATCCTTAAACAAATCACCGAAGCCGAAGGCCTCGAACGCTTCCTGCATACCAAATATGTGGGTCAAAAGCGCTTCTCCCTCGAGGGCGGTGAAAGCTTCATCGCCTCTATGGACGAGGTCGTTAACCACGCCGGCGAAAACGGCGTTCAGGAAATCGTTGTGGGCATGGCTCACCGCGGCCGCCTGAACATGCTGGTTAACATCATGGGCAAAATGCCCGGCGACCTTTTCGCCGAGTTCGAAGGTAAGTACGCTCAAAACCTTACCGACGGCGACGTCAAATATCACAACGGTTTCTCTAGCGATTTGTCCACCCGTGGTGGTCCGGTTCACCTGTCGTTGGCGTTCAACCCGTCCCACCTCGAAATCGTCAACCCCGTGGTCGAGGGCAGCGCACGCGCTCGCCAAGACCGTCGCGGCGATACCGAAGGCGCACAAGTGTTGCCCGTGCTGGTACACGGCGACGCGGCTTTCGCCGGCCAGGGCGTCGTCATGGAAACCCTTAACATGGCGCAAACCCGCGGTTACGGTACCGGCGGCACGCTGCACATTGTTATCAATAACCAAATCGGCTTTACCACGTCCGACCCGCGCGACTCGCGTTCTACGTTGTACTGCACCGACGTCGTCAAAATGATCGAAGCGCCGGTGTTCCACGTTAACGGCGACGACCCCGAAGCGGTTGTCTACGTTACCGAATTGGCCCTCGACTACCGTCGTCAGTTCAAGCACGACGTTGTCATCGACATCGTTTGCTTCCGCAAACTGGGTCACAACGAGCAAGACACGCCGTCCCTGACACAACCCTTGATGTACAAGCGCATTGGTCAGCATCCCGGCACACGTAAGCTCTACGCCGACAAGCTCGTCGCACAGGGCGTGCTGTCCGAAGAAGAGGTCGATGGTCTGGTCAAAGAGTACCGTCAGCTCATGGAAGACGGCCAACGTACTGTCGAGCCAGTCCTGACCGACTACAAAAACAAGTACGCCACCGACTGGACGCCGTTCCTGAACGCCAAATGGACAGACCATGCCGACACCGGCGTACCTTTGGCTGAACTTACCCGTATCGGCGAGCGTATCACCCAGGTCCCCGAAGGTTTCACCGTTCACACGCTGGTCAACAAGCTGCTCAACGACCGTCTTAAAATGGCGCGCGGCGAAGCTCCCCTCGACTGGGGTATGGGCGAGCACCTGGCGTTTGCCACGCTGGTGTCGTCGGGCTACACCATTCGTATTACGGGTCAAGACGCCGGCCGCGGTACCTTTACACACCGTCATGCCGTACTGCACGACCAGAAGCGCGAGCGCTGGGACGACGGTTCGTACATTCCGCTGCAAAACGTCTCCGAAAACCAGGCGCCTTTCACTGTTATCGACTCGGTACTGTCCGAAGAGGCCGTGCTAGGTTTCGAATACGGTTATGCTTCGGCCGAGCCCAACACACTGACCATCTGGGAAGCCCAGTTCGGCGACTTCGTCAACGGTGCGCAGGTTGTTATCGACCAGTTCATCTCGTCGGGCGAAGCCAAGTGGGGCCGTCAGTGCGGTCTGACACTCATGTTGCCTCACGGCTACGAAGGTCAGGGCCCAGAGCACTCATCGGCTCGCATCGAGCGCTTCTTGCAGCTTTGTGCCGACAACAACATTCAGGCCGTTCAGCCGACCAACGCGTCACAGATTTTCCACGTGCTGCGTCGTCAGATGATCCGTCCTTTCCGCAAGCCGTTGGTGATCTTCACGCCTAAGTCGTTGTTGCGTAACAAAGACGCCACGTCGCCGCTGTCCGATCTGGCCACAGGTACATTCCTGCCCGTTATCGGTGAAACAAACGCCGACATCGATCCGGCCAACGTCAAACGCGTTCTGGTTTGTTCGGGCAAGGTGTACTACGACCTGGCCAACGCCCGTGCCGAGCGTGAGCGTTCCGATGTCGCGATTGTGCGTATCGAACAGCTCTATCCGTTTGCTCACAAGGCATTCCAGGCCGAGCTGCAAAAGTACAGCAATGCCAAAGAAATCATCTGGGTACAAGACGAGCCTCAAAACCAGGGGCCATGGTTCTATATCCAGCATCACCTGTACGAGAACATGGTCGAAGGTCAGCGTCTGGGTTATGCCGGTCGTCCTGCTTCTGCCTCACCGGCGGTTGGCTATTTGGCCAAGCACCAAGAGCAGCAAAAGGCACTGATCGAACAGGCGTTTGCCGAAAAATTCAAGGGCGTGTCCCAGTCGTCCAAGTAAAGAACACACTACATTACGGAAAATATCTATCATGGCTATTACAGACGTTCTCGTACCCCAGTTGTCAGAGTCCATTTCTGAAGCGACTTTGCTCAACTGGAAAAAGCAACCCGGCGAAGCAGTCCAGGCCGACGAAATCCTCATCGAAGTTGAAACCGACAAGGTTGTTCTCGAGGTGCCGGCGCCTGCATCGGGCGTGCTTAGCGAAATCGTTAAAGCAGATGGCAGTACGGTTGGTTCAGGCGAGGTCCTCGCACGCATCGATACCGAAGGCAAAGCCACTGCAGCAGCTGCACCCGCAGCCGAAGCACCTGCTGCCGCGGCAGCGCCCGCTGCTGCACCTGTTGCTGCTGCGTCTTCTTCAGTTGCGTCGCCTGCCGCCGGCAAAATTCTTGCCGAAAAAGGCATCGATGCCGCCAACGTCGAAGGCACAGGCCGCGGTGGTCGTATCACCAAAGGTGATGCCCTGGCTGCTGAAGCCGCGCCTGCCAAGAAGCCCGCTGCGGCTCCTGCGCCAACCAGCCTTTCTCTCGACGGTCGCCCCGAGCAGCGTGTGCCCATGAGCCGCCTGCGCGCTCGTGTTGCCGAGCGCTTGCTTCAGTCGCAATCCGAGAACGCCATTCTGACAACGTTCAACGAAGTCAACATGCAAGGCATCCTCGACTTGCGTGCCCGCTACAAAGACCAGTTCGAAAAAGAGCACGGCGTCAAGCTGGGCTTCACCTCGTTCTTCGTCAAGGCCGCAGTGGCTGCGCTTAAAAAGTACCCCGTCGTCAACGCGTCGGTCGATGGTAAAGACATCATCTATCACGGCTATTTCGACATTGGTATTGCCGTCGGTAGCCCACGCGGTCTGGTTGTGCCTATCTTGCGCAACGCCGACCAGCTCAGCATTGCCGAAATCGAAAAGCAGATCGCCGATTTTGGCGCCCGTGCGCGCGACGGCAAGCTCAGCCTCGACGAACTCACTGGCGGCACGTTCTCCATCTCTAACGGTGGTGTGTTCGGCTCCATGTTGTCCACGCCTATCATCAACCCACCTCAATCGGCTATTTTGGGCATTCACGCCACTAAAGACCGCCCGGTTGTCGAGAACGGTCAAATCGTGATTCGCCCCATGAACTATCTGGCGCTTTCCTACGATCACCGTATCATCGACGGCCGTGAAGCGGTGTTGTCGCTGGTTGCCATGAAAGAAGCGCTCGAAGATCCTCAGCGTCTGTTGCTCGACGTCTAAGGCACACACGCCGGGCCCCCGGCTTAGGTCGTTGCGCTGTGTTGCGCGCGGCCCGAGCCCGGGCCCTTTTCTTTTCAGGCAGCGCGCACCCGGTGTGCGTTCGCAGAACAAATTACTGGAAATACAATGGCTAAAAATTTTGATGTCGTCGTAATCGGGGCCGGCCCCGGTGGGTATATCGCCGCGATTCGTGCGGCTCAACTGGGTATGTCGGTCGCATGTATCGATGCGGCTTCCAACGCCGATGGCAAGCCGGCGCCAGGTGGTACATGCACCAACGTCGGTTGCATTCCTTCAAAGGCGTTGTTGCAATCCTCCGAGCACTTCGACCAGGTCAATCATCACTTCTCTGAGCATGGCATCGAAGTTAAAGGCGTTAGCCTCAAGCTCGACACCCTCATTGGTCGCAAAGACAACGTTGTTAAACAAAACAACGAAGGCATTTTGTACTTGTTCAAAAAGAACAAAGTGACGTTCTTCCATGGTACGGGTACGTTTTCGGCCTATGTTGACGGCGGCTGGTCCATCAAAGTGTCGGGTCAAACCGAAGAAGAGCTTATCGCCAAGCATGTCGTGGTTGCCACCGGTTCGGCACCCCGTCAGTTGCCCGGCCTCGATTTCGACGAGAAAAAAATCCTGTCCAACGATGGCGCCTTGCGCATTCCAGCCGTACCTAAAAAGTTGGGTGTGATTGGTGCTGGTGTTATCGGCCTTGAATTGGGTAGCGTCTGGCGTCGCCTGGGTGCTGAAGTTACCGTCCTCGAAGCTGCACCCGAATTTCTGGCCGTTTGCGACCAACAGGTCGCCAAAGAGGCCCTCAAGGTTTTCACCAAGCAGGGTTTGAATATTCAAACTGGCGTCAAAATCGGCGAAGTCAAAACGGCAGCCAAGTCGGTGACGGTACCCTACACTGACGCCGCCGGGGCAGAGCAGTCCATTACTGTCGATCACCTGATCGTGTCTATTGGCCGCGTGCCGCACACACAGGGCCTGGGCGTTGAAACAGTTGGCCTCAAGGTCGATGAGCGTGGTTTTGTCGTGGTTGACGATGACTGCCGTACCAACCTGCCTAACGTATGGGCAGTCGGTGACGTGGTTCGTGGCCCTATGCTCGCACACAAGGCCGAAGAAGAGGGCGTTGCCGTTGCCGAGCGTATCGCTGGTCAGCATGGTCACGTCAACTTTGGTACGATCCCCAGCGTTATCTACACCTCGCCCGAAATCGCGTGGGTTGGCAAAACCGAGCAGCAGCTCAAGACTGAAGGCGTTAACTATCGCGCCGGAAGCTTCCCGTTTTTGGCCAACGGCCGTGCACGGGCTTTGGGCGACACTACCGGCTTTGTCAAGATTCTTGCCGATGCCAAGTCAGACGAAGTCCTGGGTGTGCACATTATTGGCCCCAGCGCGTCCGAGCTGATCGCAGAAGCCGTGACTATCATGGAGTTCCGTGGTGCTGCCGAAGACATCGCCCGCATCTGCCATGCTCACCCCACATTGTCCGAGTCGGTTAAAGAAGCCGCTCTGGCTGTTGACAAGCGCTCGCTCAATTTCTGATCGGGCGGTTGTCGTTGGCAATTGCTGATTCAAAAAGGGGCTGCAATGCCCCTTTTTGTATTTAACCTATGAACGTTAAACAATACTACGAGCACGCACTCGCCGAGCGCGGCTACAAACCAGATCTGGCTCAGATCGAGGCCATCGACCGGCTGCAGCAGTTCTACGACGACTGGGTCGTATACAAGCAGGCGCGTTCGAGCACACTAAAAAAAATCTTTCGTCGGCCCGATATCCCTCGTGGGGTGTATATGTGGGGCGGTGTCGGCCGTGGCAAAAGTTTTTTAATGGATGCCTTTTACGCCACGGTGCCATTGAAACGAAAAGGGCGTCTGCACTTTCACGAATTCATGCGGGGCGTGCATCAGCAGCTCGATGAAGTCAAAGGCCAGCAAGATCCGCTCGACGAAGTCGCGCGGCGTATTGCTAAGCGGTATCGCCTGATCTGCTTCGACGAGTTTCACGTCTCGGACGTTGCCGACGCCATGATTCTGTATCGTTTGTTACTGAAGCTTTTCGAGCACGGCACGTCGTTTGTCATGACCTCAAACTACGAGCCCTCTACCTTGTACCCCGATGGGTTGCACCGCGACCGTATTTTGCCAGCCATCAAGCTGATTCAGGAGCGTATGGACATACTGAATGTCGATACGGGTACCGACTATCGTCGACGGGCGCTTGAGCAAGTGCGAGTGTATTTGTCGCCCATTAATGCCGATACACGTGCCGAGATCCAAGAGGCGTTTGATCGCTTGTCTGATACGGCGCCCATGAAGCCCGTGCTAACCGTCGAAAATCGCGAACTTAAGGCGGTGGCCTTAAGCGGTAGTGTCGTGTGGTTTGATTTTGCGACTTTGTGCGGCGGCCCGCGCTCGCAAAATGATTACCTCGATCTGGCCAGCCGTTTCCAGACAGTGGTTTTGTCTGACGTACCACGCATGACGGCCCGTCAGGCTTCGGAAGCCCGGCGGTTTACATGGCTGGTCGACGTTTTTTACGACCATAAAGTTAAACTGATCATGTCGGCCGAATGCGAACCTGAAGGCTTGTATACCGACGGCCCAATGGCCAACGAGTTTCACCGTACGGTTTCGCGTCTGCTCGAGATGCAATCGCGTGAGTATCTCGAATCCGAGCGCCGTGTTGCGGCGACCCTGTAATCCATCAAGAATAAATTCAACATGAAAACCCGAGTCCTGACCGGCATCACTACGACCGGTACCCCGCATCTGGGCAATTACGCCGGCGCTATTCGTCCGGCCATCGAAGCCAGTCGCCAACCCAATGTCGACGCCTATTTCTTCATGGCCGACTATCACGCGCTTATTAAATGCGAAGACCCTGCGCGGGTGGCACGTTCGCGCCTTGAAATCGCAGCTACCTGGTTGGCGGGCGGGCTTGATGTCGATAAGGTCACGTTCTATCGGCAGTCCGATATTCCCGAAATTCCTGAGCTTTGCTGGTTGTTGACCTGCGTTACGCCTAAGGGGTTGATGAACCGGGCGCATGCCTACAAAGCCTCTGTCGACCAGAACACGGCACGCAATATTGACCCTGACGATGGCGTAACCATGGGTCTGTTTTCTTATCCGGTACTCATGGCAGCCGACATCCTGATGTTCAACGCTCACAAAGTACCCGTGGGCCGTGATCAGGTTCAGCACCTTGAAATGGCTCGCGATATTGCTCAGCGGTTCAACCATTTGTATGGTCAGGGTAAAGAGTTTTTTGTCTTGCCCGAGGCTCAAGTCGACGATGAGGTCGCGACGTTGCCCGGCCTGGATGGCCGAAAAATGTCCAAAAGTTATGACAACACCATTCCGTTGTTCGAGGGCGGCAGTAAGGCCATGCGTCAGGCGGTTTCGCGTATCGTGACCGACTCGCGCCAGCCTGGCGAACCGAAAGACGCCGAAGCATCGCATGTCTACGCCCTGTATCGTGCTTTTGCCACACCGGCGCAAGCGACAGCGTTCAAGGCAGCACTCGAGGGTGGGCTTGCGTGGGGCGAAGCCAAAGAGGCCTTGTTTACTTTGCTTGATGGTATCGTCGCACCCATGCGTGATCGCTACGCACAGCTGATGGCCGATCCCCGACAAATCGAGGATATTTTGCAGGCGGGTGCAGCCAAGGCGCGTCGTGAGTCGGCCGAGCTCATGGGGGCTTTGCGTGAGGCTGTGGGTTTGCGTCAACCCAGTCAGGTTGCCGCAGTCTCAAAAGCCAAGTCCAAGGCCGGTAAGACCGCTCGTTTGGTCAGTTTCCGTGAGGGCGAACGCTTTCATTTCCGATTGTTGTCGGTCGATGGTGCCGAGCTCTTTTTATCCGAAGGGTTTGACAATCCCAAAACAGCAGGTCAACTGATGTCCGAGCTCAAAACCCGGGCTTTGTCAGGCCTTGCCCAGGTCCAGAACGGTCAGGTGACGCTGGTTGTCGATAATCAGATTGTTTGCCGATTCCCCGAAAGCGACCTCGAGGCGGTCGAGCAGGCATTGGCGTCGCTCAAACAAGACTGACGCAGGGCAGACAGCTTTTAGCCCATAAAAAAACACCCCGCGGGCCTATGGTTGGCCCGCGGGGTGTTTTTGTTTGGAAGGTCGACGGATTACTTCTTCAGCTTTGCGAAGGCGGCAGCCATGGCGCCCAGACCATCTGCCGCGCCCGTTGCTTTGTCGCGGCGATCACCCGAGCTACGCTGATTGCCAACGGCATTGCGGCCGCCCTGGGCTCGGCCGCCGCTGCTCGCGCTTGTTCGGCCCGATGGCGCATCATCGTTCAAGCGCATTGTCAGGCCAATGCGTTTGCGTTCGATGTCTACCTCCTGGACTTTGACTTTGACGGTCTGTCCGACACGTACGACATCGCGCGGGTCGCTGACGAAGCGATCGGCCAGTGCCGAAATATGCACCAGACCGTCTTGGTGGACGCCGATGTCAATAAAGGCACCGAAGTTGGCCACGTTGGTGACGACTCCCTCAAGAATCATGCCCGGTACCAGATCTTTCAATGTGTTCACGCCTTCTTTGAATTGGGCGGTTTTGAACTCCGGACGAGGGTCGCGCCCTGGCTTTTCAATTTCGGTAAAGATATCGCGTACGGTGGGTAGACCGAAGCGTTCGTCGGTAAATTCGGCAGGTGACAGCCCGTTAAGGGCGCCTTGACGTCCCATGACCTGTTTGGCGTCGGCCTGAATTTTCTCAAGAATACGTTTGACCACCGGGTAGGCCTCTGGGTGAACGGCAGAGGCATCCAGCGGGTTGTCGCCATTGGCAATACGCAAGAAGCCTGCGGCTTGCTCAAAGGCCTTGTCGCCGAAGCGGCTGACTTTCATCAGCATCTTGCGGTTCTGAAACGCGCCGTTCTCGTCACGCCAGGCCACAATGTTGCGGGCCAGGCTGGCATTCAGGCCCGATACCCGGCTCAGCAGCGGGGCGGATGCTGTATTGACATCTACACCCACGGCGTTCACACAGTCTTCAATGACGGCATCAAGCGATCGGGCCAGTTCGCGCTGGTTTACATCGTGCTGGTACTGGCCAACCCCAATAGCCTTGGGCTCGATTTTGACGAGCTCGGCCAATGGGTCTTGCAGGCGGCGCGCGATCGAAACGGCACCGCGCAAGCTGACGTCAAGGTCGGGAAATTCGTGAGCGGCAAGCTCCGAGGCCGAATACACCGAGGCGCCAGCCTCGGAGACGACGACGCGTGTCGCCTTGATGTCACTGAATTTTGCGGCCATGTCGGCAGCCAGTTTTTCTGTTTCGCGCGATGCCGTGCCATTGCCGATGGCAATGAGCTCAACTTTGTGTTTTAGTGCGAGCGCTGCCAATGTATTGATCGAACCCTCGTAGTCGCGCCGAGGTTCAAAGGGATAAATGGTGGCCGTGTCCAGCAGCTTGCCCGTGGGGTCGATAACCGCTACTTTGACCCCTGTTCGGATCCCCGGGTCCAGGCCCATCACGGCTTTTGGGCCAGCGGGTGCCGCCAGCAGTAAGTCTTTCAGGTTGGCGGCAAATACGCGTATGGCTTCTTCTTCGGCCTTCTCGCGTAGCTGATTGACCAATTCAGTTTCGAAGGTCGTCAGGAGCTTCACACGCCAAGTCCAGCGGCAGACTTCGCCCAGCCACTTCTCGCGAGGCTTTGCGTCGGCATCAAAGCGGGCACCCAGCGCAAGAAAAGCGGCGACCCGGCTCACGCACGGATGAGGCGTTTGTGTTTCAAGTTCAGGGGCCAAGCCGATACGAAGATCGAGTACGCCTTGTTGACGGCCGCGCAACAGAGCCAGGATGCGGTGTGATGGTAGTGTGCGCAAGGGTTCGTGAAAGTCGAACCAGTCTCGGAAATTGGCGCCCTCGGTTTCTTTGCCCTCAACAACTTTTGCATACAGCAGACCCGACTGCCAGAGATGATCGCGCATGTCGGCCAGCAAATCGGCGTTTTCGGCAAAGCGCTCGGCCAGAATGTCGCGCGCACCGTCGAGTGCGGCTTTTCCATCGTTAATATTTGCCTCGGCATTCAGGTAACTCTCTGCCAGTGCGGCCGGGTCGGCCGTGCGGTCAGCCAGAATGGCGTCGGCCAGCGGCTCAAGCCCGGCTTCGCGCGCAATTTGTGCGCGAGTGCGACGCTTGGGCTTGAAGGGAGCGTACAAGTCCTCGAGGCGCTGTTTGGTCGTCGCCGCCAAAATTTCGCCGGTCAGTTCGGGGGACAGTTTCCCCTGTTGCTCGATCGACTCGATCACGGCAGCGCGCCGGTCTTCGAGTTCGCGTACGTAGACAAGCCTTACCTCCAGGTTACGCAACACCGTGTCATCCAGACCGCCCGTGACTTCTTTCCGATAGCGGGCGATAAACGGGACGGTTGCGCCGCTGTCCAGCAGCTCAACGGTAGCGGCTACCTGTATCGGGCGCACGCCCAGTTCTTCGGCCAGCAAGGCAACGATGCGTTCAGGGGAATTGTTCAGCGCCACTTTGGGTGCTGCATTTGAGGTAACTGTCATGGGTAAGTCATCTGGTTTACATCATCAAGCGGGGCATTTTGCCACATCCAGGCCGAACAGGTCTTCGCGCGCGGTTATCATTCTGGTTTAGTCTGATGTGTCTGGAACGTCCCATGTTGCTGCAAGAGCTCGATGCCATTTTTGCCGAAGACGGCCCTATTGCGGCTGCGTTGCCGGGCTACCACGCCCGTCAGGCTCAGTTGGAGTTGGCGCGTGCTATCGATCAGGCGATCACCGACGGCAGTACGCTCATCGCCGAGGCCGGTACCGGCACAGGCAAAACCTGGGCGTATCTGGTGCCTGCTTTTTTAAGCGGGGTGAAGGTGCTCGTGTCGACCGGCACCCGAACTTTGCAAGACCAGTTGTTTCGGCGCGATTTGCCCCGGCTACGCAATGCGTTGGCCTTGCCTGTGACGACGGCCCTGCTTAAAGGTAGGGGTAATTATGTCTGCCACTACCACCTCGAACGTCTGCAAGGCGACGACCGCGCACTCAAGTCTCGTGCCGAAATCGGTCAGCTTCGTCATATTCAGGTGTTCGCACAGCAATCGCGTACCGGCGACAAGGCAGAACTGGCCGAGGTGCCTGAAGAGGCAGATATCTGGAATCGCGTTGTATCGACACGCGACAACTGCCTGGGCCAAGACTGCCCCAATGTGCGCGACTGTTTTGTGCTCAAAGCGCGTCGCGAGGCGCAGGAAGCCGATATCGTCGTGGTCAACCACGCCTTGTTCATGGCAGATCTGGCGCTTCGTGAAGAGGGGATCACCGATTTGTTGCCTGAAGTGCAACTGGTGGTGTTCGACGAGGCTCATCAGCTTCCCGATGTGGCCACGCGCTTTCTGGGCAGCAGTGTGTCTTCGCATCAACTGATCGACCTGGCCCGTCAGGTCGAGGCCGCCGGGCTGGCTCACGCCCGCGAAGCCTGTAACTGGACAGAGCAAGGGCAGCGCATCGAGCACGCCGCTCGTGAGTTGCGTTTGGCGACTGCGGCGATAGACCGTTTACCTGGTAAAAAAGCGACCTTCGAGACTTTGCCTGATGCCGAGGCTTTCGACACTGCACTTGAGCGTTTGATTGAAGTGCTTGACGATTGTGTGCAACGGCTGGGCATCGTGGCAGAAAAACACCCAGACCTTACTGCCGCCTCAAAAACATCGCTCGATTTGCGGGCGCGTCTATTCCGCTGGAGCCAGCCCGACAGGCAGGGCCGGAACGCACTGGCCGCTGCTGCAGCGGCCGACGGTGGCCCGGGGGCAGACGAAACGGCCGTCAGGTGGGTGGAGTCCAGTAGCCATGGCATGCGCCTGCATAGTGCCCCTTTGTCGGTAGCGCGTATTTTTTCGCGGTTTCGCCGGCCCGAGCAGGCCTGGGTCATGACCTCGGCCACTCTGTCCATCAATGGTGATTTTGGTTTTTTTCAACGGCAATTAGGTCTGCACGATGCGGTCACCGGCCGCTGGGAGTCACCGTTCGATTATTCGGCGCAGGGGGTTTTGTTTGTACCGTCTACGTTGCCTTTGCCTAACCACCCGCAGTTCAACGAAAAATTTGTTGATCTGCTGGTGCCGTTAATCAAAGTTGCGCAGGGTGGCGTACTGGTTTTGTGTACCACTTTGCGTGCGGTTGATCGTATTGCCGAGCTACTTGATGAACGGCTCGACGCCGCAGGTATTGATCGTCTGCTGTTAAAGCAGGGCGACACTTCAAGGCGGTTGCTGCTTGACCGGTTTCGTGACGCGCGTAATGCGGTGTTGGTCGGTAGCGCCAGCTTCTGGGAAGGGATTGATGTGCCGGGAGACGCGTTGACCCTGGTTGCGATCGACAAGCTGCCGTTTGCGCCGCCCGACGACCCAGTGCTTGAGGCACGTTTAAACGAAAGCCGTCGCCGTGGGGGTAACCCCTTCATGGAGTTCCAGTTGCCCGAGGCCGCCATTGCGCTTAAGCAGGGTGCTGGCCGATTGATTCGGTCGGAAGGGGACTGGGGGGTATTGATGGTAGCCGATACCCGTATTGTTGATAAACCCTACGGGAAGCTGCTTTGGCGAGGTTTGCCGCCGTTTTCACGCACCCGAGAAGTTGCTCAGGTGGTGAAATTTTTCAAGGCGCGGCAGATTAAAACCAGTTGACGGGGTTCCACATACTGCCGCTGGCTTCGGCAAAACCCTGTTCGTAGTACTTGCTGTTGGGGAAGTTGCTGTCGAGTACGCGCTTGGTGTCGTCACGAAGCTCGGGCATATTCAGCTTGTCGTAGGCCATGACCATGATGTACAGCGCTTTTTCGGCGGCCGGGACGCCCTGAAATTCGGTAATGACGGTTTGTGCGCGATTGATGGCGGCCAAATAAGCGTAACGCTCGTAGTAGTACTGCGCCACAATGACTTCGTTTTCTGCCAAGGTGTTGACCAGCCAGGTCAGGCGTTTCTTGGCGTCGGGTGTGTAACGGCTGTCGGGGTAGCGGGAAACGAGCTCGCTAAAGGCCTCGTAAGATTCACGCAAGCCCTTCGGATCGCGCTCGGCCGGGTCTTGGCGTGTAATGTTCGAAAACAGTGCGCTGGGCGGCGTAAACGTGACCAAGCCCTTCAGGTAGAGCATGTAGTCAGTACCTGGATGATTGGGGTATTGCTGCTGGAAACGGTCGATGGCTGCCAAGGCCTGCTCTGGCTCGTCGTCTTTCCAGTTGACATAGGCCAGGTCAATGAGGGCTTGTTGAGCGTAGCCGCCAAACGGATAGCGGGCCTCGAGTGCCTCGAGGCGCTGGCGGGCTTCGGGCCAGTTGGCATCGCTGATTTCGGTACGTGCTTCGCGGTAAAGACGATCAGCGCTCCAGCCTGCGGTGGGGTCGACATCGCCTTTGCTTAGCGCGCCGCAGCCTGCAACAACTGCAGCCACGAGAAAAACGCCGGCCAGACGGGCTACCCGGGAAGCCCCGGAGCAAAGTACAGAATTGAAGTTAACGCGAGTCACAAAAGCATCCTTGGTGTTAGCATTGCAGGCTGATTATATGATTTGTCGCCATGCCTGACACAGATATTACTAAAGAAAGTTCTTCGTGCACGCCAGACGATGAGCCCCTGCTGTTCGAGCTACCACTTAAAACGATGCCCGAACGCCTGGATAAGGTCCTGGCCCGTCTCATGCCAGACCACTCCCGCAGTCGTTTGCAAGCCTGGATTGAATCAGGGCACGTCAAGGTAAATGGCCAAGCGGCGCGTGTGCGTCAAACGGTTGGCCCTGCTGACTGCATCGAAGTTTGGGAACAGGTCGCGCCAGAGCAACAGGCGTTCAGTCCTGAGCCTGTCGATTTTGATGTGGTGGCTCAAAGTCCGGACTGGGTCGTCATTAACAAACCCGCCGGTCTCGTGACGCATCCGGGGGCCGGAAATTGGTCGGGTACCTTGCTCAATGGTTTGTTATACCGGTTCCCCGAACTGGCCACCGTGCCGCGTGCTGGCATTGTGCACCGACTCGATAAAGACACATCGGGCCTGTTGGTCGTGGCCCGCCACGAAAAATCACAAACGCATCTCGTGCGTCAACTGCAAAGTCGCAGCGTTAGCCGGCAGTACACCGCTTTGGCACACGGTTGGGTGCGTCATGGCGGTACCGTCAATGTGCCCATTGGCCGCGATCCGCGTGTGCCCGTGCGCATGAGTGTCGAGAATCCCATTGCCCCGCGCGAGGCCATTACGCATTACGAACCGCTTCGCATCGGCACAACCGCCGAAGGTCAGCAGGTCAGCCAGGTCATTTGTCGGCTGGAAACGGGGCGAACCCACCAAATACGCGTTCATATGGCCAGTGTGTGTCATCCGCTTGTCGCCGACGTGCTGTATGGTGGCCGACTGATTGCCGGCGCTTCGCGCCAGATGTTGCATGCGCAGGCATTGAGTTTCGATGATTTTTCCAGTGGCGAGCGGGTTTCTTTCGAGGCGCCGTTGCCTGCCGATTTCGAACAGGTATTAGGGCATCTTGCGTGGCAATAACAACACAGTTGGGTTCGTTTCAGGTGGTTAGCGGCACCCCTTGGCGGGGTGTAAGGTACTTTTGTACGACCCGTCTAGGTGGGTATAGCGTACCCCCCTTCGATACGCTCAACTTTGCCGCCCATGTTGGCGACGACGCTGCTTCTGTTCAGGCGTGTCGTGAGGCGTTGGCGGACCAAATCGGCGTTATGCCGGTCTGGCTTGATCAGGTGCACGGCACAACTGTTCACGATGCCGACGCCTCTGCATTTGCCCCGGGGGGCGCGCCAAGCGCTCATGCTTCATTGGTTGCGCCGGTTGCCGACGCAGCGATCACATCGTGTGAAGGTCGTGCGCTGGCTATTCTGACGGCCGATTGTTTGCCAGTGGTTGTTGCCGACGAAGCGGGGCGGGCGGTGGCCGTTGCGCACGCCGGATGGCGCGGCTTGGCCGCGGGGGTGCTCGACAATACCGTTTTGGCCCTTCGGGCGCGTTTGCCTGACCAAGCTGTATTGCGGGCCTGGATCGGGCCCGCCATCGGCCAGTCGGCCTTCGAGGTCGGGCCAGACGTCTACGCCGCTTTTTGCGACAGTCAGCCCGAATGCGCCGTTTACTTTGCGCAGCGTCCTGGCACCGAAAGCGTTGGAGGTAAATGGCTGGCCGACCTTGCCGGTTTAGCCCGACACCGGTTGGCGGCACTTGGGGTGCGTTATATTGAACAGAGCAGTTGGTGTACGTATCGTCATCCCGAGCTTTTTTATTCGTATCGATTCAAACACCCCACCGGACGCATGGCAACGTTGGCCTGGCTTGATCCGGCTACCGACTTACCCTGATTGACAGTCAATCGCCAGGCCCGCAACATGAAGGTGTTCTGATGCAAATAGTCACACAAGGCAGGTTTACTTAATGAGCATTCCGTTTTCAGGTCAACAATTCAATGAAATCCAGGCGGAATTCTCCAAAAGCTGGCAAGAATTGCTCCACAAGGCCGAGCACGGCCAGCTAGAACTGCCCAAAGACAGGCGCTTCAGCGCTCAGGCCTGGGCCAGTCATCCAGCCTATTTGCTTATGGCGCATGCCTATCTGTTGTCAGGGCAGGCCATGCAAAAAATGGTCGATACGGCCGATGTCCCCGATGACACCCGCGAACGCTTGCGGTTCTCCGTCATGCAATGGCTCGATGCCATGGCGCCGTCCAATTTTCTGGCCACCAACCCCGATGCCCAGCACACCTTGCTGCAAACCAAGGGGTTGTCACTGGCTCAGGGCATTCAAAATTTTTTCACCGACCTCCAAAAAGGCCATTTGTCGCAAACCGACGAAAGCCATTTTTCGGTGGGCGAAAACCTGGCGATCACCGAAGGGCAGGTCGTCTTCGAAAACCCTCTTTTTCAGTTGATTCAATACACGCCATTGACTGCGCAGGTTTATCGCACGCCGCTTCTGGTGGTGCCGCCATGCATCAACAAGTTTTATATCCTCGACCTCCAACCCGACAACTCCTTTGTTCGCCATGCTGTCGAGCAAGGGTTTACGGTGTTCATGGTGTCGTGGCGTAATCCGCAGCTTACGGATACTGACGGCATTTTGCAGGCGACCTGGGCCGATTACCTTCAAAGCGGCGTGTTACAGGCCATCAAGGTGGTTCAAGACATCAGCGGAGCCGCAAAAATCAATGCGCTGGGTTTTTGCGTGGGCGGCACATTGCTGGCCAGTGCCCTGGCTCTGGCCAAGGCCCGGGGCGAAGACCCAGTCAACAGTCTTACCTTGCTGACCACGCTGCTTAATTTCGAAGATACTGGTGTGCTCGACGTCTTTATCGACGAAGGTCATGTCAATGCGCGCGAGCATCAACTGGGGCAGGGCGGGTTGTTGTTTGCGCGCGAGCTGGCCACCACGTTTTCGTTCTTGCGGCCCAATGAGCTCGTCTGGAACTACGTCGTCAATAACTATCTCAAGGGTCAAAGTCCGCCTGCATTCGACTTGCTCTACTGGAATGCCGACGGCACGAATTTGCCCGGTCCGTTTTTTGCCTGGTATCTGCGCAATACCTACTTAGAGAATAATCTGGTTGTGCCTGGCAAAGTGGTTGTCGACGGCACGCCTGTCGACCTGGGGGCGATCGACACCCCTGCTTATGTGTACGGCTCCCGTGAAGATCACATCGTGCCCTGGAAGGCGGCTTATGCCAGTATGTCTTTGCTTCAGGGGCCCAGACAGTTTGTCATGGGGGCGTCTGGCCATATAGCGGGAGTGGTTAATCCGCCCGCAAAAAACAAGCGGTGTTATTGGGTTGGTCCTGATACAACCGGCAAAAAGGTGGTACCAGCCCGCGATTGGTTTGACGCAGCGCAAGAGCATCCGGGAAGCTGGTGGTTACATTGGTCCGATTGGCTGGCTGGCCACTCGGGCACGCGTCGCAAGGCCGTCAAACGCCTGGGCAATACTCGCTTCGTACCCACCGAAGCTGCCCCCGGGCGTTATGTGAAGGTCAAGGCGGTTTAAACAGAATTACAAGGAGAACTCCATGAGTGGAAAACTGGCATACGTGACTGGCGGCATGGGAGGGATCGGCACATCAATTTGCCAGCGTCTCGCCAAAGAGGGCTTTACCGTGGTAGCGGGTTGCGGGCCCAGCCGCGATCACACCAAATGGCTCGACGAGCAGGCTGCATTGGGCTACAAATTTCATGTGTCGGTGGGGAACGTCTCCGACTGGGATTCCACCGTCGAAGCCTTCGACAAGGTCAAGTCTGAACTTGGCAATATCGATGTGCTTGTCAACAATGCAGGTATCACGCGCGATGGCCTCTTTCGCAAAATGTCCCGCGACGACTGGCGTGCGGTTATGGACACCAACCTCAACAGTCTGTTCAATGTCACCAAGCAAGTCATCGAGGGCATGATCGAAAAAAACTGGGGACGTATCATCAATATCAGCTCAGTTAACGGGCAAAAGGGTCAGTTTGGTCAAACCAACTACTCTACCGCCAAGGCCGGTATTCATGGCTTTACCATGGCGCTTGCCCAAGAGGTCGCCAGCAAAGGGGTTACCGTAAACACGATATCGCCTGGTTATATTGGTACAGACATGGTCAAGGCCATGCGTGCCGATGTCCTTGAAAAGATTGTGGCTACGATTCCTGTGCGTCGATTGGGTACGCCTGAAGAAATCGGCGCCATGGTCGCCTGGATCGCTTCCGACGACGCCGGTTTTGCCACCGGTGCCGACTTTTCGCTTAACGGTGGTTTGCACATGGGGTAGTAATACCCATTACAAGCGCATATGACACAAACTAAAAACGCGTCCGGCCTGCGGTTGATCAAAAAATATCCCAACCGCCGCCTCTACGATACCCAGACCAGTGCCTACATTACGTTGGTCGATGTCAAGCAACTGGTGCTCGACAACGAAAACTTTCAGGTGGTCGATGTAAAGTCAGGCGAAGATCTGACACGCAGCATTTTGTTGCAGATCATTCTTGAAGAAGAAACGGGTGGGGTGCCCATGTTTTCTGCGGCAGCACTGTCGCAGATCATTCGTTTTTATGGCAATGCCATGCAAGGCGTCATGGGCGCTTTTCTCGAAAAAAACATTCAGGCATTTATCGATGTTCAAGAGCGGATGGCCGAGCAATCAAAAAATTTGTATGGGTCTGCGGTAGGGCCCGAGGCATGGACTCAGTTCATGAGTGTGCAAACCCCGGTCTTGCAAAGCATGATGAATAATTACATCGATCAAAGCAAAAATTTGTTCGTGCAAATGCAAGATCAAATGCAAGATCAGACCCGGTCTATTTTTTCAACTTTCCCGTTTGTGCCGCCCGCAGGCGGTGATGGGCCGCAAAAAAAATAAACCCGTCTTAACGGAACGGGCTGTGTTCGACCAGCGTATCCGCGTACTGGTCAACAGCTCGTGTTTCTTCATCTAGAAAATTTGCGATAGCTTGGGCAAACCTTGCGTCGCGCACCCAGTGTGCCGACCAGGTTTTTACGGGGAGCATGCCCCTGGAGAGCTTATGCTCGCCCTGAGCTCCGCCTTCAAAAATATTTATCTGGTGGGCAATGCAGTACTCAATGGCCTGCAAGTAACACGTTTCGAAGTGCAAACCTGAGATAAATTCGGTGGTGCCCCAGTAGCGGCCGTACAGCCGTTCCTCGCCAATAATGTTCAAGGCGCACGCCACAGGTGTTTCACCTCGGCGCGCCAGCACCAGCAGAAGCTGGTCGCCCATGGTGCGCAAGATCCGTTCAAAGAAGTCGGCATTCAGGTAGGGGGCATTGCCATGCTCATGGTACGTGCGTTCATAGCATCGGTAAAAAAAGGCCAGGTTGTCTGGGGTAATTGCTTCGCCGCGCAGCCATTCAAAGGTGACCCCGGCTGCTGCCACCTTCTTTCGGTCTTGTTTCAGTTTTTTGCGCTTTTGCTGGGTCATGTCGGCCAGAAAATCCTCGATAGTGCCGTAGTTATTGTTGTGCCAATGAAATTGCACCGTTTCCCGAAACATGAAGCCTGCCTTGCGCAGTGCGGCCTGGTCTGTCTCGTCGGGGAAAAGAATATGCAGTGATGACAAGGCATTTTGTTCGGCAAGTGATACGGCTGCCTGGGCTAACCGGATGCGGTCGTCGGACGATTTGGCCAGTAAACGGGGCCCCGGCACCGGAGAAAATGGGATGGCAGACAGCAGTTTGGGGTAATAGGGCAAGTTGTGCTGCATGAACGCCCGTGCCCAGGCATGGTCGAAGACATACTCTCCGCGCGAATGGTATTTGACGAAAAGTGGCATGGCGCCTGCCAATTGGTCATTTCGTTTTAATAACAGGTAGTGCGGATCCCAGCCTGTTTCAAGCGATGCGCAACCGCTGGCTTCAAGGGCATGTAAAAAAGCATGGCTAACCAGCGGATGACCGTTCGCCAGCGCGTTCCATTCTTCGGGGTCAATATCGTCTAAAGTACGAGCCAGCGAAAGTTCTGCAGTCAAGGTGTGCCACTTTGAGGTTTGGTGATGGGTAATGGCGTAAATTTTAGGGTAACTACGGCGTGACGTCTGAAATTCCGGTATTGGTGCTGACGGGCTTTTTGGGGGCAGGTAAAACAACCTTGCTTAATCGTCTTCTGGGCGGCACGCAGCCAAGTTCGGCGCCAGCGACGTCTGCGGATGCCGTCGCCCCTGCTGGCAGCGCGGTTCACGCCGGTACTTCCATCGACATCGGCATCGACGCCGCTTCTGACGACGGTGTGACTGATACGGTCACGTCGATCGACCCGGACCGGCTTGTGGTGCTGGTCAACGAGGTTGGGCAAATCGGACTCGATCATCAATTGGTTCGTCATGTCGATGATCGTCTGGTGATGCTCGAGTCAGGGTGCATTTGCTGCTCTGTGCGCGGTGGGTTGGTCACTGCGTTGCAAGATTTGTTCATGGCGGCGCTTCAGCGGCGCATTCGCCCATTCACGCATATTGTCATTGAAACCACCGGGATAGCCGATCCGGCAGCAATTCGTTATACCCTGGCTTTTGAGCGCTTTCTGGCCGATCGGTATCGTTATGCGGGTTGCGTGACGGTTGTCGACGCTGGCAATATACAAGCCCAGTTTGTGCAGCAGCCCGAGGTCGCACCCCAATTGGCGCAAGCCGATTGCCTGCTCATCAGCAAAGCCGACCAAGTTAATACGCAAGCGTTGGGTCTAACCCAGACTTGGCTGGATACGGTGTGTCCGCAGGTGCCCAGGCTGCTTGCCAGGCAGGTGATGTCGGTAGGGCAGTTGTTCGACGTTGTGCAGAGTCAGACGCGCCGTGTGCCAGCGTTGGGTGGGGCCGTTCGTCGTCGTACAGCAGGCCTTTTGGGGGTGCCTGGTCAGGGCTTGTTTACTTCATCAGGCTCACCGACGCCTGGCGCCGTGTTTCCGGATGCGCAAGTGGTGGGTGACTTTTCCCAGCCGGTGGGTAGGCATGCGGATCTTGATGTTGCGAGTTGGGAACTGTCGGGTACGGTTAAGCGAGCAGACTTTTCGCGTGCCCTGGATGCTGCCGTGGCCGATACAGGAGCGGGGCTGCTACGTTTTAAGGGTATTTTGTTTTTCGAGCCAGGCGGCTGGCAGGTGGTTCAGGTCGTACACAATACCGTTTACCCACCCCAGCCCTTAGAGGCCGGGCCGACTGACGCCCCTGGCGCTCAAGCGGTTGTGATTACTCGCGGCAGTCCAGCCGAAGATTTTTTCAAAAAGCTGGAAGCTGGCTTGGCTAAAAGCTAAAAGCCGTTGTCCCTATTTGCTCAAGGTAAAGTACGGCCAAAGTGTGGCTGTACTTGGTCTGGCCATGTTGTCGCGTAAGGATCAGGCAAAAAAAATGCCTGCATGTAGTATGCAGGCATTTTTAATTTGGTTGCGGGGGCAGGATTTGAACCTACGACCTTCGGGTTATGAGCCCGACGAGCTGCCAGACTGCTCCACCCCGCGTCTGAAGAACTGAATATTAACCTACCTAAAAAAATAATGCAAATCCGTAGCAAATAGTTCACACCCTGAGGTACAAAGTAGGGGCTAGCAGTGCAACTTTGAAAAATTACGCGTAGAATTGTGCAAAACCAGAATACATGACCGAGAACGAAATCATTCGGGTGCTCGAAACCGCGCTATTATGCGCCGACGCACCCCTGCCTTTATCCGAGTTACGCAAGCTGTTTCCCCCTGAAGACGTCTCTGCAGACGATCTCCGGAGGTTGCTTTCTGTGCTGCAGCTTGATTGGTCAGAAAAAGGGCTCGAACTGGTCTGTCTGGCCAGCGGGTGGCGGTTTCAAAGCCGCCCCGAAATGCAAAAGTTCCTAGAACGTCTTAACCCCGAAAAGCCGCCCAGATACTCAAGGGCTGTCCTCGAGACTTTAGCCATTATTGCGTGGCGTCAGCCGGTAACGCGCGGCGACATCGAAGATATTCGCGGGGTTACGGTTTCGTCTCAAATTGTCAAAGCGCTCGAAGAGCGTGGCTGGATCGAAGTGTTGGGTCATCGTGACGCCCCTGGGCGTCCCGCATTGTTTGGCACAACACGCCAGTTTCTCGATGACTTGGGTTTACGAACACTCGACGATTTGCCTGCACTCGAGTCGCAAGAATCTATGCAGGTGCTCGAAGGCTTGCAGCTCGACGACCCGCCGGCCCCTGATGCCGATTGATACGGAGTATCCGAACAAACTTATGAATGAAACCACTACCGAGGCCCTGTCGCAGGCCGTCGATGCCGTACATGACGACAACACAACCAAGGCGCCGGCCAAAGGCCGCGGGCGAAAACTGCGTACGCCGTTTCGTCGTCGCCGAGGCGATGAGTCTGCGGTTGAGGGCGCGCCCGACGAGTCGTCGGTGTCAAATCATCCCGAGGGTGTGACTCCGGCAGTCGGCGCTCCTGCCAAAGCACCGGCGCAAGCGCGCAAGCCTCGGGCTCGCGGTCCGGCCCCCCGGGGTAAAAAAGCACCGGTGTCGTCACAGGTAGCGTTGTCCGATGCCGAAGACAGCGCCGATGCCGACAAAGCTTTGGGCTACCTTGATAAAGCCCAAAAAATCGAACAGCGTTTAGGTAAGTACCTTAACAGCGATGCTGTGACACCCAAGCTGCATAAAGTGCTAGCCGATGCTGGTGTTGGTTCGCGACGCGAAATGGAAGAGCTGATTATTGCCGGGCGAGTGTCCGTCAATGGCGAGCCGGCGCATATTGGCCAGCGCGTTGGGCCTAACGATCAGGTGCGTGTCAATGGTCGCCCCATCACGCGCCCCAATGCCGCCAAGCCGCCACGCGTTATTCTTTATCACAAGCCAGCTGGCGAAATTGTCAGCCACGACGACCCGTCTGGGCGTGCGACGGTTTTTGCCCGCTTGCCCAAAATGCGAGTCGGTAAGTGGTTGTCGGTAGGGCGCCTCGACCTCAATACCGAGGGCCTGCTGATTCTGACCACATCTGGCGATCTGGCTAACCGGCTCATGCATCCGCGTTACGGCGCTGAGCGCGAGTACGCGGTGCGTGTGCTGGGCGAATTGGCCGACGAGCAACAAAAGCAGTTGGTCAAGGGTATTCAGCTCGACGACGGCATGGCGCAGTTTGGTTCGCTCGAATTTCTAGGGGGCGAGGGTAGTAATCGCTGGTACAGAGCAACGCTGCACGAAGGTCGCAACCGCGAAGTGCGTCGTATGTTCGAAGCCGCCGGTGTTACGGTCAGTCGCCTTATTCGTACTCGTTTTGGCGAAATCGTGCTGCCGCGCAACTTGCGTCGCGGTCGCTGGGAAGAGCTCGACAGTACGTTGGTTACCGCCTGGATGGTGCAGCTTGGTCTAATTAAAGACGACACCGCAGGCGGGCGCCGTGGTGAGCGTCCGCGTCAGCCGCTGTCTCACGACAGTGCCTTGCCGCCGGGTTTCGGTACGCTCGAGCGCAATGGCAGTAGTGGCGCCAAAATCAGTCGGCGAGGCAAGTTGTCGGGTGGGCGTCCGGGTGCGGTCGCTGCGGTGGCCCAGTCTTTCCCTTCCGATCCATACGGCACGGGGAAAATGCTTCCGGGCGGCTTGCCTAACGGGCATCCCGACGGTAAGGGCGCGAAGGGCCGCAAGCGGCCTGCTGCTGGTGGTGGTAAGCCCAAAGGCCCCGAAACAGCTCAGGGTAAATCGGCATCCCGTGCTCCAAGGGCCGCTGGTCCAAAGAGTCAAAAGCCTGGTCGTACGCCGCGTGCGGGTAAGCCGAGCACCGGTCGTGGCGACGACTGGCAGCCTAAGGGCGCCTCCGCGCACGAGTCCCGCTTGGGTGTGCTTAAGTAATCTTGTTGTTTTTTAAGTCTAAACCCCGGACAGAGCACGATTTTTTCTAAAATCTGTTAAAATACCGGCCTTTACAGGTATATGTTTGCTTTGTCGTTTGTTTGGCGGCAGGCATAGCCTTCGCTAAAGTGCAGGTAAGCCGGGGGTTTGCGCGCAGTGTACTCAGGTACAAAGTGCAGGCCGGCGCACCAGTCTTTAATAAGCGCAATAACAATGGGCTGGCGTACAGCCCTTTTTTTTTGAATTCTATGGCAGATATTTTCGCATTGACACAAGACGTCCTTGAAGGCACAGATCTCGAACTAGTCGATATCGAACGTATGCCGCTCGGGTTGCTTCGTGTCACGCTCGATCGTCCGGGCGGTGTGAAAATCGAAGACTGCGAACAAGTTTCCAAGCAACTATCCCGCGTATTCGAAGTTGAAGGCGTCGATTACCAGCGTCTCGAAGTCGGCTCGCCCGGCATCGATCGCCCGCTCAAGAAAGAGTCCGATTTCGTTCGCTTTGCTGGTGAGCGCGTCGAAATTCGTCTGCGCGAACCCCGCGACAACCGGAAGGTCTTCGCTGGTACTTTGCAGCTTGCTGAAACGACAAATACTGAAAGACGTGTTTTTGGCCTAGTGCTCGATCCCGTGGCCAAAAACAGCAAAGCTGAAGTCATCAGCTTTGCATTTGACGATATTGATCGTGCCAAACTGGATCCCGTACTTGATTTCAAGGGTAAAAAGCGATGAGTCGCGAAATTCTTCTGTTGGTTGACGCCCTTGCGCGTGAAAAAAACGTATCGCGCGAAGTGGTTTTCGGCGCGCTCGAGAACGCGCTGGCCTCTGCCATGAAAAAGCGTTTCAAAGAAGACGCTGATATCCGTGTGTCTATCGATCGCAATACCGGTTCCCACGAAGGGTTCCGTCGCTGGTTGGTCGTGCCCGATGACGCCGGTCTGCAAGAGCCCGATCAGCAAGAGCTTTTGTCCGAAGCCCAGGAAATCGTTCCAGGCATCGAGGTTGGCGAATACATCGAAGAGCCGCTTGAACCCATCGAGTTTGGCCGTATTGGCGCTCAGGCTGCCAAGCAGGCTATTTTGCAGCGCATCCGCGACGCCGAGCGCGAGCAGCTCCTCAACGACTTCCTCGATCGCGGCGAAACTATTGTCTCTGGTACCGTAAAGCGTATCGACAAGGGTGATGTCATCATCGAAACCGGGAAAATCGAAGCGCGTTTGCCGCGCTCGGAAATGATCCCCAAAGAAAACATTCGCGTGGGTGACCGCATTCGCGCCTGGGTTTTGCGTGTCGATCACTCGGCGCGTGGCCAGCAAGTGATTTTGTCGCGTACGTCGCCCGAGTTCATTCGTCAGCTCTTCGAGAACGAAGTCCCCGAAATCGAACAGGGCTTGCTTGAAATCAAAGCAGCTGCCCGCGACCCGGGTGTGCGTGCCAAAATTGCTGTTGTTGCATACGACAAGCGTATCGATCCTATCGGTACTTGCGTCGGCATGCGTGGTTCGCGTGTTACTGCGGTGCGCAACGAGCTGGGCGGCGAGCAGGTCGATATCGTCCTCTGGGCCGAAGATCCTGCCGAATTCGTCATCGGTGCGCTGGCACCGGCAACGGTCGAGTCCATCGTGGTCGACGAAGACAAGCACGCGATGGATGTCGTGGTCGACGAAGAGAACTTGCCCAAGGCAATTGGCTCCCGTGGCCAAAACGTGCGTCTGGCCTCCGAGCTCACCGGCTGGCAAATTAATATCATGACGCCCGAAGAAAGCCAGAGTCGTTTCGAGCAAGAGCGCACCGAATTGCGCTCGACCTTCATCAGCAAACTTGATGTCGACGAAGAAGTGGCCGACATCCTTATCGATGAGGGTTTCACCGGTCTCGAAGAAATCGCTTATGTGCCTATTCAAGAGCTTCTCGAAATCGAAGCCTTTGACGAGGACACCATCAACGAGCTGCGTGCCCGTGCCCGCAATGCGTTGCTTACCGAAGCTATTGCCCAGGAAGAGCGCGTGCAAAACACTGAACCTGCCATGCTCGAGCTAGAGGGCATGACGCCCGAACTGGCTGCCAAACTGGCCGAACACGATGTATACACCCGCGATGATCTGGCCGAGCTGGCCACTGACGAGCTGTCCGAAATTGCACAGATCGACGAACAATCCGCCAGTGACCTCATCATGAAGGCCCGCGCGCACTGGTTTGCAGACGATGAAACCTGATTTTTGGGTTATGTCTAGCCACCAGGTTGTTTTTAATGAATGAAGTAGTCGTATAAAGAGAGAGTCGAATGTCGAGTAACACCGTCGCCCAGTTCGCTGTTGAACTGAAAATGCCTGCAGATGTACTGCTTGATCAGTTGCGTTCTGCCGGCGTTGAACTCAAATCAGTAGACGATGCCGTCACTGATGCAGACAAGGCGAAACTGCTCGAATCGTTGCGCCGGTCGCATGGGGGTAGTGCTGCTGAGGGTAAAAAAATTACTCTCACGCGCCGCCAGACGTCCGAAATCCGCCAAGCAGACAGCTCGGGTCGGTCACGCACGATTCAAGTCGAGGTGCGAAAGAAACGCGTGTTCGTAAAGCGTGAGCCTGCCGAGTTGCTGGCTGAATCCGCTGCCCAAAAAGAAGCTGAGGTCGCTGCAGCGTCTGCTCCCGAGCCCGAAGTGCCGGTCGTAGCCGCACCTGCAGAGGCTGCGCCTGCAGTGTCCGTGCCCGTCGCTACGGCACCGGCGTCCGATGCTTCCCCGGCGGCCCAGGCGCCCGAGCCAGAAGCACCTGCAGAACAGAAAGCCGAAGAAGCGCCCGTTGAAGCGGTGCAGCCCGAGCCGGTAGCCGATGCAGCACCTGTTGCCCCTCAGGCGGCCGAAGAAACACCTGCGGCCGAGCCGGAAGAGCCAGCAGCGCCGCCAGCCCCCGAGCCGGCACCCGAAAAGGTCGAGCCTGCAGAAGCCAAGCCCGTCGCCGCTGAGCCCGTGGCCAAAGCTGCACCAGCAAAATCTGCCGAAAGGCCTGCAGCCCGTCGTGCGGCGCCTACCCCTGCGCCTGCTGCCGACGAAGATCGCGAGCGCGCACGCAAAGCCGCCGAAGCCGAAGCAGCCGCATTGCAGCAAATGCTTAACCGTCCGCGTAAAGTGCTTAAGGCGCCCGAAGACGAAGGCGGCATCAGCGGCACGTTGCATAAGCCTGCCGGAAAAGCTGGTAAAAAAGAAGTTAAGGCGCCCGAGAAAAAACCTGTTCGCGCTGGCGAAGGTGGTGCTTGGGTCGACGATGGCTCGCGTAAAAAGCCAGTCGCGCGTACCGATGCGCCAGCACCTGCAAGCCGCGATGGCTGGCGTGCCGGTGGCAAAGCCGGTAAGTCGGGTCGTGGCCGTAACGCCCGCCAGTCGCAGGCCGAGCAGCGCCAACCTCAGGCGGTCGAATTCATCGCTCGCGAAGTGCACGTCCCGGAAACCATCAGTGTGGCCGATCTGGCCCACAAAATGGCCGTCAAGGCTGCCGAGGTCATCAAGCACCTGATGAAGTTGGGCCAGATGGTCACAATCAATCAAGTGCTCGACCAAGAAACCGCCATGATTGTGGTCGAAGAACTGGGCCACAAAGCTATCGCGGCCAAGCTCGACGATCCTGAAGCGTTCCTCGACACCTCCGAAGCAGAAGTGCAGGCCGAAGCCTTGCCGCGAGCGCCTGTTGTCACGGTCATGGGTCACGTCGATCACGGTAAAACTTCGTTGCTCGACTACATTCGTCGCGCCAAAGTAGCGTCGGGCGAGGCCGGTGGCATTACGCAGCACATCGGTGCTTACAGCGTTAAAACCGACCGCGGTATGGTCACATTCCTCGATACCCCGGGTCACGAAGCGTTTACTGCCATGCGTGCACGTGGTGCCAAGGCGACCGACATCGTTATTCTGGTTGTTGCTGCCGACGACGGCGTTATGCCGCAAACCAAAGAAGCTATCCACCACGCGAAGGCAGCCGGTGTGCCGCTGGTGGTCGCCATTAACAAAATCGACAAACCCGATGCCAACCCAGACCGCGTCAAGCAAGAGCTGGTCTCGGAAGAGGTCGTGCCTGAAGAGTACGGCGGCGATGTGCCGTTCGTACCTGTGTCGGCCAAAACCGGTCAGGGCATCGACGACTTGCTCGAAAACGTATTGCTGCAGGCAGAAATTCTCGAGCTCACCGCACCCGTAGAAGCGCCTGCCAAGGGTATCGTTATTGAAGCCCGTCTCGACAAAGGTCGTGGTCCCGTTGCTACTATTCTTGTTCAAAGCGGCACCTTGTCGCGTGGCGATTCGGTACTGGCTGGTGCAAGCTATGGCCGTGTACGTGCCATGCTCAACGAGAACGGTAAACCTATCAATACAGCCGGGCCTTCAATTCCCGTCGAAATCCAGGGCCTCACCGAAGTGCCCGCAGCAGGCGACGAGGTCATTGCCATGGCCGACGAGCGCAAGGCGCGCGAAATCGCCTTGTTCCGTCAGGGCAAGTTCCGTGACGTCAAGCTGGCTCGCCAGCAGGCCGCGAAGCTCGAATCCATGTTCGAAAACATGGGCGAAGGCTCGAAGAGCTTGCCGCTTATTGTCAAAACCGACGTTCAAGGTTCGCAGGAAGCATTGGTTCAGTCCTTGCTCAAGCTGTCCACCGACGAAGTCCGTGTCCAGGTCGTTCACGCTGCAGTTGGGGGAATCTCCGAAAGCGACGTCAACTTGGCCATTGCTTCTAACGCGGTCATTATTGGCTTTAACGTCCGTGCCGAACAAAGCGCCAAAAAACTGGCTGAAGGTAACGGCATCGATTTGCGCTACTACAACATCATTTACGATGCCATCGATGACGTTCGCAAAGCGATGTCCGGTATGTTGGCGCCAGAGCAGCGCGAAGAAATCATCGGTTCGGTCGATATCCGCGAAGTGTTCACTATCTCGAAAGTGGGCAACATTGCCGGTTGTATGGTTACCGATGGTGTGGTCCGCCGCGACTCCCAGGTTCGTTTGCTGCGTAATAACGTGGTTATCTGGACAGGCGCTCTCGAATCGCTGCGTCGCTTCAAAGACGACGTCAAAGAAGTCAAGGCCGGTTTCGACTGCGGTATCACCCTCAAAGGTAACGTCGACATCGAGGTGGGCGACCAGCTTGAGGTCTTCGAAATCAAACAAATCGCTCGGACACTATAAGCATGGGGCGCCACAAGTCTAAGCCCGCTTCGGGTCGCAACACCCGCCTGGCTGACCAGATCCAGAAAGATCTGGCCATCCTTATCCAGCGCGAACTCGATGTCTCGCGGGCGGGTCTTATCACCCTGACGGGTGTCGAGCTTTCTGCCGACTACGCGCATGCCAAGGTGTACTTTACGGTCATGGGCGCCGAACCCGATGTCGCGCTTGCGGCATTGCGCGAAAAGGCCGGCTGGCTGCATTCGCTGTTGTTCAAGATGCTGCATATCCATACGGTGCCGACCTTGCATTTCCACCACGACGATCAGCTCGCGCGTGGTCTGGCACTGTCACAACTTATCGACCAGGCCAATGCGCCACAGGGCGGGGCCGTACGCGCCGCCGAACCCGACGAACCTGACGAACAGCCCTGAGGGGCTGTCGTTTTTTGCCAAGAGACGCTAAACGATGGCTTCACGACGCGGGCAGCTGCTCGATGGCGTGCTGTTGCTCGATAAACCCGAAGGACTATCCAGCAATCACGCTTTGCAGCGCGCTAAGCGCACACTTGATGCGCGCAAGGCGGGCCACACTGGCACGCTTGATCCGTTTGCGACGGGGTTGCTTATTTGCTGTCTTGGTCGAACTACCAAAATTGCTGGCGCCATGCTCGACGCCGACAAGGTCTACGAAGCGACGCTAGCCTTTGGCGAGGAAACCGACTCTGGCGACCTGACCGGCAATGTCGTAACTTCTGTGCCTGATTTTCAGGGTATCGATCCACAGGCGCTCGATGCCGTTTTGCCGGCCTTTCGTGGTCCCATCGAACAAGTGCCGCCGATGTATTCGGCACTTAAACGCGATGGCAAACCGTTATATAAATATGCTCGAGAAGGCATTGAACTCGAGCGACCGCCCCGTCAGGTGACGATTCACGACTTGCAGGTTTTGTCGTGTGATGGTCTTCAGGCCCGACTGCGGGTGCATTGCAGCAAAGGTACGTATATCCGCACGCTCGCACAAGACATTGGTCGTGCGCTGGGCTGTGGAGCGCATTTATCGGCGTTACGCCGTACCGCAGCAGGGCCGTTCAGCATCGACGATGCCATCACGCTCGATGCGCTTCAAAGTATGGAAAACCCGATTTCGGTGCTGATTGCGCCAGATCATTTACCCGCCGGCCTGATGCCTGCGGGCGCTAAACAAAAGGATGAACAGTTATGAGTCGCGCATTGCGCAATGTGGCAATTATTGCCCACGTCGATCACGGTAAAACTACGCTGGTTGACCAACTGCTGCGTCAGGCAGGTACGTTCCGTGACAATCAGCAGCTTACTGAACGCGTTATGGACTCCGGTGATATCGAGCGCGAGCGCGGCATCACGATTCTGTCCAAGAACTGTGCGGTTGAGTACGAAGGCACACACATCAATATTATCGATACCCCCGGCCACGCCGACTTTGGCGGCGAGGTTGAGCGTGTGCTGTCGATGGTTGATGGCGTATTGTTGCTGGTTGACGCTGTCGAAGGCCCCATGCCGCAGACGCGTTTCGTTACGCGCAAAGCGCTGGCCTTGGGCCTGAAGCCAATCGTGGTCGTCAATAAAATCGATCGCCCTGGTGCCCGGATCGATCACGTAATTAATGCCACCTTCGATTTGTTTGACAAACTGGGTGCGACCGAAGAGCAACTTGATTTCCCGATCGTTTACGCGTCGGGTTTGTCGGGTTACGCTGGTCTTGATCCCGATGTGCGCGAAGGCGATATGCGCCCGTTGTTCCAGGCCATCATTCAGAACGTTCCCCAGCGTGAAGACGACCCGAACGGTCCGCTGCAGTTGCAAGTCATCTCCATGGACTACAGCAGCTACGTTGGCAAAATCGGTATTGGCCGTGTGAATCGCGGTCGCGTCCGCGCGGGACAAGATGTTGTGGTCAAGTTCGGCCCCGAGGGCGACGCGATCAAAGGCCGCATCAATCAGGTGCTTAAGTTTAAAGGTCTCGAGCGTGAGTTGGTCGATGAAGCACAGGCCGGCGATATTGTCCTGATCAATGGTATCGATGAAATCGGTATCGGCTGCACATTGCTCGACCCCAGCAATCAAGAGGCGTTGCCGCTGCTGCGTATCGATGAGCCCACGCTGACGATGAACTTCATGGTTAACTCGTCGCCGCTGGCAGGCCGTGAAGGCAAGTTCGTCACGAGCCGTCAGCTTCGCGATCGTCTCGAGCTCGAGTTGAAATCGAACGTTGCGTTGCGTGTCAACCCGACTGACGACGACATGACCTTTGAAGTGCGTGGCCGTGGTGAATTGCACCTGACCATTTTGCTCGAAAACATGCGTCGTGAGGGCTACGAGTTGGCCGTGTCGCGTCCGCAGGTTTTGCTCAAGGAAGTCGACGGCGTCAAAATGGAGCCATTCGAGCTGTTGACCGTAGACGTCGAAGAAGCGCACCAAGGCGCAGTCATGGAAGAGCTGGGCCGTCGTAAGGGTGATCTGCAAGACATGCAGTCAGATGGTCGTGGTCGTACTCGTCTTGAATACCGCATTCCGGCTCGTGGCCTGATCGGTTTCCAAAGCGAGTTTTTAACACTGACGCGCGGTACTGGCCTGATGAGCCACATTTTCGACGACTATGCACCTATGCGTGAAGGTGGCGTGGGCGAGCGTCGTAATGGCGTGCTGATCAGTCAGGATGACGGCAATGCCGTGGCTTATGCGCTCTGGAAGTTGCAGGACCGTGGCCGCATGTTTGTCAGCCCTGGTGAGCCGCTTTACGAAGGCATGATTATCGGTATTCATAGCCGTGACAACGATTTGGTGGTTAACCCCACCAAAGAGAAGAAGCTCACCAACATCCGTACGACCAGTAAAGACGAGCACATCGACCTGGTGCCGCCGATCCGGATGTCGCTTGAATACGCTGTCGAGTTTATCTCCGACGACGAACTGGTCGAGGTGACGCCCAAGTCGATTCGTTTGCGCAAGCGCTACTTGCAAGAGCACGAGCGTCGTCGTATGTCTCGTGAGGGTGCCGTTTAATAACGGTTTGCTTGTGTAAAAAGGGCCGCCCATGGGCGGCCCTTTTTATGTGCTTATGCCCGTGAGGCATGCGCGCTATTCAGGGATGATGGCGGCGTAACCAAGCTCATCGGCCCGGTCGGCCAGGAAGGTTTCAATTTGCCGCATGGCGGTCTCGACATCGTCGGTCAGGGTCATCAGGGCAAGATCGTTAGGGCCGATAAGGTGCTGCGTGCTTAACGTGGCCTTGATCCATTCAATTAAGCCGCCCCAGTAATCGACCCCCATCAGGATGACCGGCGCGGCGGGTACTTTACCGGTCTGAATAAGGGTCAGGACCTCGAAGAGTTCGTCGAGGGTGCCAAACCCGCCGGGCAGAGCGACATAGGCCGCGCTGTGCATGAAAAAAGTGGCTTTGCGCGAATAGAAGTATTCGAAGCTCAGGCTGTGGGTTTGGAAGATATTGTTTTTGGTTTCGTGGGGTAGCTTGATATTCAGGCCGATACTATGCCCCCCGGCATTGAATGCCCCTTTATTGGCGGCCTCCATGATGCCAGGGCCTCCGCCGGCAATAACAGGCAGCCCGGCCTTTGCCAGCCGGGTGCCAATGGCCTCGGCCAGGGCGTAATAGGGTGATTCTGGTTTAATACGGGCACTGCCAAAAACGCTGACGCCCCAGCCAATTTCCTGAAGCATGTCGGCAGCTGTCTGCATCTCTGACATAATCACGGGGATCTGCCGGTCGACCGGCGTACGAACAAATTTATTGCTACTCATGAAAAAAACCTTGTTGCTTGTTGATGGTTCCAGTTATCTGTACAGGGCGTTTCACGCGCTGCCCGATTTGCGTAACGCCAAAGGTCAGCCGACCGGAGCCCTCTATGGTGTCATCTCAATGTTACGTAGGCTACCGCAAGATTACAAGGCAGATTACATGGCTTGTATTTTCGATGCCAAGGGCGGTACCTTCCGCGACGACATCTACCCTGAATATAAAGGTCATCGTCCGTCCATGCCCGACGACCTGGCGGCGCAGATCGAACCCATCCACCAGGCGGTGACGGCTTTGGGCTGGCCCGTACTGTCGGTATCCGGGGTCGAGGCTGATGACATTATTGGTACGCTGGCCCATCGCGCCACCGGTCTGGGGGTGCACACTATTATTTCTACCGGCGACAAAGATCTGGCGCAGCTGGTCAACGAACACGTCGAGCTGGTCAATACCATGAACGGCGGGCGTCAGGATATTGCGGGCGTCATCGACAAGTTCGGGGTCAGGCCCGACCAGATCATCGACTTCCTGATGTTAACTGGCGATGCAGTCGACAACATACCAGGTGTCAACAAGGTTGGGCCCAAGACCGCAGCCAAATGGTTGAACGAGTATGGTTCTGTCGATGAACTTGTGCGTAATGCCGACAAAATTAAAGGGGTGGCGGGTAACAATCTGCGTGAAGCCATTCCTAACTTCGAAATGACGCGTCAACTGATTACGGTCAAGCTCGATTGCGATATCCCGTTTTTATCCGATGACTTGTCCGATCTGACGCCCAAACCTCAAGACACCGATACGCTGGTGCGTCTGTATGATGAATACGGCTTTCGTACCTGGTTGCGCGAACTCACCGGCGACGAAGAGCGGGTTCCTGTACAAGACAGTCGCGTGGCCGCCGACCCTCCACCCGTGCCGGTCGACGCCGATTACGATACCGTACTCGATTGGAAAACATTCGATAAATGGCTCGATCTGATCACGCAGGCTGACTTGGTTGCGGTCGATACAGAAACCACGTCGCTTGACCCAATGCAAGCGCAAATGGTGGGTGTTTCTTTCGCGGTTGCGGCAGGCAAGGCGTGCTACATACCCGTGGCCCATCGTGGTCCCGACCGCGTCGAACAATTGCCGCGCAACGAGGTCCTGGAGCGTTTGCGCCCCTGGCTAGAAGACGCGTCTGCGGTCAAGTTGTTGCACAACGCAAAATACGACGCCCATGTGTTCATGAACCATGGCATCCGGGTGGCAGGTATTACCGAAGACACGATGCTCCAGGCGTATGTGCTTGAGTCTCACCGCCGGGTCAATTTGCAAGAGTTGGCCGAGCGTTGGCTGGGGCGGCAAGGCGTCAGCTACGAGGCGTTGTGCGGCAAAGGCGCCAAGCAAATCGGGTTCGACGAAGTCGATGTCGAGAAGGCGTCTTTTTATGGTTCTGAGGATGCCGACTTTACCTTGCAATTGCATCAGGTATTGCGGCCCAAAGTGGCGGCTGAAGGGCATTTAGACGACATTTACCGGCTTGAGGTCGAGGTTTCCGACGTCTTGACCACCATTGAGCGCAATGGTGTGAAAATCGATGCCGACGTTCTGGCGCGTCAAAGTCATGAAATTGGGCTGCAGTTGCAGACACTCGAGGCCAAGGCGCACGAGTTGGCTGGTCAACCTTTCAATTTGAATTCTCCCAAACAGTTGGGTGAAATCCTTTTCGACCGCATGCAGCTTCCGGTTGTGCGTAAAACCGCCAGTGGTGCGCCGTCTACCGACGAAGACGTGCTGACCAAGCTTGCCCAAGATTACCCCTTGCCACAGGTGTTGCTCGAGTATCGCGGTCTGGCCAAACTCAAGTCAACCTATACCGACAAGCTGCCGAAAATGATCAACCCGGCGACGGGTCGGGTCCATACGCGCTATTCGCAGGCTGCCGTCATTACAGGGCGTCTGGCCTCGTCCGATCCCAATTTACAGAATATTCCGGTTCGAACGGCCGAGGGCCGACGTGTTCGAACGGCTTTTGTGGCCGGGCAGGGAAAGATTGTGTCCGCCGATTATTCGCAAATCGAACTTCGTGTCATGGCGCATGTTTCGGGTGACGAAGGGCTTCAAAAGGCTTTCGCCGAAGGGCAGGACATTCACCGGGCCACGGCCGCCGAAATTTTTAGCGTGGCTCTTGACGCCGTCACCGCCGATCAACGCCGTTCGGCAAAAGCCATTAATTTTGGTCTGATCTACGGTATGGGCGAGTTCGGACTGGCAAGCGCATTAGGCATTACGCGCGACGCCGCCAAGTCTTATATCGACCGCTATTTCTCGCGTTACCCGGGTGTGGCGCGTTATATGGAAGAGACCCGCGCCAAGGCGCACGAGCAGGGCTATGTCGAGACGGTCTTCGGTCGTCGCCTTTGGTTGCCCGACATCAAGGGGTCTAAAGGGCCACGTCGTGCTGGCGCCGAGCGCGCTGCGATTAATGCGCCAATGCAGGGGACGGCTGCCGACCTGATCAAAAAGGCGATGGTGGCGGTGCAGCGCTGGATCGTTGCTGAAAAACTGGCGACCCTGATGGTGATGCAGGTGCACGACGAATTGGTCTTTGAAGTGCCCGAGCACGAAGTCGATTTACTGGTGTCGCAGTTACCTGGCCTGATGTGCAATGTGGCGCAGCTGGCCGTGCCTTTGGTGGCCGAGGTGGGCGTAGGCCCCAACTGGGAGCAGGCGCACTAACTCCTAACCTTTACACTTTGCGAACAAAACCTAAACAGGAGGAACAATGGCATTTTCACCCATCACGGGCGCTGCGCCCACAACAATTTATACCGACGGGGTCGGGCTGGCGTGCGGCGAGTTCCAGATGCCTACGTTTGACGGCACTATTACGGCTTACTATGCCAAGCCCGAAGCCAAGCAGCAGGCGCCTGTCGTACTGGTCATCCAGGAAGTTTTTGGGTTGCACGAGCATATTCGTGATGTTTGTCGGCGCTTTGCCAAAGAAGGGTATTTTGCGGTGGCCGTGAATCTCTTTGAGCGTCAGGGTGACTGTAACCAGTACACCGATGTTCCGACCCTGATCAAGGAAATCGTTTCTAAGGCTTCCGATGAGCAGGTCATGGCTGACCTGGATGCCAGCGTGGCCTGGGCTCGCGAACAGGGCGGTGATACTGCGCGTTTGGCAGTCACTGGTTTCTGTTGGGGTGGTCGTATCACCTGGATGTATGCCGAGCACAGTTCAACATGCCGCGTAGGTGCGGCGTGGTATGGCAAGCTGGTGGTGGGCCATGGCCCGTTGCAAAAGCGTAATCCTATAGACGTAGCCAATACGCTCAAAGCCCCGGTACTGGGTTTGTATGGCGGTCAGGATGCCGGCATTCCGTTAGCTGACGTTGAGCGCATGCAGGCCGCGTTGGCTCAAGGCAATGATCATGCCCGGGACTCCAAGATCATCGTTTATCCCGAGTCGAACCATGCGTTTTATTCTGACTACCGGGGGAGTTACAACGAGCCCGACGCCAAAGACGCCTGGCAACGTACATTGGCCTGGTTCGACAAGTATTTATAAACCCAGGCGGGCAGTTGCCGTCAGGTGCAATCTGCCGCTTGTTCCTGGCGGCAGATTGCCTTTAGCAGTTAGAGCGTTTGCGCACTACGAAGGGCGCGAATGCGGTCTTCGATGGGAGGGTGGGTCGAGAACAACGCAGCGATGCCTGCCCCACCCGAAATGCCCGAGGCTTCGAATGATTTGGGTAATTCGCCGGGCTCAAGTCCTCCTAAGCGGGCCAGGGCCTTGACCATGGGCTCGCGTGCGCCCATAAGCTTGGCACTGCCTGCGTCGGCGCGATATTCGCGCTGGCGCGAGAACCAGGCCACAATAATAGACGCCAGCAATCCGAAGATGATTTCGCACACAATGACGGTAGCGTAATAGCCCATACCGACATCGCGGTCGTTTTTGAGTACCACGCGATCAACGAAGTAGCCGACGACGCGCGCCAGGAACACCACAAACGTATTGACGACACCCTGGATGAGCGTGAGGGTAATCATGTCGCCGTTGGCAATGTGCGCCACTTCGTGGCCCAGCACGGCAGCCACTTCCTCTTCGGTCATGCTTTCAAGCAAGCCGGTTGACACCGCCACGAGGGCGTCGTTTTTAAAGGCGCCGGTGGCAAATGCGTTGGGTGGGCCATCGTAAATGGCGACTTCAGGGTGACCAATGCCGGCTCGGTCGGCCAACTGATGCACGGTATCGACCAGCCAGGCTTCGCGAGCATTGCCCGGTGCCTGCGGGTTGATGACACGTGCGCCTGTGCTTTGCTTGGCCATCCATTTGCTAAGCAGTAACGAAATGAACGAACCAGTAAAGCCCACCAGTGCCGAGAAAATCAGTAGCTGGGTAAGGTCAAGGCCTTGGGCCGTCATGTAACGTCCCACACCCAACACACTCATGGTGATGCTTAGCACGACCATGACAGCGATATTGGTTAGCAAGAAAAGGAAAATGCGTTTCATAGGGTGGATATCCTGCAGGATTGGAAAGTAACACCGCGGTGTGGATTTTGACGATTTATATTGGGGCCAAGTTCCGTATATCAACAGTGTCGGGCATGTAAAAACTGACAATTTGCTGAAAATAAATTTTTCCGGGCGGCAGTATAGTATCGCCTTTAATGTATTACCGGAACTATACCGCGCCATCATGCAGTCTTTATGGATGATTCTGGCTTGTGCCATGTTTGCAATTATGGGGGCATGCATCAAGGTGGCCGCAGGATTAGGGGTCTCGCTCCCGCAAATTGTATTGTTTCGTGGCGTGCCTTCGGTGCTGTTGTTGCTTGTCTGGGCTATCTCGACGCACCGGCGGGTCTGGCCCAAAAACCCCAGGCTGCACCTGTGGCGTAATCTTTCAGGCATTACCGCCATGTGGATGGGCTTCTATGCCTTGTCTCATCTGCCCTTGCCGACCGCGGTCAGTCTCAACTACACGTCCCCTTTGTTTATCACCGGCTACATGCTGATGTGGGGCGGCGCGCGCAACGACTTTGTTCGTGCGGCGGCCGTTGTCATGGGTTTTTTTGGGGTTTTGGGCATTTTGCGGCCAAGCATTGGCGACGAGCAGTTCTTTGCCGCCCTTATGGGGTTGGGGGCAGGTGCTTTGGGAGCAATAGCCATGATGCAGGTGCGACAGCTGGGGCAGGCGGGTGAGCCCGAGTGGCGTACTGTGCTGGTTTTTTCAGCCTGCGTTTGTCTGACCGGTCTTGTGGTGCTGTTTGCCCAGGGTTGGCAACCTTTGTCTTTGAATGCCTGGTTGGCCGCCATTGGGTTGGGTGTGTCGGGGTTGGTGGGGCAACTGGCCATGACGCGTGCGTTTGGCGCCGGCAAGGCGTTATTGACAGCAGCCTTGCAGTACACGACGATTATCTTTGCAACGCTGTTGGGCATCGTGTTCTGGGATGAGCACCCCGATGCGTTGGCCTGGCTTGGTATGGCGCTGGTCATAGGGGCCGGTTTACTGTCAACATGGCGTACTTATACCGAAAGCAGGCGGCACCGGCGGGCATGACCGTAACCCTGTGCCGGTCACGATACTGTCAACCGTTTGTTTATGCGCTTTACCCAGAAAAGGAACTCTATGCACGCGCTTTTGATTGATGCCGCCACCCTGAAGCCTCTGGTTGAATCCGGGCAATGTATTGTGTTCGATGTCCGCCACGATCTGGCAGATCACGCTGCAGGGCGGCGCCAGTACGAGCAAGGCCACATACCCGGCGCCATCTTTCTTGACCACGAGCAAGATCTGGCTGCACCCAAAACCGGCACTAATGGCCGTCATCCGTTGCCTTCGCTGCCAACCTTCCAGGAACTGATGCAGAAGCATGGTGTACAGCCGGGCGTGCAAGTTGTGGTTTATGACGGCGGGACCAGCGCTTTTTCGGCGCATCTATGGTGGATGCTGCGGTGGGCGGGTCATCGGCCGGTTGCCATTCTTGATGGCGGTTTGCCTGCCTGGTCGCGTGCAGGGTTTGCGCTGAACTCAGTTGGGGCGTCGTCCGAAGGTCATCAGCCTGAAGCGTTAACTCAGGGGGCAGTTGTGGCGTCTGGGTCGGGTGCGGGGGCGTCTGTCTCTGCGTCTGGTTTGGCAAGCATGCCGACGTTCTCAGCCGATGATGTCTTGGCAAATATCGGCCGTGGGCCTTATGTGGTGCTCGACGCACGTGCCGAGAATCGCTTCCGTGGCGAGGTCGAGCCCATGGATCCGGTAGCAGGACATATCCCCGGAGCATTGAATCGCCCCAATAGTCTTAATTGCCAACCCGACGGGCGTTTCCGGCCGGCTGACGAATTACGGGCCGAGTTCGAGCAGATGCTGGGTAATACACCGGCAGACCATGTCATTCACCAGTGCGGGTCAGGTATTACAGCCTGCCATAATTTGTTTGCCATGGAGCTGGCGGGGTTGGGCGGGTCGGCCTTGTACCCGGGGTCGTGGAGTGAGTGGTGCAGTGATGCGTCCCGCCCCGTGGCTGTCGGGGCGGGTACCTGAGTGCCGTTGGCTGGTCAGTCGCCTGACATCATTTGGCGGTACCAGGCGTGGAAGTGCATCATGCCGTCTTCCATAGGCGATTGATAAGGCCCGGCCTCATTCACACCCCTCAACATCAGGGCTTTCCGGCCGGCGTCCATGCGTTCGGCAATTTCATCATCTTCGATGGCCGTTTCCATGTAGGCTGCCCGTTGTGCCTCAACAAACTCGCGCTCGAAAGCGACAATTTCTTCGGGGTAGTAAAACTCGACAATATTGACGGTTTTTTGCGGGCTGACCGGGTGCAGGGTAGAAAGCACGACCACATGGGGGTATAGCTCGATCATGTGCGTCGGGAAATACGTTACCCAGACGGCGCCGAAGTCGGGCGTCTGGCCTGCCCGAAACTGCAGCAGCTGGTCGTGCCAGCGTTTGTAGGTATCGGACCCCGGTTGCGCCAGTGCATTGTGTACGCCTACTCGCTGCAGGCTGTACCAGTCTGAAAACTCCCAGGTCAGATCGTCGCAGGTAACAAACCGGCCCAGACCGGGGTGAAACGGCCCCACATGGTAGTCTTCAAGGTAGACCTCGATAAAGGTCTTCCAGTTGTAATTGCACTCATGAACCTCGACGTGGTCGAGCACGTAATCACCGAAGTCGAATTCGGGGCGGCTGAATAGCGGCGCCATATCAGATGCCGGGTCGCGTGGCCCCTCGAACAACAAGCCGTGGCAATTTTTTAGGGTGAATTTCTGCAGGTTCATGCAGGGTGTTTTGGGAAACTGTGGCGCACCCAAAAGCTCACCTTGTTTGCTGTATGTCCAGCGATGTACAGGGCAAACAATATTACTGCCGGTGTCGCGCAAGTTACCTCGATGCGCAGCGGGCTGGTTCTGGGCATCGGCCGAATCAAACCCCAGCATGATGGCTTGGCGGTGACGACAGACGTTCGAGATCAGCTCTACCCCGGCGGCGTTGCGAACCAGGGCGCGACCAGCGTGCTCGTGCGCGAGCGTGTACCAGTCGCCGGGCTCGGGGACCAGTTTTTCGTGCCCGACGTACAGGGCCGAGTTCTTGAAAATACGGGCTTTTTCGCGAGCGAAGATGTTTTCGTCGAAGTAGCTGTCGACCGTTAGCTGCGATTGCGCCAGCGCGAATTGCGCTTCCCGACCAATGTCGGTCATGATTTGTCCCCCGCGTGGTTACTTACCAGCCAAATACATAAAGGTTTTGGGGCTGGTGCGAAGAAAAAACGGACTGGCCGATGAAATTAAAGGGGGCATTGTACCTTAGTTTTTTGCTTTAAAAACAAGACCTACAGCCAATGCCGGCCGTCTTGACCCGGCATCTCGTACAATCGCATTAATTCAATTCAGGAAACACAGAATGGCTGATCAATCTGCCGATTCCGCGCCGGGTGTGCGCAAACCGAAATCAGAACCGTTGCCCAAAGACTTCGAAACCGCGCTGGCGCAGCTCGAAGCCTTGGTGGCGCAAATGGAAAATGGCGAATTGCCTCTCGAGGCTTCGCTTGCGGCCTACGAACGTGGGGTCGAGCTTTCCAAAATTTGCCAAAAACTGCTCGATAAGGCCGACGAGCAGGTCAAGGTCCTGCAAGGTAATTTACTCAAGCCGCTCGATGACCGCGGCCCCGACGAGGAGTAACACCGATGCCTGTGACGCAACCGGTTTTCTCCGACTGGATCAAAAGTACAGCCGCGCATATCGAAACGGTAATCGACGAGTTCATGCCCGAGGCCGATCAAACGCCGGAGCGTTTGCACGAAGCCATGCGGTATGCCGTACTTGGCGGCGGTAAACGCATCCGCGCCGCTCTGGTGTATGCCGCCGGCGAGGCTTCGCTAAGCGCCGGTGCAAACCTGTCTTCCGCGCAGGCCCGAGCGCTCGATCACGCTGCCGCTGCGGTCGAGCTTATTCACGCTTATTCTTTGGTGCACGACGATCTGCCCTGCATGGACAACGACGACCTGCGTCGCGGGCGGCCCACCGTGCACCGGCAGTTCGACGAGGCTACGGCCATGCTGGCTGGCGATGCTTTGCAGCCGCTGGCATTCGAACTGTTGGCGCAAACGCCGGTCGCGCCTGCGCTGGTTGTTCAGGCCGTCGAATTGTTGGCGCGTTCGGCCGGTAGCCTGGGTATGGCCGGTGGGCAGGCCATCGATTGCGCGGCGGTTGGTCAATCGCTTACGCAAGATCAGCTGCAGCTCATGCACACCATGAAAACGGGTGCGATGCTACAGGCCAGTGTTTTGCTGGGCGGGATTGTCGTTGGTGCGGGTTCGGCTGCGCGCGAGGGTCTCGAGCGCTACGCAGCAGCCGTAGGGTTGGCTTTCCAGGTCGCCGACGATATTCTTGACGTTACCGCCGACACTGCGGTCTTGGGTAAAACGGCGGGCAAAGATCAGCAAGCCAACAAGCCAACGTATGTGTCTTTGCTGGGTGTAGACGGAGCGCGCGATTTCCTCGAAACATTGCGCCTCGAGGCTCACGCTGCTTTGCGCCCTTTGGGCCCAACTGGGCAGCGTCTGGCCGAGATCGCCGACTACATTGTGGGTCGCGATCGCTAATTCACGATGGCGCGCCCGGCAACTCATCTAAAATAGGGGGCCCAATGGCGCCCGACGCCGGACTTTTACTCGTATGACTTATCCCGTTCTAGAACAGATCAATTCGCCTGCCGACTTGCGAACGCTTGAGCCACGTGCCTTGAAGCAAGTCGCCGATCAGCTGCGCGCGTTCATCTTGCAGTCGGTAGCCAAAACCGGTGGCCATTTGTCGTCCAATTTGGGTACGGTCGAGCTTACCGTTGCCTTGCATTATGTCTTCAATACCCCCGACGACCGCATCGTCTGGGATGTCGGCCATCAATCGTATCCGCATAAAATTCTTACGGGCCGCCGAGAAGCTATGGCGCAGTTGCGCCATTTTGGTGGCATTTCAGGGTTTCCAAAGCGAAGCGAATCGCCGTACGACGCGTTTGGCACAGCACATTCTTCGACGTCAATTTCTGCCGTGCTGGGCATGGCGGTGGCGTCTCGCAACCTGGGCAAGTCCGAACGTCAGCATATTGCCGTTATCGGAGACGGCGCAATGACAGCCGGTATGGCTTTCGAGGCGCTGAATAATGCGGGTGTCACCCCCGGCGTCAATGTGCTGGTCATTCTCAATGACAATGACATGTCTATTTCGCCGCCCGTGGGCGCGCTTAATCATTACTTTGCGCGATTGATGTCCGGCCGTTTCTATGCGGCAGCTAAAAACATGGGCCGTGCGGTGTTGCAGCACATGCCGCCGGTACTCGAGCTGGCCAGGCGTGTCGAGGGGCATGCCAAAGGGCTGGTCTCGCCGGCTACTTTATTCGAAGAGCTGGGTTTCAATTATGTCGGCCCCATCGATGGCCACGACCTTGATGCCTTGGTGCCCACGCTGCAGAACCTGCGTCAGTTGGGTGGTTTGCAGTTTTTGCATGTAGTGACCAAAAAAGGGCAAGGCTACAAGCTGGCTGAAGCCGATCCGGTGTTGTATCACGGTCCCGGAAAATTCGACCCGTCCGTCGGTATTCAAAAGTCCAAAGCGCCGACTCGCCAGACATTTACGCAGGTTTTTGGTCGTTGGTTATGCGATATGGCCCGTCAAGACGACCGTCTGGTTGGCATTACGCCTGCCATGCGCGAAGGTAGCGGCATGGTCGAGTTCCATCGCGAGTTTCCCGAGCGCTATTTCGATGTGGGTATTGCCGAGCAGCACGCGGTAACTTTTGCAGGCGGTGTTGCGTGCGAGGGCCTTAAGCCCGTCGTCGCTATTTATTCGACGTTTTTGCAACGCGGTTACGACCAGCTTATTCATGACGTGGCCCTGCAAGACCTCGATGTCACGTTTGCGCTCGATCGGGCCGGTCTGGTGGGGGCCGATGGCGCCACACATGCGGGCAACTACGACATCGCCTTTTTGCGTTGCATTCCTAATATGGTGATTGCTACGCCGTCCGACGAAAACGAAACGCGGCTGCTGCTCAGCACCTGTTATCACTACAATGGGCCGGCGTCGGTGCGTTATCCGCGTGGGGCCGGTTGCGGCGCCGAGGTCAGCAGCGCGCTCGACACTGTCGAGATCGGCAAGGGCCGGTTGTTGCGTCAAGGGCAGCGTATTGCCATTTTGGGTTTCGGCACATTGGTGCCCGTTGCATTGCAAGCGGTAGAGTCCCTCGACGCCAGTGTCGCTGACATGCGTTTCGTCAAGCCGCTCGACCATGCCCTGGTCGATGTCCTGGTCGATTCCCACGATGTGTTGGTTACCCTCGAAGAAGGCGCCATCATGGGTGGTGCCGGTAGTGCCGTCCTAGAGTACCTTAGCGCCAAAGGCGTTCAGGTGCCTGTATTGCAACTGGGTCTGCCGGATGAGTTCATTGATCATGGCGATCAGGCACTGCTGCTCAAAATGCAGGGGCTAGATGCCGACGGTATTGTCCATGCAATTCGACAACGCTTTCCAGAATTTGACTTTGTCCAGGACAAAGTCGTGTCACGCTAATCTGGGTCAAAAACCTGTCGAACTCAGGGGTTATGCTCGACAGGGGGCTGATCAGCAGGGTAACGTATAGGCGTTGCTTATTATTGTCCCGGGTCGCCGGGTTTCATACAGGTTAAACAATGAACTCTATTACTGATTCCGCCGCAGTCATGCCCGACGTCCAAAGCTCGGCCGATACGCGCCGTATGCCGATTCAGCGCGTAGGGGTTCGGGGTGTTCGGCACCCCATGCTTGTCAGTGCCGGTCCAGAGGGGCAGGCGATGCCCACCGTAGCCGACTGGGAGCTCACTGTGGCCCTGCCTGCCCACGAAAAGGGCACGCACATGTCGCGCTTCGTGGCGCTGCTCGAGCAACATCGCACAACGCCCATGACTCCGCAACTGTTTTGCGACATGGCTCAGGCCATGCTGCCTTTGCTCAATGCAGAAAAAGGCGACATTCGTGCGCGTTTTCCTTATTTCATCGAAAAGGTTGCGCCTGTATCGCAGGTAGCCAGTCTGATGGACTACGAAGTCAGCTGGAAGGCCACGGCGACAGCCGACGATGTCTTGTTCGAACTGCGTGTGCTGGTGCCGGTGACTAGTCTGTGTCCGTGTTCAAAGGCTATCTCGCAATATGGCGCACACAACCAACGCTCGCACGTTACTGTCGATGTCGTATTCGATAACCCCGCGCAAATCGATATCAATGCCCTTATTCAGGGTGTAGAACAGCAGGCGTCATGCGAGCTGTGGGGTTTGCTGAAACGCGGCGACGAAAAGTTTGTTACCGAGCGCGCCTACGAGAATCCCAAGTTTGTCGAAGATCTGGTTCGTGATGTAGCAGTACGTCTGCAAGCTATCGAAGGTGTGCAGCGCTTCCGCGTCGAAGCTGAAAATTTCGAATCCATTCATAACCACTCGGCATACGCAGTTGTAGAAGGCTAAATACACTGCGTGACTGGATGTAGGTTGTTCAAAGCCTACACATAGGCCCCGGTTTTTGCCTGCTGTTGGCGGGTAAAAACCGGGGCATGTTATTATTAGCGGTTTCTTGCTCGACTTTGCTTTTCGGGTTGGCGCATTTTTTGCGGCTACCTGTTAGCCAGGCGGGCTATCCCTTTTGTTGCTATCGCAGGCAATAAAAGCCATCCACAAGGAGTATCACTTATGCGTCACTACGAAGTAGTGTTTATTGTGCACCCCGATCAAAGCGAGCAAGTGCCCGCCATGATCGAGCGCTACCAGGGTTTGGTTACAGGTAACGAAGGCAAGATCCATCGCCTCGAAGACTGGGGTCGTCGTCAACTGGCTTACCCCATCCAGAAGCTGGTTAAGGCCCACTACGTGTGCATGAACATCGAGTGCAACCAAAGCACCCTCGACGAACTCGAACACTCGTTCCGCTACAACGATGCTGTTTTGCGTCATTTGGTCATCAAGACCAAAAAAGCTGACACCGCGCCTTCCGTCATGATGAAATCTGTCGAGCGCGAAGAAGCACGCAAATCCAGCAACGACGCTGCGGCCGACGCCGAGTAAGGGCGCGTAGCGCGCAGGCAACCGGGTGAATCAGGTTTCTGTTACCGCCAGTGTGCTTGAAATCAAGCCATTGCGTTATACCCCGGCTGGGGTTCCGGTCACCGAACTGACATTGCACCACGAGTCCGAAGTGGTAGAGGCAGGGGCGGCACGCCGCATCCAGTTTTCTATTCCGGCAGTTGCACTGGGCGATATCGCTTTGCTGGTTTCGCAAACGCCTTTGGGCGTTGCCTTGGCAGTACAAGGTTTTTTGGCCCCGGTAAAAAAAGGGGCATCAAAACTGGTATTGCACATACAGCAGGCGTCACGCGTTCATGCAGGCGGGGTCTTGGCTACCGTCTAGCATCGTTGAAGTAAATCGTTTCGCACGGGCGCACAAGCAGCTCGATGCATAATTAATACCGATTGGGCTTCAGGCCCAAGCACTCAAGAGGCACATTATGGCTTTCTTCAAAAAAGGCAAAGAAAAACGCAAGTTCAATCAGCAAAACCCACTGTTCAAGCGCCGCAAGTTTTGCCGCTTTACAGCTGCTGGTGTAGAACAAGTCGACTACAAAGATCTCGACACCCTGCGTGATTTCATCCAGGAAAACGGCAAGATCATTCCTGCCCGCCTGACCGGCACCAAGGCTCACTACCAGCGTCAGCTCGACACCGCTATCAAGCGTGCGCGCTTCCTGGCACTGTTGCCTTACACCGACAACCACAATTAATCCGAGGTTAATCGTCATGCAAGTCATTCTGCTCGAAAAAGTCAGCAACCTGGGTAACCTCGGTGAAGTCGTTCGTGTTCGTGACGGCTACGCCCGTAACTACCTGATCCCCCAAAAAATTGCTCGTCGCGCCACCGAGACAGCACTTAAAGAATTCGAAGCACGTCGCGCCGAACTCGAAAAGCAACAGGCCGAGCGCCTGGCCGCTGCACAGGCAACCGGCGAGAAGCTCAGTGGCTTCCAGCTGGGCATGTCTCAGAAAGCCGGTGTTGACGGCCGTTTGTTCGGTTCCGTAACCACCATGGACATCGCTGCTGCGTTGCAAGAAGCCGGTTTCGCCGGTGTGGTCAAGTCGCAGGTTCGCCTGCCCGACGGCGCCATCAAAGCTGTGGGCGAGTTCCCCGCTCAGGTTGCTTTGCACGCCGACGTGGTCGTCGACATCACAGTCAACGTTGCAGGCGAAATGGTCTAACGCCAGCGCATACAATGCTGTCTGTAGGGGCGGGCCATGGTACATTCTGAGCTCTCGGTTTGTACTGGGCCTGCCAATCAAAAAGCCGGTGCTAGCCGGCTTTTTGCTTTTTTGTTTCTCTCTGGGTTTTTGTCTTGGAAATCGCACGTCCTACGGGTGATGCACAGCTAGACTACTTGCGTGTGCCGCCTCACTCTATCGAAGCCGAGCAGTCGGTGCTGGGTGGCTTGCTGCTCGACAATGCGGCTTTCGACCGCATTACCGATGTCGTCGGCGAAGATGATTTTTATCGTTTCGATCATCGTATTATCTGGCAGCACATCACGCGGCTGATCAGTCTGGCGCGGCCGGCCGATGTCGTCACCGTGTACGAGTCGCTGAGCAGCGCGGGCAAGGGCGAAGAAGTTGGTGGGCTGGCCTACTTGAATGCGCTGGCGCACAACACGCCGTCGGCGGCCAACATCCGCCGCTATGCAGAAATCGTGCGCGAGCGCTCTATGCTGCGCAAGTTGGTGTCGGTGGCCGACGAGATTGCGGCGGCAGCGTTCAATCCTCAAGGCAAAGAAGCGCGTCAGTTGCTTGACGAAGCCGAATCCCGTGTTTTCCAAATTGCCCAAGAAGGCGCCCGTGGCGCCACCGGTTTTCAAGAAATCCAGCCTTTGCTGACCCAGGTGGTCGAGCGTATCGACGAGCTTTATCACCGCGAGGGCGGCTCCGATATTACCGGTGTCCCGACGGGGTTCTCAGATCTCGATCGCATGACCTCGGGCTTGCAAGCGGGCGATCTCGTTATCGTTGCGGGTCGCCCGTCCATGGGTAAAACATCGTTCTCCATGAACATCGGCGAGCATGTCGCTATCGAGCAAGGGCTCCCGGTAGCCGTGTTCTCAATGGAGATGGGTGCAGTGCAACTGGCTATGCGTATGGTGGGTTCGGTCGGCATGCTCGATCAGCATCGTATGCGTACCGGCAAACTCACTACCGAAGACTGGCCACGCCTTACCCATGCGGTGCAACAGGTCCAAGAGGCGCAAATCTATATCGACGAGACACCCGCGCTCAGTTCTATGGAAGTTCGCGCGAGGGCTCGCCGTCTGGCTCGCCAATGCGGTCAGCTCGGCCTGATCATCATCGACTATATGCAGCTGATGTCGGCCAATTCGGCCGGTGAAAACCGCGCGACCGAAATTTCGGAAATCAGCCGCTCGCTCAAAGGCCTGGCTAAAGAGCTTAATTGCCCGCTGATTGCTTTGTCGCAGCTAAACCGAAGCCTTGAGCAACGCCCTAACAAGCGCCCCGTCATGAGTGATTTGCGCGAATCGGGCGCAATTGAACAAGACGCTGACTTGATCTTGTTTATTTACCGTGATGAAGTCTACAACCCCGACTCACCCGACAAGGGTACAGCCGAAATCATTATCGGTAAGCAGCGTAACGGCCCTATTGGGACGGTACGTCTGACGTTCCAGGGCGCCAGTACCCGCTTTCTCAACTTTTCGTCGGGCTTGTAAGCCGTTACGGAGCAGCGGGCGTCAGGGCTATGGCCATATTGAAAGCCGCCCGCAACGAGCCGGCGTCGGCCAACCCTTTGCCGGCAATGTCGTAGGCAGTGCCGTGGTCGACACTGGTGCGGATAAACGGCAGCCCTACTGTAACGTTAACGCCTTCGTCAACCCCCAGGTACTTTACCGGTATCAGGCCTTGGTCGTGGTATTGCGCGACCACAATATCAAACTCCCCCCGACGTGCGCGCATGAATATGGTGTCGCCCGGCCAGGGGCCGGTGGCATCGATACCCTCGGCGCGTGCGGCAGTAATTGCCGGGGCGATGATGTCGATTTCTTCCCGTCCAAATTTTCCTTCTTCGCCGGCGTGGGGGTTAAGCCCGGCGACGGCGACTTTCGGGTGCTTGATGCCCGCCTGCCTGCAGGCGTCGTGAGCCAGTCGGATGGTTTGTAGTTCTTTCTCGATACTTAACGTCGGGCTGACCTGAGCGAGGGGGATATGAATGGTGACCAGGATCACGCGTAGTTCAGTGTTGGCCAACATCATCGCGTAATGACGAGTGCGTGTGCGATCGGCCAGAATTTCAGTGTGGCCGGGGTAATCGATGCCCCCCAGTTGCATGGCGGCTTTGTTCAGCGGTGCCGTTACGATGGCGCGCAAATGCCCAGCCAAGGCATCGTCTATGGCCTGGCACAGGTATTCGTAGGCGGCACGCCCGGCATCACCGTTGAGTTGGCCGGGTTGCACGTCAGCGGGCAGGGGCAGATGCTGATTGACCACCACGACGGTGCTTGGGCTCATGACCGTTTGGGCCTGGGCGATATCGGTAACCGCCTTTACCGACAGGCGTGTGTCCAGGCCTGTCAGGGTAAGGGCTTTTTGCATGACGCCTGCATCGCCATACACGATGGCGGGATGCAATGCGCCGGGTTCACCCAGCAGCCGGGCAATAATTTCGGGCCCGACACCGGCCGCATCGCCCATTGTGATGCCAATGGGTAGTGCGGCGCGGTTCGCCGGGTTTGGCGTTGTCGTCATGCCTTTACAACGCCTCGCTTGCGTAGTCGGCCAGACGGGAACGTTCCCCGCGTTGCAAGGTAATGTGCCCTGAGTGCGGCCAGCCCTTGAAGCGGTCAACGACGTACGTCAGGCCAGAGCTGCCTTCGGTCAGATAAGGCGTGTCGATTTGCGCGATATTACCCAGGCAGACAATTTTTGTGCCGGGCCCGGCACGCGTCACCAGCGTTTTCATTTGCTTGGGTGTGAGGTTCTGGGCTTCGTCAATAATCAGGAATTTGTTCAGGAACGTACGACCGCGCATGAAGCTCATGGACTTGACCTTGATGCGGGAGCGAATCAATTCCATGGTGGCGTTCTTGCCCCAGTCGGGCGAGTTGCCATTGCTCACGCCATCGGTGTTTGCTCCTAGTTGCAGTACTTCGAGGTTGTCTTCAAGCGCGCCCATCCAGGGCAGCATTTTTTCTTCTTCGGTGCCGGGCAAAAAGCCAATTTCGTCGCCTACAGGCACAGTGGCGCGGGTGATGATGATTTCGGTGTAGCGGCGCGTTTCGAGTGTTTGCGTAAGACCGGCGGCCAGCGCCAGCAAGGTTTTGCCTGTACCGGCCTGACCTAGCAACGAGACAAAGTCGCAGTCGGGGTTCATGAGCAGGTTCAGGGCGAAATTTTGCTCGCGATTTTTGGCAGTAATGCCCCACACATTGTTTTTGCCATGGCTATAGTCACGTAACGTAGCCAGTACGGCAGTTTTGCCGCTGACTTCTTTAACCTGGGCATAAAGAGGAAGTTCGCCTTCAAGGTAGACAAATTCGTTGACAATAAGCTGTGCGCACAGCGGTCCTTTGATGCGGTAGTAGGTTGTGCCGCCTTGCTGCCACGATTCAACATCTTTGCCGTGCTTGGTCCAGAAATTATCGGGCAGAGGCATTACCCCTTCGTACAACAGGTCGGAGTCATCGAGGACATGGTCGTTGTAATAGTCTTCGGCCGGCAACCCCAGCGACAGCGCCTTGAGGCGCATATTGATGTCTTTCGAAACCAGAATGACTTCGCGTTTGGGGTGTAGCTGTTGCAGCGCATGTACAACGCCCAAAATGACGTTGTCGGCTTTGCCCAGCGGCAGGGCGACGGGCAGGTCGGACGACAGCGCGGTTGTCTGGAAGTGCAAGGTACCCAGCGCTTCCTGGTTGCCCAGTGTGTCAAGGACAAGCCCGTTGGCCAGGCTTTTGTTTTCGGCCACCAGTCCGTCAAGGTAGCGGCTTACCTGGCGGGCATTCCGGGCGACTTCAGACATCCCTTTTTTCTGGTGGTCTAGCTCTTCAAGCACCAGCATGGGCAGAAAGATGTCGTGTTCTTCAAACTTGAATAAGGAGTTCGGGTCGTGCAGCAACACGTTGGTGTCAAGCACAAACAGTTTGCGCTTGTCGACCGCCAAACGAGGTTTCTTTTTGCCACGCGCGGGCGCCGTGACGGTGGTGTTGATGTCTGCACCATTGCCGGTGCTACGCACCGCCGCGTCGGGGGCCTTGGGCTTTGCCGGGGTAGGTGTAGCTTCTGGCGCAAGCCCGTGATTGTTGGAACTGCTGGCTTTAACGGCAGGTTTCGTGGCTTGCTTGCGCGCTTTGGGCGTCGCCGGCGTGGCTACGGGGGCTGACTCGGCCGTTTCGAAGGCGTCGAGGTCGTTGGTTATCTTTACCAGGGTGCCCGGACGGGTCGGCAACTTGGGTAGCGGCATAAATTAAGAGCTCCTGGGCAATGGACTAGCGCATAGAAAAAAAGGCGGGGTTGTGTCGCGTCAGCGAGTCGCTTCGGTGACCGCCTGCAGTACCTGGTCGACATGCCCTGGTACGCGCAGGCCGCGCCATTCTTTGACCAACACCCCTTTTGGGTCGATCAGAAACGTGCTTCGCTCAACGCCGCGTACCTGTTTACCGTACATGTTTTTCATTTTCATGACGTCGAACATGGTGCATAGCGTTTCGTCGGGGTCGGAAATAAGAGCGAAGGGCAGTGATTGCTTGCCGGTAAAGTTGTCGTGCGACTTAAGGGAGTCGCGCGATACGCCAATGATCTGGCAGTTGACGGCCTTGAAGTTATCGAGCTGGTCGCGAAAGTTTTGCGCCTGGGTCGTGCAACCCGGCGTGCTGTCTTTGGGATAAAAATACAAAACCGTCCATTGATCCAACAAACTGTTTTCGGTGATTTCGCCTTGGGTGCTTTGTGCGACAAAGGCAGGGACGGGTTGTCCGATGGTGACAGAACTCATTGTGACTCCAGTGGCAAAAGGGCTGCGACAACGCGGCGGCCTTCGGCCATTAAAATGTTGTAGGTGCGGGCGGCGGCTTGCGTGCTCATGGCTTCAACGCCGATACCCAGCTCAAGTAAGGTGCGGGTGACGGCCACAGGCAAAAAGTGCTGGTGTTGGCCCGTGCCCACCAATAAAACCTCGGGGGCGTTGTCGGGGCGCCGTTGCCGGTCTTCGGGTTCGTCGAGAAAATCGAGCGGGTTGGTTGCCGCCGGGGTTAGCCCGGCGATCGCCATAAGCTGGGCGCCGGTAATGTCTTTGACGCCTTGGGCGTCCCAGCGCTTGACCTCGCCTTCCGGCCAGAAAAACACCGCATGGTTGTAGGTCACGGCATTGATTTCGATGTGGTCGTCGCCGTAGGCCGTGATGGTATTTAGCGCCGGATTCGATTCTGCTTGTAGTTGCACAGTAAAAAACTCCCGAATTCAGGCTTGATCATAGCGCAATCGCGCCAGCGTGCAGCAGGGCCACCGGGACATCGTTTTTGTGGTGTCAGGATTACTTCGATGGTTGCTTTTATTGGGGCAGGCTATCGTTTAAACTAGTAGGTTATTCGCTTTTGTCCCCCCTCTTGTAGACCCCAAGGAATTACCATGACGAATTTTCCTCGCATTGAGCGTTTGCCGCCTTATGTTTTCAATATTACGGGCGAGCTCAAGATGGCGGCGCGCCGTCGTGGCGAGGACATCATCGATATGTCGATGGGCAACCCCGACGGTTCAACCCCCAAGCATATCGTCGACAAACTCGTCGAGGTCGTGTCGCGCCCAGATACCCACGGTTATTCCGTGTCCAAAGGCATTCCGCGGCTGCGCAAGGCTATTTCGGGTTGGTACGGGCGCCGATACGGCGTTGATATCAACCCCGACACCGAAGCCATCGTTACGATTGGCTCGAAAGAAGGGCTGGCTCACCTGATGCTGGCCACCCTAGACAGGGGCGATACCGTGCTGGTGCCTAACCCCAGCTACCCCATCCACATTTACGGTGCGGTTATTGCCGGCGCAAATATTCGGTCTGTACCCATGACGCCGGGCCTCGACTTTTTCGAAGAAATCGAGCGCGCTGTCAAAGAGGCGATTCCCAAGCCCAAAATGATGATTCTGGGTTTCCCCAGCAATCCCACAGCGCAGTGTGTCGAACTCTCTTTCTTCGAGCGCATTGTGGCGCTGGCCAAAGAGCACGACATTCTGGTCGTGCACGATCTGGCGTATGCCGACATCTGTTTCGACGGCTATGTGGCGCCCTCCATCATGCAAGTGCCTGGTGCGCGCGATGTGGCTGTCGAGTTCTTCACCATGAGCAAAAGCTACAATATGGCAGGCTGGCGTGTTGGGTTTATGGTGGGCAATTCCGAGTTGGTCAATGCCCTGGCGCGCATTAAAAGCTATCACGACTATGGCACGTTCACGCCTATTCAGGTAGCTGCCATCACAGCCCTCGAAGGGCCGCAAGATTGTGTTGACGAAGTCGTCGAGCAGTATCGCGTGCGTCGCGATGTCCTGGCCAAGGGTCTGCACGAAGCGGGTTGGCCGGTCGATATCCCCAAAGCCTCCATGTATATCTGGGCGCGTATCCCCGAAGCCTACCGCTCCCTGGGTTCACTCGAGTTCTCCAAGAAACTCCTCGAACAAGCCAAGGTAGCCGTGTCGCCGGGCGTCGGGTTCGGCGAGTATGGCGACGATTATGTGCGGTTTGCACTAATCGAAAACGAGCAGCGTATCCGCCAGGCGGTGCGCGGCATCAAAGAAATGTTTCGCAAAGACGGGTTAATTAAATGAGTCCTGTAAAAGTAGGTTTGTTGGGTTTTGGCGTTGTGGGCGGCGGTACGTTTAAGGTACTGACGCAAAATGCCGAAGAGATCGCGCGTCGTGCGGGTCGTAAAATAGAGGTTGTCGCCGTTGGCGCCCTGAATGTCGATACCGTGCGCGAGCTGGTGGGCGACAATGTTATGGTAACCAGCGACGCCTACGAAGTCGTGCGTCACCCAGAGGTCGATATTGTTGTCGAACTCATCGGGGGCGACAAAATCGCGCGTGAACTCGTCAACGAAGCCATCGCCCGTGGCAAGCATGTGGTCACCGCCAATAAAGCGTTGTTGGCCAAACACGGCAACGAAATTTTTGCCGCGGCACACGACAAAGGCCTGATGGTCGCTTTCGAAGCTGCTGTCGCAGGGGGCATCCCTATCGTCAAGGCTATTCGCGAAGGCCTGACCGCCAACCGCATCCAGTGGCTGGCCGGCATCATTAACGGTACAACCAACTACATCCTGTCCGAAATGCGTTTCAAGGGGCTGTCGTTCAACGAAGCCCTGGCCGATGCACAGCGTCTGGGTTACGCCGAAGCCGACCCCACGTTCGATATCGAAGGCGTCGACGCCGCACACAAGCTTAGCTTGCTGGCGTCTTTGGCTTTTGGTATTCCGGTGCAGTTCAGTAAAGTGCACATCGAAGGTATCACCGGCCTGGCCAGAGAAGACATCGCCCATGCCGAACGTCTGGGCTACCGCATCAAATTGCTGGGTATTACCCGTCGTTGCGATCAAGGCATCGAACTGCGTGTTCACCCCACACTGATTCCCGTCGAGCGTCTGCTCTCCAGCGTTGAAGGCGCCATGAACGCCGTTCAGGTTAACGGCGATATGGTTGGCCCAACACTGTATTACGGGCAGGGCGCAGGCGAATTGCCTACGGCTTCGGCCGTGGTGGCCGATCTGGTCGACGTCACGCGCTTGCTGCTGGCCGATCCGGGGCATCGTGTACCTCACCTGGCGTTCCAGCCAGGCGCCATGGCCGACACCCCCATTTTGCCCATGGATGACGTTATTTCGTCGTATTACCTGCGTTTGCGTGTCGATGACCGCCCCGGCGTGCTGGCCGACCTGGCTCGTGTGTTGGCCAATCATCAGATCTCTATCGGGTCTATGTTCCAAGAGCCTCATGGCCCGGCCGATGCCGACATTATTTTCTTGTCGCACGAGGCCCGCGAAGGTAACGTTAACCGCGCGCTCGAAGAAATTCAGGCGTTGCCCTTTGTTAAATCCCACGTTACGCGTCTTCGCGTCGAGTCGCTGCTATGAAATACCGCTCCACTCGTGGCGGCATGGCGCCGCTCGAATTTTCCGATATCCTGCTCGAAGGCTTGGCCCCCGACGGGGGTCTGGCCTTGCCCGAGTCGCTACCCAAAATTTCGCCCGAAACGCTCGAGGCCTGGCGCGGCCTCGATTACGCACAGTTGGCCACCGAAGTCCTGGGCTTGTTCATTACCGACATCCCGCGCGCCGATCTGGCAAAGCTTACTGCCGCCGCCTATAACGGTCAGGTGTTCGACACCCCCAATATCGTGCCGGTCAAGCCGCTCGATAAGGGCTTAAGTCTGCTGGGGCTCTCGCAAGGGCCAACGCTGGCCTTTAAAGATATGGCCATGCAGTTTTTGGGCCAGGTCTTCGAATACGTGCTGACAAAACGCAACAGCACGCTGAATATCCTGGGCGCTACTTCCGGCGATACCGGTTCGGCGGCCGAGTACGCGTTGCGCGGAAAAAAAGGCGTGTCGGTGTTCATGCTGTCGCCGCATGGCCGCATGAGCGACTTCCAGCGTGCGCAAATGTATTCCTTGCAAGATGACAATATTCACAATATTGCTGTCAAAGGGGTATTCGACGAATGTCAGGACATCGTCAAGTCGCTGGCCGGCGATCTCGATTTCAAATCGCGCTATCACCTGGGGGCAGTCAACTCCATTAACTGGGCGCGCATTGCCGCTCAGGTGGTGTATTACTTCTGGGGCTGGCTGCGTGCCACCACCGGCCCGGGCCAACAGGTTTCGTTTGCGGTGCCGTCGGGTAATTTTGGCAATATTCTTTCGGGCCACCTTGCGCGCGAAATGGGCTTGCCGATTCGCCGTCTCGTGCTGGCCACCAACGAAAACAACGTACTCGAAGAGTTTTTCCGCACTGGCCTGTATCGTCCGCGTTCGGCTGCGCAAACGCACGCTACGTCCAGTCCGTCCATGGATATTTCCCGTGCCTCCAACTTCGAGCGCTTTGTTTTCGATCTGGTCGGTCAAGACGCTGCGCGTGTGGCTCAGTTGTGGCAGCAATTATCGCAATCGGGCGAGTTCGACTTGTCCGACCTGAAGCCGCTGTTCGAGGCGCGTTATGGTTTCGTTGCGGGTGTCAGCACCCACGCCGACCGTTTGGCCACCATTCGCAGTGTTTACGAAGCGACGGGTGTCATTATCGACCCGCATACGGCCGACGGCGTCAAGGTGGCGCGTCCCTTCGTCGAGCCCGGCATCCCGATGCTGGTACTCGAAACGGCTTTGCCAGCCAAGTTCAACGACACAATCGTCGAGGCGATTGGCCAACCCGCGCAGCCGCCTGCGCATCTGGGCCATTTGGGTTCGTTGCCGCAAAAAGTCGAGGTCATGGACTGCGACACCGCCCTGGTTCGGCGCTACATCGAGCAGCACGCGAAGGTGTAAGGTCATGCCAAGCCAGCATTGTTGCCTAAGTTCGTTTCCTGTGCTCTGGCAATGATCACCGTTACCCATCTTCTTGCGGTGGGTATCGGTGCCGCGCTGGGTGCGGTTTGCCGTTGGTTACTGGGTTTATGGCTTAACCACGCTGGTGCCTTTGTGCCCTGGGGCACATTGGCTGCCAATTACATTGGCGCTTACGTTATTGGCGTGGCTATTGCCCTAGTCTTGCAAATGCCGTCCGTGCCCGAATGGTTACGTCTGTTTTTGGTCACCGGTTTTCTGGGCGGGCTCACGACGTTCTCCACGTTTTCGGCAGAAACCTTTGGCCTGTTGCAGCGGGGCGATCTCTGGCAGGCGTTTTCGTATATTTTTATCAGTGTGTTGGGCGCGCTGGCCCTGACGGCGTTAGGGGTGTACACCGGCCAGCGGCTGTTTTAGCCTCCGGTCGTTGTCGCGTGTGCACACTTTATCCAATACAGCGGGCTGCCGCTTGCCCGCTCATTACTGCCCCTTCCAACACCGCCGGGTAGCCGGTGTTGGTCCAGTCGCCGGCTAATACCAGGCCCGGCCAGGGGGTGTTGTTATCGGGTCGCGTCAGCCCAGGGGTAGCGGCAAAAGTCGCCCGCTTTTCAATAATCAACAACTGCTGTGCAATGTCTGGCATAGGACCAAACTGGCTCGTCTGACGACGAACCTGTTCGATAATCAAACGGCCAGCGGCGTCGCGATCTGTCAGTGCCGACGACAGGCAATTACTTAACACGATACTGATCAACGGATGACGCTCGCGTGCATTCGAAATCACAGCGTGATTAAAAAGCCATTGTCCCAATTGTCCGGGGGCCGCCTGGTCATCCAGCATCAGCATGGGTTCGGAAAGCGTGGTCCACGGTTCATCGAGCATCAGGTTCAGCGTGGCGATGGCTACAGGGCTGAAGGCTTCCAGGTGCTGCATCAGCCGTTCAGTGCCTGGTCGTGCGGGTAATTCGGCCAGCAAGCGTCTTGCATTGGGCGGCGGTACGGCAACGACAAGTGCATCGTGCCAATGTTTTTCATTCAGGGTATAGCCGTTGGATGCTGCGTCAATACGCTGGATCGGGCTGTGTCGATGCAATGTGATACCGGCGGGCAAGTGATCGGGCCAAAGGTCAGACAAATCGGTGCGCGGAATCAGGACATCACTGGCGTTACGGCCGGCATCCAGGCTGTCTTTTAATACCCGCGCCATCATCAGGGTGCTGGCTTGCGCAAGTGGTGTGTTCAGTGCAGCCAGGCATAGCGGCTCCCAGAAACGTTTGACTACGCCGGCAGGTTGACGCTGTTCGTCCAGCCATTGGGCTAACGGACGGTCAGGCGTAACCTTCCAGCCGCGTAGTCGTAGACGCGCCATGGCCTTGATTAGCGCCGCTTTTTCTGAGGTATGCCACCCCTTGGCCAGGGCGACTGCGGCCACTGCGTGCCATGGCGACGGCAACGCGCGGCAGCGTAGTTCGAAGTCGCCCGACGCTGCTTGCAGCTTCAGGCCAAAGCGCAAAAGCAGGCGATCCGGTTCGCGATGCAGGCGTTGCATCAGTTGCAGGGTATGTTGGTAAGCACCCAGCATAATATGCTGCCCGTTGTCCAGTGCGGCATTGCCAGAGCCTGGCACGCGGCGCGCCCGTCCACCGGCTAAGGGTCCTGCTTCATAGAGGCTGACGTCATGTCCTGCGTCGTGCAGGGCAATGGCGGCGCTCAGACCGGCCCAACCTGCGCCGATGACGCCAACGTTCATTGGGCGAACTGGCGACTCAGGCGTTTTCCGCCGCTGACCCACGTTTTCCAGGCCAGCCAGAATTTGCGTATGGGCGTGAGCGAAATGCGTTGATCCAGCACATGCCACTGATCACGTTCAATTTCGAGCAGAAGTGCATGGTAGATGGCGGCCATGGCCAGGCCCGGCCGTTGATTGCGTCGATCGACCTCGGGCAGGGTAGCCAAAGCTTCGCGATAATAGTTTTTTGCGCGCTCGGTTTGAAAGCGCATGAGCGCAACAAAGCGATCGGAATACTGGCTGTTGAGAATTTCAGAGGCTTTGACGTCGAATTGCTGCAGTTCGTTGACCGGGAGGTAAATACGGCCGCGTCGGGCGTCGTCGCCCACGTCGCGAATGATGTTGGTCAGTTGGAAGGCTAGCCCGAGCTTGTCGGCATATTCGAGCGTGGCGTCGTTCTGGTAACCAAAAATGCCGACGGAAAGCTCGCCCACGACGCCGGCGGCATGCCAGCAGTACTTTTGCAGCCCCGGCCAGTCGAGGTACCGGCTTTGGTCCAGATCCATTTCCATGCCTTCGATAACTGCGTGCATGCGGGCTGCGGTCAGCTTGCATGGCCCAATATGGGGCAGTAAGGCTTTCATTACCGGGTGTTCGGCTTGCCCGCTGAACAGTAGGTCAACCTGCTGGTGCCACCATGCCAGAGTGCGGCGTGCCACTGACGGGTCGTTGCACTCGTCGACCACATCGTCGACCTCGCGGCAAAATGCATATAGCGCGGTGATTGCCAGGCGGCGTTCGGGAGGCAGGAACAAAAAGGCGTAATAAAAGCTCGAACCACTTTTTGTGGCTTTGTTCTGGCAGTATTCGTCGGGGCTCATGCGTGACTTAGTAATTTGGCGCCTTTCGGCGCGCAAGGGCCCGTGCCGAAATGACGAGCCAGTCGCGCATTTTCAGGGTGGGCCGATGATTGAATATGTCGTAGTTTAAATCGTCTAGTCGCTCAAGGATACGTAAACCGCCTTCGATGATCATGCGTAACTCGAGCGCGAGTCGGCCGGGCAGTCGCTCGGGCAGTTTGCGCCCTTGGTTCAACAGGCTGCGCGCCTGGGCGACCTGCTGGCGCATGAGCGCCCGCCAGGCGGCATCGCATTGTCCCTCGGCAATCTGTGTTTCGGTGACACCGAAGGCTTGCAAGTGTGCCTGCGGCAAGTACACCCGGCTTTTTTGCCAGTCGATAGCAACGTCTTGCCAAAAATTGGTCAGCTGCAGGCCGGTGCAGATCGCATCGGAGGCGGACAGGTTCTCGCTTGTTGCCGCATCATACAGGTGCAACATGAGCCGTCCCACTGGGTTGGCCGAGCGCCGGCAGTAGTCGAATAGCGCCTCGTCGTCGGGGTAGCGGGTTACTTGTACGTCTTGTGAAAAGGCGGAAAGCAGGTCGTAGAAGGGTTGCAGCGGCAGGCGATGCCGACGGATGGTGGATCGCAGGGGCACGAACACCGCGTCCAGCCCGCCAGAAAAGCCATGAGCGCCGCCGTTGGGCGTTGGGGTGTCGACGGCATGACTTATGGCTATATCTTGCGCGATTCGGTCTAGTGCCGCCCGGTAGTCATCAAGAGCCTGCAAGCGTGTTTGTGGCGTGGCATCGCCTTCATCGGCAATGTCGTCGGCCGATCGGGCGAACCGGTAGATATCGACGACGGCGCCACGCAGATGGCGCGGCATCAGTATTGAAGCTACCGGGAAGTTTTCGTAGTGATCGACCGCCATGAAAATTGTTTTGAATTTTTACAGGACGCCAAGCGAACGCCCGTCAGTTGGATTAGACTTTCGGTATTAGGGGGAAGTTATGCCACGTCCAATTTCGGCAACGATTTCGTTGCCGTTTTTAACTCATAACCTGGCTGTTATACACGACCAGCTCAATCGTATCAGCATCGACCACAATCGCAGTCGCCCAAAAATCTGGGCCGTGATCAAGGCCAACGCGTATGGGCATGGCATCGAAAACGCAGTCAGTGCATTTGCCCAGGCCGATGGCCTGGCCATGCTCGATGTTGACGAAGCTATTGTTTGTCGCGAAAAAGGCTGGACCAAGCCAATCTTGATGCTGGAGGGGTTTTTTAACGCCTCCGATATTAACCTGTTCAGCCAGTACTCGCTCGACGCCACGGTGCATTGCCTTGATCAAATTGACATGCTGGCGGGTGCATCGGTAAAAAACCCTGTTAATGTGTTTCTTAAGTTAAACACCGGTATGAATCGTCTTGGGTTTGCACCGGACGCCTTCACGGCGGCATGGCAGCGTGTGGTCGCCTTGCACAAGCAAGGTGTCGTGGGCACGATGGGCAAAATGACGCACTTCGCACGTGCCGACGAACGTGACAGCCTGACGCAAAAGCAAATCAGTGTGCTGCGGCATGTCACCGATGCGTTGCCGGGTCCGGTCAGTATGTGCAATTCTGCTGCAACGCTCACGCCCGATTATTGGATGTCGTTGCCCGACGCACCCACACAGTGGGTGCGTCCCGGTATTTGTCTTTATGGTTCATCGCCGTTTGCGCATCAGTCCAGCCATAGCCTGGGTTTGCGACCTGGCATGACGCTGCGCTCGCAACTCATCAGCGTACGCAACATACAGGCAGGCGAGGGCGTTGGTTACGGCCATATATTTGTGGCCGATCAGCCCATGCGTGTAGGGGTGGTTGCTTGCGGCTATGCCGATGGCTATCCACGGCACGCCACTACTGGTACGCCGGTCGTTGTCAAAGGGACTCGAACTCGGCTTCTGGGGCGGGTTTCCATGGATATGCTGGCCGTCGACTTAGGTCCGGTGTCTGAACCTTCCGTGGGTGACGAGGTCGTATTGTGGGGAGAAGGCGGCCCCGGTGTTGATGAAGTGGCGGCGGCCGCCGGCACGATCGGCTATGAACTATTATGCGCGGTGGCGCCGCGCGTGCCTAAAGTGGTGATTTCCTGAAACCCAACCCCGACAAGGACAGACCGTGAAAAACAAGTGCGTACTGGTAACTGGTGCAACGCGTGGCATAGGCTGGGCCATCAGCCAACGTCTGGCCGATATGGGCTGTCATGTGGTGGGTTTGGCGCGCAATACTCAAGACATCGATTTTCCGGGGTATTTGTACTCTTGCGACCTAAGCAACGCCGGTGAAACCGAAGACATTTTGCGCATGATCCGCGAAAAGTATCCCGTCGATGCCATCGTCAACAATGTCGGGGTCATTCGGGCCGAGCCCCTTGGCGAGGTTGACCTGGCATCGCTCTATACCGTGTTTGACCTGAACGTACGGGTTGCGGTGCAGGTTGTTCAGGCGTTCGTAGCGTCAATGAAAACGCGCCACGATGGTCGTATCATCAATATATGTGGGTCTGGCGCTCATGGCGCGGCCAATCAAACCAGTTTTTCGGCGGCTAAAAACGCCTTGATCGGTTGCACCAAAACCTGGGCGCTCGAGCTTGCCGAGTACGGGATCACAGTGAATGCCGTATCACCTGGGCCCATCGAAACTCAAACCTTTCGCGAGCAAAACCCGGTAGGCAGCGACGCCGAAAAGAAAGCTATCGCCTCGGTGCCGCTAAAGCGCCTGGGGCAGCCTGCCGACGTCGCGGCTGCCGTGCTGTTCCTGCTTTCTGCCGAATCTTCTTTCATTACCGGGCAGGTTCTGGGGGTTGACGGGGGAAGTAGCCTGGCCGGGCGGCAGAGCTAGGGTCCGGCATCACTATGGCAAAAATCAAAACAACATTTGTTTGCAACGAGTGCGGGGGATCCAGCCTCAAATGGGAGGGCAAGTGCCCGCATTGCGGGTCATGGAATTCGCTGGTCGAATCCATCGAAGCGCCGGCTGGTACGAATCGGTTTGCCTCTTTGGCAGGCGCCAGCCCCGTGCAAAACCTCGCCGACATCGAGGCGCGTGAGCTGCCTCGTCAACCATCGGGTATTGCCGAGTTCGATCGTGTTCTGGGGGGTGGGTTGGTGCCTGGGGCTGTCGTGCTCATTGGCGGCGATCCGGGCATTGGTAAATCGACGCTGTTATTGCAGGCGTTGGTGTCGTTGTCACATGCGGTGCCGGTGCTGTATGTCACTGGTGAAGAATCTGCCGAACAAGTGGCTTTGCGTGCCCGCCGTCTGGAACTGGAAACGGATAAGGTGAGCTTGCTGGCCGAAATTCGTCTTGACGCCATTATGGCGACGCTGACCGATAAAAAGCCGGCCGTGGCCGTCATAGACTCTATCCAGACCCTGTATTCTCCTGATCTGTCGGCGGCGCCTGGGTCGGTATCTCAGGTGCGCGAATGTGCCGCCCAACTGACGCGGTTGGCCAAGCAAACAGGCATCACGATTGTCTTTATCGGGCATGTCACCAAAGAGGGCGCGTTGGCGGGGCCGCGGGTCCTCGAGCACATCGTTGATTCGGTACTTTATTTCGAAGGCGATTCGCACTCCTCGTTTCGGCTGGTGCGCGCCATTAAAAATCGCTTCGGCGCAGTCAACGAGCTGGGCGTGTTTGCCATGACCGATCGTGGTCTCAAAGGGGTCAGCAATCCATCGGCATTGTTTTTATCTCAGCACGATCAAAGTGTTGCTGGTTCCTGTGTCATGGCCACTCAAGAGGGCACCCGCCCGTTGCTGGTCGAAATTCAGGCGTTGGTCGATACGGCCCATGCGCCCAATCCCAGACGCTTGAGCGTGGGTCTTGAAGGGACGCGTTTGGCTATGTTGCTCGCGGTGCTGCATCGTCATGCCGGAGTGGTTACTCATGACCAGGATGTCTTCGTCAACGCGGTGGGCGGTGTAAAAATTACCGAGCCTGCTGCCGATTTGCCCGTCTTGCTGGCGATTTTGTCATCGTTACATAACCGTCCCTTGCCTAAGGGCCTGGTGGCCTTTGGCGAAGTGGGTTTAGCCGGAGAGATCCGGCCGGCGCCTCGTGGACAAGAGCGCCTCAAAGAGGCGGCCAAGCTGGGGTTCAGTGTAGCCCTGATTCCTAAAGCCAACGCCCCCAGACAACCGATCGAAGGTCTCGAGGTCTGGCCGGTCGATCGTATCGATGCGGCTATCACGCGTTTACGCGATGCGGCTTTTTCTTGATGTCCAGGGTTTAACAGACATGTCTCAGCGTTCCCGTAAAGCCTCCGCATTCACTCTTGGCCTCTCGGCACTCAAACGCGACTGGCGAGCCGGTGAATTACATGTCTTGCTTATTGCGCTGGTCATTGCGGTTGTCGCAGTCACCAGCGTTGGCTTTCTGGCCGATCGCGTTGGGCAGGCATTAGGCCAAAATTCGGTGCAAATGCTGGGGGGCGACCTGGCCCTCGAAGCCGATGCGCCGATCAACGCCGAAGTCATCCAGCGTGCGCAAGCCGCGGGCCTCGAAACAGCGCAAACGGTTTCTTTCCCTTCAATGGTCGGCAACGCGCAGGGCGTTCGTCTGGCTTCAGTTAGGGCTGTGTCCAATACGTACCCGCTTTATCCAGGGTTACGGGTCGACATCGGCGATCAAAAAAATATACCTGCGCAAAGCGGTCCGGCACCCGGTTCGGTTTGGGTCGACCCTCAGCTTCTCAGTTTGCTTTCCCTTCATCCAGGCGATCGCCTGGATGTCGGCGACTTATCCCTGACGGTTTCGGGGGTCATCGCGTACGAGCCCGATCGCGGCGTGCAGTTTGTCAACGTCGCGCCGCGCGTCATGATCCACCTCGACGATCTCGACGCTACGGGGTTACTGGGGTTGGGCAGTCGCGCCCGCTACGGGCTGCTGGTGGCGGGGCAGGGCAGTGCGCTGGCCGATTACAAGCGTTGGCTCGAGCCCTCACTGGCGCGCGGGCAGCGCCTCAAGACAATAGACGATGCCAGCCCCGAAGTCAGGGGGTCATTGCAGCGCGCCCACCAGTTTCTGATGCTTGTGGCATTGCTTACGGTAATGATTGCGGCCGTGGCTATTGCGTTGGCCACGCGGCGCTACCAACTGCGCCACCACGATGGCGTCGCCATTATGCGGTGTCTGGGGGCGTCACGCCGCCAATTGCAGGGGGCGTTATTGACCGAGTTTCTGGTGTTTGGCGTCTTGGCATCCGGGCTGGGCGTGGTTTTGGGCTATGGCGTCCACCAGGTGTTGGTGACTTTGGTGGGGGTGCTTTTCGACACCCCGCTGCCAGCCGCCTCGCTCAAGCCGGCGGGGCAGGGGTTTATGACCGGCTTGTTGCTGCTGCTTGGTTTTGCGCTGGCCCCTCTGGCCGAGTTAGGGCGTGTCGCGCCTGCGCGCGTATTGCGCCAAGCGTCTGCGGCGCAGCTGCGTTATCGGGCGGCACCCTATTTGCTTGGGCTAGTCGGTTTTTTCCTGTTGGCCATGTGGGTGTCGGGCGACTTTAAATTAAGCCTGGTTATTGTCGGCGGTGTGTTGCTGATGTTAGGGCTCTGCGCAGCGCTTGCCTGGGTAGGCGTCAGTGCATTGGGTTATTTTCGCCGCCAAATGGGTACGCCTTCGGTGTTGCGGTTTGCCCTTGCCGGCCTGGCCAGGCGCAAGTCATTAGTGGTGACGCAGGTATGCGCCTTGTCGGTGGGTTTGCTGATTTTGCTGTTGCTGGCGATTACCCGCACCGATTTGCTGCAAGGCTGGCAAAATGCACTGCCTGTTAATGCACCCAATACCTTTTTAATCAATATTCAGCCCGACCAACGCGATGTCGTACAAGCGGCCCTGACACAGTCTGGTATCGCCGAGGCAAAACTTGCGCCTATGGTCAGGGGACGTCTGGTTGCCATTAACAATAAGCAGGTCGACTCCACGTCATACGACAGCCCGCGCGCGCAACGCATGGTCGATCGTGAGTTCAATCTGTCTTATCGGTCGACCTTGCCCGACAGTAATCGGTTGTTGTCCGGTAAATGGCTCAATCCTCAAGGCAACGAAGTCTCGCTCGAGTCGGGCGTAGCCGATACGCTTGGCGTTGGTTTGGGGGATCGAATCGACTTTGATGTGGCGGGTCAGATTGTGTCCGTCGTCGTGACCAGTCTACGCGAGGTCAAGTGGGACTCCTTCGATGTCAATTTCTTCGCGCTGATGTCGCCGGCTGCATTGGCTGATGCGCCGACGTCGTACATTACTTCTTTCTATTTGTCGTCCCGGCAGGGAGCGTTCGTACAAGACCTGGTGCGCGATTTTCCCAACCTGACGGTCTTCGATGTTGGCGCCATGCTGACCCAACTTAAATTCATTCTGGATCAGGTTGTGCAGGCCGTACAAATATTATTTGTGTTTACTATTGCCGCCGGCGTGTTGGTTCTGGCTGCCGCTTTCTTTTCAACACGAGATGAGCGGATGCGCGAGGTAGCCATCCTCAGAATGTTAGGGGCCAATTCCCGACAGCTTTCGATTGCGATGGCCGTTGAGCTGGTGCTGGTCGGGGGTTTGTCCGGTATGCTGGCCGCCTTTGGTGCCTTATCAATCGGCTGGGCTGTAGCGGTTCACGTTATTGACATCCAGTTCACCTGGCCGCTGTGGCCTTGGGCTGTTGGGCTTTTAGTGGGTATTGCTGCAGCATTGTTCGCCGGGGCACTTGCGTTACGTGGCGTGTTGCGTACCCCCCCGCTATTGTCCTTGCGTGCCATGGCCTAAACCCTAATCTTTGCTTCAGTATTCAAGACATCATGCACAACCCTGGCAACCACTGGTTCGACATGCCGTTTAACGGCGGTGCGATGCGGTTTTCCAAGCACCTCGAGGGTATGTTCAAGCCTGAAGGGTTTGGCGTCTCTGCGTCGGCCGGGCCTGTCGTAAATGTTTCGGGTTTATCGCTCGATCAGACAGCGTCGTGGGTTGGGCTTTTCGACCCGGCCAACCCGGCGCTGCACGCCCAGCCTGTTCAGTCCGGCGGCCGGCAATCGGCTTGGTTTATCGACGGGCCCATGGGGGCTGCGTTGTTGCGTCATTACAGGCGCGGTGGGTTGGTCGCCAAGTTCAGCAAAAATCGTTACCTATGGCAGGGGGCAAGACGGACCCGTGCCTTTGCCGAATTTTGTTTGCTCGACACGATGTTCCGCCAGGGTTTGCCAGTGCCCCAGCCGCTTGCAGCGGCCTACTGGAGGCATGGGCTTACGTATCGTGCCGCCATTGTCGTGGCCCGAATCCCGCACGTTATGCCTTTGGCCGATTGTCTCCCCCAGGCAGACCCCGTTGCCGTTGCGGCTGCCGTTCTAAAAATTCACGATGCAGACGTCTGGCATGCCGATTTAAATGCCTTTAACATCTTGCTCAACGCAGTCGGGCATGTCTGGGTTATTGATTTTGACCGGGGCGAATCCAGGGGTATGTCGCGCGCTCTGCGTAACGCAAACTTGCAGCGGCTACGTCGTTCGTTGGTCAAAGTGGCCGCACAGCAGGGCGAGCGGTTCTGGCAGGCCGTCAACGTGGCCTATTGGCAACTCGCGACCGCTTGAATACCGCATTTTTCAAATAAAAAGGCGCTATCATCACGCCTTTTGTTCAATTTTGTCGTCGGGGTTTTGTCGCTAATGGGTTTTAACTCGGTTGCAAAAGTTGTCTTGTCGCTGGCATTGGCGTGTTGCTCACCGGCCGTTGTCGGCCAGGTGCTGAACATTTATAACTGGGCAGAATACACCGCGCCCGATACGATTCCGGGTTTCGAGCGCGAGACCGGCATTCGTGTCAGGTACGACGTCTACGACAGTAACGACACTCTGCAGGCCAAGTTGCTGACCGGCAAGTCGGGGTATGACATTGTTGTGCCCTCTACCCACTATGCAGCGCGCCAGTTGCAGGCCGGCTTGTTTCAAAAGCTCGACAAGTCGAAACTGCCCAATCTCAAGCATCTTGACCCCGACATCATGGCGCTTGTTGCAGCGGTCGATCCGGGTAACGAGTATTTAATTCCCTGGGGCTACGGCACTAATGGCCTGGGTCTTAATGTGACCAAAATACGCGAAATTCTGGGGCCGGATGTTCCACTCGACAGTTGGGACCTTCTTTTCAAGCCCGAGTACGCTCAGAAGCTGCGCGGATGCGGCATTTCGGTGCTCGATGAAGCGGCGCAGGTGTTTCCAGCCGTTCTGAACTATTTAGGAAAAGACCCCAACAGTCATAGTACCGACGACTACGAGGCCGCCATGACGGTTTTGCAGGGTATTCGTCCCTACATTCGCCAATTCAGCTCGTCTGGCTATATCGATGAGCTGGCGTCGGGCGACCTGTGCCTCGTTTACGGGTATTCGGGCGATGTCATGATTGCGCGTCAGCGTGCCAAAGAGGCCGGCAAGCCGTTCGAAATTGATTATGTCATTCCGCAGGGTGGGGCACCGGCATGGTTTGACACCATGGCTATTCCCGCCGATGCCCGCAATGTCGACGAAGCGCATGCCTTCATCAATTACATTGAAACGCCCGAAGTGCATGCGGCCATAACCAACGAAATGTTTTATCCGAATGCCAATAAGTCGGCGCGCGCATTTGTGGTCGACGAAGTGGCCAGTAATCCCATGATTTACCCGCCGCCTGAAGTGGCGCGCACTTTATTTGTGATCAAATCCCAGCCCCTAGTTGCCAAGCGCATCCAGACCCGGATGTGGGCAGCCTTGAAATCAGGCCGTTAACCATGACAGATAATCGCAGTGCAGGCACCACCTGGTCGGCAGACACCGATGAGTTCGTTCGCGTCGAGGACGTGGTCAAAATTTTTGGCGACACGGTGGCTGTTCAGTCAGTCAACCTCTCGGTAAAGCGCGGCGAAATATTCGCGCTGCTGGGCAGCTCGGGTTGCGGCAAGTCTACTTTACTACGCATGCTGGCCGGTTTCGAGCAACCGACTTCTGGCCGCATTTATCTCGATAACGAAGATATCACTGCGCTGCCGCCGTATCGCCGTCCGGTCAATATGATGTTCCAGTCGTATGCCTTGTTTCCGCACATGAGCATTGAAGCCAATGTGGCGTTCGGGCTGAAGCAGGAAGGGGTGCCGCGCAACGAAATACATGAGCGGGTTTTCGAGGCCCTTGACCTGGTGCAGATGGCCGCGTACTCACGCCGCAAGCCGCATCAGCTTTCGGGCGGGCAACAGCAACGGGTTGCGTTGGCGCGCAGCCTCGTCAAGCGGCCCAAGTTGTTGCTGCTCGACGAGCCCATGTCGGCACTCGACAAGCAAATCCGTCAGAAAACTCAGGTCGAACTGGTCAAGATTCTTGAGCAGGTCGGCGTGACCTGCATCATGGTCACGCACGATCAGGAAGAGGCCATGACCATGGCGGGTCGTTTGGCGGTCATGACCGAAGGCCAGATTATTCAGTGCGGCACGCCGCAAGACGTGTATGCGTTCCCCAACTCAAAGTTCGTTGCTGGTTTTATCGGGTCTACCAACCTGTTCGACGGTCGTATTACCGTCGATGAACCCGACCATATCGTCATCGAAAGCGATCAGCTCAGTCGCCCTTTGTTTGTATCGCACGGAGTCAGTGAGCCTTTGGGCATGGACGTGCATATTTCGATCCGTCCCGAGAACATTCGGGTGTCGGTCGAGCAACCATTGGGCGAGGGCAACTGGGCCCATGGCCACGTCAGTCACGTTGCCTGGATGGGCAGTTATGTGCGTTATCAAATCCGTCTCGATTCGGGTTTCATCCTCGAAGCTAACGTACCTGGTGTTGTGCTTGAGCAATCGCAGGCGCCTGCCGTTGATGAAGAGGTGTACGTCAGTTGGTCGGGTGACAGCGCTACGGTGTTGCCATCATGAAGTCGCTGCCCGCCTGGCCTCGCCAGTTGCTGACAAGGCGGCTGGCCATCCTGCCCCCGTTCCTCTGGATGGCACTGTTTCTGCTGGTGCCGTTCCTGCTGGTGTTCAAGATCAGTTTTGCCGACCTGCGTTTCGGGATTCCGCCCTACACGCCGTTAGCCGAACTCGAAGACTTTACGCTACGGTTGGGGCTGCACCTTAACGCTTACTACCTGCTGTTCACCGACAGCCTGTACATTGCCACTTACCTTAATTCTATTAAGGTCGCGGCCATCACAACGATGTGTTGCGTACTGATCGGCTACCCGATGGCGTATTACATTGCGCAATCCAGCCCGCGTGTGCGCAATCTGTTGTTGCTGGCGGTTGTCTTGCCGTTCTGGACGTCGCTTTTATTGCGGGTGTACGCCTGGGTGGGCATTTTGCGCAACGATGGCTTGTTGAACAACTTTCTATTGTGGTTGGGCGTGATTGACGCGCCCCTTGAAATTTATCGCACGGATCTGGCGGTATATATCGGACTGGTCTATGCATACTTGCCTTTCTTCATCTTGCCCCTTTACGCCAACTTGGTAAAGCTTGATCGTCGTTTGCTCGAAGCGGCCTATGACCTGGGCGCGAAGCCCTGGACAGCGTTTTTTAAAGTGACCTTGCCCTTGTCATTGCCGGGGGTGATTGCCGGCGGGATGCTGGTGTTTATTCCCACTGTTGGCGAATACGTCATCCCTGAAATGCTGGGGGGAGCCGATACCCTGATGATGGGGCGCGTCATGTGGACAGAGTTTTTCAACAATACAGATTGGCCGATGGCTGCAGCGGTGACGGTTGTCATGGTGGCTATCTTGCTGGTGCCGTTGGTCATTTTCCAACGCAATCAGCTCCAGCAGATGAACGTTGGCAACGGGGGTAAAGATGCAGCCTAACCGAACCTTACGCGCTATTTCGCTCACTGTCGGATACGCTTTCCTTTATGTGCCCATTGCCTGCTTGATGGTGTTCTCTTTCAACGATTCGGCGCTCATGACTTCGTGGTCCGGGTTTTCGTTTCGGTGGTATGTCGAGCTTTTCAACGACCGCGCGTTGTTGGGCGCCGCGTTTTTATCACTCAAGATTGCAGCGCTAACCGCAACCGCCGCCGTCATCATCGGCACATGGGCGGGTTATGTTCTGGCGCGTATGGGGCGCTTTCGCGGGTTTACGCTTTACATCGGCATGCTTAGCGCTCCTCTGGTCATCCCCGAAGTCGTGTTGGGGATATCGTTGCTGCTGCTGTTTGTCGAAATGGGGCAACTATTTGGTTGGCCGGCCGAAAACGGCATGTTTACCATCTGGGTCGGGCACGTTACCCTGTGCGTGGCGTATGTGGCCATCGTGATTCAGTCCCGTATTCGCGACCTCGATCGCTCCCTTGAAGAGGCGGCGCTCGACCTGGGGGCTACGCCAGTGCGGGTTTTTTTCCTGATAACGGTGCCGCTGATTGCACCGGCATTGTTGGCAGCCTGGCTACTGGCCTTTACCCTGTCGCTTGACGACGTGGTGATTGCCTCGTTTTTGTCGGGGCCGGGCTACACCACCTTGCCCCTCGAGGTGTTCTCGCGAGTACGCCTGGGGCTTAAACCCGAAATCAACGCACTGGCGACGCTGTTCATCCTGGTCGTCGGCATTTTCGTCATTGTGGCTAATCGCTTGCAATGGCGCGGAGAAGCAAAATGACAACTCCCGTGACGATCTATGGACTGAAGCGGTGCAGTACCTGCGTCAAAGCTACAAAATGGCTCGAAGCCAATGGCGTGGCTTATACGTTTGTCGACTATCGTGATAACCCGGTGCCGTCGGCTACCCTGGTCGAATGGGCTCAGGCGGCAGGCGGATGGGAAAAGCTCATCAACCGGGCATCGACCACCTGGCGCAATTTGTCTGACACGGAAAAGGCCGCCAACACACCCGAAGCCTTCCTGGCGCTGATCTCCCAAGCGCCTACGTTGGTGAAGCGGCCGGTGCTGGTTCCCGCCACCGGGCCCGTCATGTTCGGGTTCTCAGAGAAAAAATATTCAGAAGCTTTGGGGTAATTCATGCTTACACAACAAGAACTTAAACAAAACGTCGCGCAAGCGGCTGTTGATTACGTTTTGCCGATGCTTGGCCCCGACGTCATCGTGGGCATCGGGTCTGGCTCGACCGCCGACCTTTTCATCGACGCGCTGGCACAGCACAAAGATCGTTTTTTGGGTACGGTCTCCAGCTCCGAACGTAGTACTGCCCGCCTGCAAGGGCACGGCGTCAAAGTGTTCGATCTGAACGATGTCTCTAAAGTGCCTGTTTATGTCGATGGCGCCGATGAAATCGATCATGGCCTGCACATGCTCAAGGGTGGGGGCGGGGCGCTGACACGCGAAAAAATTGTGGCCTCTGTCGCAGATCAGTTCGTTTGTATTGTCGACGAGTCCAAGTTGGTCGAATGCATGGGTGCATTTGCGCTGCCTGTCGAGGTCATCCCGATGGCGCGTGAAGTGGTCGCGCGTCGCTTGCATGCACTTGGCGGCGAGCCGCGCTTGCGCGAAGGCTTCGTGACGGACAACGGATGCATCATTCTTGATGTTGCAGGTTTGCGCATTACCGACCCGGCAGCATTAGAGGCCCAAGTGAACAATATCCCGGGTGTGGTCACGTGTGGTTTGTTTGCTATTTCTCCGGCAACTGTCGCATTAATGTCAACGCAATCGGGCGTCGTTCAGCTTAAGCCCAAGGGTTTATGACAAGGTCATAAAACTGTCGCAATTTGGGTGTACCCTTGATACGTATCCGGTAGTTTTTGCCAATCCAGACAACGTGGGCCAAGCGGCACGCGTTGTCGAGTTCCGTTAGAAGGTCGATATGTCCGAGCACACCAATAAACAGTTCTCCTCAGAACTCGAGCTGACCCGTTCCTCGTTTCTGCAAATGGGGGGGCTTGTCGAAGCGATGATTCAAGAGGCAATGGAAACCTTGGTGACGGGTGAGCTCAGTCTGGTCGACAAGGTCCGCGAGCGAGAGCGCGATGTCAATCGTCTTGAAGTCGAAATCGACGAACGTATTGGTTTGCTGATTGCCCGCAATCAGCCTGCCGCGGTCGATTTACGCCTCTTGTTGTCGGTTTCAAAAATGTTGACCGACATGGAGCGCTGCGGCGACGAAGCTGAAAAAATCGCCAAAATGGCCCGTCGCCTGCACGAGGCCGAGTCGCGTTATATGCCAGCCGTCGAGTTGCGTCACATTTCCAACCATGTGGTGGCCATGATCCGTGATGTGTTAGACGCATTCGCACGTGATGACGCTGTTCATGCCGCTACGGTGGTTCGCAGCGACAAAGAGGTCGATAAAGAATGGAAGGCAGCCTTGCGTCACCTCATCACCTACATGATGGAAGATCCACGCACCATTTCGCGTTCGATCGACCTGATTTTTATTGCGCGTTCGCTTGAGCGCATCGGCGATCATGCTAAAAACATGGCCGAGCGCGTCATTTACATGGTGCACGGAGACGATGTTCGTCATACCGGCGTCAAGGCAACCGAGCGTATTGCGCGTGGCGAATCTTTAGACGACGCCGACGCCTGAGGGTAACCCGGCCTGCTCGGGTTTGAAGTGCGCCCGAACGTGCCAATAAAAAACGCCCGGTTGGCTTACCAACCGGGCGTTTTTTTGACGGCTTGCCGCGTTACTGTGGAGGCGGAACGTAACCTTGGGCCTCAACGTTGCCGTCTTCGAACAAGAACGTTTCCATTTGCTGGGCCAGATATTTGCGTGCACGGGCGTCAGCAAGGTTCAGACGGTTTTCATTGACCAGGCGAGTCTGGGTTTGAATCCACATTTCCCAGGCCTCTTTCGAGATGCTTTGCCAGATGCGTACGCCCATTTCGCCGGGGTATGGCGGTGCGGCTAGCCCTTCGGCTTCACGTTTCAGTTTTACACAGTTCACCATGCGTGTCATACGTCGAACCTACCTTTAAATACAGTTAGCAATTGGGGCCATTGTACCTATAGCGGCGTGGCCTCGCACCTTACAGTTTCTTGATGAAAACCAGACTATTGCGCGACCGGTTGTAGTGCGCCTGACGCTCTTTGGGCAGGTCGGAAACACCGCCCTGGGTGAAACCTCGTTTCATGAACCAGTGTGAAGTTCGGGTGGTGAGCACGAACAGGCGACGGGCGCCCATGGCCCGGGCGCGCGATTCGGTGTGGCGTAGCAAGATTTCGCCTTCGCCTTCGCCCTGCCATTCGGGATGCACGATCAGGCAGGCCATTTCGGCCATGCGTTCTTCGGGGTATGGAATGAGTGCCACGCAGCCATAAATAACCCCGTCGTGCTCAAGAACTGTAAATTGCTCAACGTCGCGCTCGATAACGGCGCGTCCGCGTGGTACCAGTGTGCCGTCGGCTTCAAGCGGATCGATCAGCCGAACAATAGCGCCGACGTCGTCTATGGTAGCCGGGCGCAGGTCGTCGAGTGTGTCTTCGACCACCATGGTGCCTACGCCGTCGTGGGTAAAAATTTCGAGCAATACACTGCCGTCGAGGGTGTACGGCAACAGGTGAGCCCGCGCTACGCCCCTTTTGACGGCCCGCGACGCATGGCTAAGAAAAGCGGCGGTATCTTCGTCAAGCGTGCCGCCGGCCAGCAGGGCGTCGGCGTCCTCGCGGGCCAGTTCCGTATCGACAGAGCCGTCCGGGTTAAGTACCGTACGGTTTTGTGTCAGAAAAATCAGCTTTTCGGCGCGCAAGGCAATGGCAACGCTGGTGGCCAGGTCTTCCATGGCCAGGTTAAATGCTTCGCCTGTGGGCGAAAAACCCAAGGGCGAGAGCAGGACGAGGGCGCCCTGAAACAGTACGGCTTTCAGGGCGTCGGTATCGAGTTTGCGAACCGTACCGGTGTGTTGGTAGTCGATACCGTCGACGACACCCACCGGGCGCGCCGTCACAAAATTGCCCGAAATGACCCGGATTTGCGCATGGGACATGGGCGTGTTGGGCAGGCCCTGGCTGAAGGCTGCTTCGATATCCAGGCGTATTTCGCCCGCCGCTTCTTTGGCGCACTCGAGTGCGGGTGCGTCGGTAGGTTGCATGCCTCGGCCAAACCGGGTGGCAAACCCTTTAAGCTTGAGCTGTTCGTTGACCTGGGGGCGCGACCCATGCACCAGCACCAGGCGTACACCCAGCGCTGATAATAGTGACAAATCCTGGATCAGGTTGTTAAGTGCACCATCGTTGACCAGTTCCCCGCCGAAGGCGACGACAAACGTCTTTCCGCGAAAGTTGTGAACATAAGGCGCCACTTCGCGAAACCAGCGCACAAACTGTGCCGGTGCAAAATGAGTTGCATCTTGAGCGGAAAGGGGTTCTGCTTCGTTATCAGCCATAAGGGGTGGTGTTGAGTCCCGGTTGTTTTGGTTTAGGTCAAAATTATAATGATCGACTGACCTTTTATAAGAATTTTCATGCAACACACCCCAGATTTGTCGGTAAACAAAGACAAACCGCAGGCTACGCCACGGCCATTGCCGCCTATTCATTACCCCGAAGACCTGCCTGTCAGCAGCCGAAGGGCCGATATCGCGCGGGCGATCAGCGATCATCAAGTGGTGATTGTTTGCGGCGAGACAGGTTCGGGAAAAACAACGCAATTGCCTAAAATTTGCCTCGAGCTTGGGCGGGGGCAGGGCAAAATGATTGGCCATACCCAGCCCCGACGCCTGGCGGCCACCTCGGTGGCCAAGCGGGTTGCACAAGAGCTGGGCACAGGGCTGGGCGACTGGGTCGGGTATCAAATCCGTTTCAGCGATCGCACGGGGCCCAACGCAGCCATCAAGCTGATGACCGACGGTATTTTGCTGGCAGAATCGCAGCGCGACCCGTTACTGCGTCGCTACGACACCATTATCATTGACGAGGCCCACGAGCGCAGTCTGAACATTGATTTCCTGCTTGGGTTTTTACGTCAGCTGTTGCCCAAGCGCCCCGATTTAAAGCTCATCATCACATCGGCCACCATCGATGCTGAGCGGTTTGCCCAGCATTTTGCGCATAAAGGCAAGCCCGCGCCCGTCATTGAAGTATCGGGTCGTTTGTATCCCGTCGATATTCTGTACCGGCCCGTCCAAAATGATCGCGATGATGTCAACGACGATAACAAGGCGCGTTCGGCTCAAGACGAAGAGCGCGATCTGATTGACGCCGTTGTAGAAGGCGTGGCCGAATGCGCGCGGCATGGCATGGGCGATGTTTTGGTCTTTTTGCCGGGCGAGCGTGAGATTCGCGAAAGCGCCGAGGCCTTACGCAAAAATCATCCAGGGCCTGTCGAGGTCTTGCCTTTGTTTGCTCGTTTGTCGCAGGCCGAGCAAGAGCAAATTTTCAAGCCAACGGGTAATGTGCGACGGGTGGTGCTGGCGACCAACGTAGCCGAAACCTCGTTGACGGTGCCGGGTATACGCTACGTGGTCGATTCGGGCTTGGCGCGTGTCAAGCGATATTCGTGGCGTAACAAAGTTGAACAGCTGCATATCGAGCCCATCAGTCAGGCATCGGCCAACCAACGCGCTGGGCGATGCGGCCGTATCGGGCCTGGCGTGTGTATTCGTTTGTACGACGAACAAGACTTCAAACGTCGGGCGCCATTTTCCGACCCAGAAATCCTGCGATCGTCTTTGGCCGCCGTCATTTTGCGTATGAAGGCGCTCAAGCTTGACGACATCGAGACCTTTCCTTTTGTAGAGGCGCCCTCCGGGCGAGCCGTGGCCGATGGCTACCACTTGTTGCAAGAGCTGGGGGCGCTCGATGAACGCAATCAACTGACTGCGGTGGGGCGTGAGCTTGCCCGCATGCCCGTCGATCCACGTATCGCCCGCATGATTCTCGCGGCGCGCGATGAGCAGTGTCTGGCAGAAATGCTGATCATTGCGTCGGCGCTGTCGGTGCAGGACCCCCGCGATCGGCCAATGGCCGAGCGTGAAGCCTCTGAGGCGGCCCATGCGCGTTTTCGCGACGACAAGTCGGAGTTCGTTTCGTATCTGAAACTATGGCGCTGGTATGAAGAGCAGGTGGCGCACAAGGCATCGCAACGCAAGCTGGTGGCCACATTGCGTCAAACCTATCTGTCGCCCATACGCCTGCGCGAATGGCACGACGTCCATAGCCAATTAGCTGCTATCGTGGGAGAGCAGGGCTGGCGCGTCAATCAAACCGAGGCGACCTACGAACAGTTGCATAAGGCGCTGTTGTCGGGGCTGCTGGGTAACCTGGGGTTAAAAAGCGAAGAGACCACGACTTATCAGGGCGCTCGCGATATCCGGTTCACGATTCACCCGTCGTCGCCGTTGGCGCGTAAAGCCGGGCGCTGGATTATGGCGGCCGAGCTTGTCGAAACCTCGCGCTTGTTCGCCCGCTGTGTAGCCCGCGTGGATCCGGTCTGGGTAGAAAAGGTCGGTGAGCACTTGCTTAGGCGCAGCTGGTCTGACCCTCGGTGGGAAAAGAAAGCCGGTCAAGTGGTGGCCAACGAACGCGCCACGCTTTACGGGCTGCCCATTTATCATGGTCGGCGCGTGCACTTCGGCAAAATCGACCCGGTTCAAGCACGTGAGATTTTTATTCGTGATGCCCTGGTGACCGGTGATATCGAGACGAACGCCGCGTTTGTTCGCGAGAACCGCGCGCTGATTCAAAAAATCGAAAAGCTTGAACATCAGTCGCGTCGCCCGGATATTCTGGTTGATGACGGCCTTATTTATGCGTTTTACGACCAGCATATTCCCAAGCATGTGTTTCAGACCGCGACTCTGGAAAAATGGGTCCGGGGGCTCGATGCCGGGCAGGCCAAGGCGTTGCTGCTGACGCGCGATGCGTTAATGCAGCACGATGCAGCAGGGGTCACCACCGATGTTTTTCCCAAGTCAGTGCAATGGGACGGCGTCGAGATGGCGCTCGACTATCACTTTGAGCCCGGCTCGGTCCGCGACGGCGTTACGCTCACGGTGCCTTTGTTTGCGTTGAACAAGGTCGACCCGCAGCGCTGCGAGTGGTTGGTGCCCGGCATGCTCAAAGAAAAAGTACATTTGTTGCTTAAGTCGCTGCCGCAAAAATTACGTCGTCATTGTGTGCCGTTGCCCGATTACGCCGCTGCATTTTGCGACCGCTGGTTCGAGCACGAACCCGACGGGCGAGCGAGTTTGCTCGACGCTATCGCGGCCGACATGTGGGTGCAGGTCAAAGTCAGGCCGGGGCGGGCCGACTTCAAGCTCGAAACCTTGCCGGCTCATATGTTCATGAACTTCAAGGTGGTTGATGAGCATGGCCGGATGCTCTCGGGGGGGCGCAATCTCGATCAGCTTAAGGCCGAGCATGGCAAAGAGGCGCAGGCGTCGTTCCAGAAAGTGGCGGCTCGAGATCAGGGTGTGGCTCAGGCCCTGGCCCAGGATCAACTGGTTGATTGGACATTCGGGCCGTTGCCCGAAATCATGGAAATCCGTCGCAAAGGTCAGTCGGTGATTGGCTACCCCGCGCTGGTCGATCGGCAAACGCACTGCGATCTCGATGTTTTCGATGATCCGGCCGAAGCGCGCGCCCACCATCGTATGGGCTTGCTGCGCCTGTTCCGGCTAGGGCTTAAAGAGCAGGTCAAGTTTCTGGAAAAGAATCTGAATGACCTGACCCGGATGAGCATGCTGTTCATCAGCCTGGGGACTCAAGAAGAACTTAGAGACCAGATTATCGATTGCGCACTTGAGCAGGCTTGTCTGGCCGAGCCGTGGCCCGATGATCAAGCTGCATTTAACCAGCGCAAGGCAGAGGGCAAAAACAGGTTGGGTTTGCTGGCTCAGGAAATTGCGCGGTTGGCAGGGCAGATTCTGGCCGAATGGGCAGCCGTGCAGAAAAAACTGCCTCAAGCCAAGGCACATGCCGACACTTACGCCGATATCCAGTCGCAACTGTCTCAGTTAATGAGCAAACACTTTGTTCGGGCTACGCCTTATGGGCAGTTAGCGCATTTTCCGCGCTATCTCAAGGCAGTGCAGGCGCGTATCGACAAACTGCGTGCCGACCCCTCGCGCGATCGTCGGCTGATGAGCGAGATGGCGCCTTTGTTGGTGCAGTATCAGCGGGCCGTGACGGCACTTAAAGGGCAACCCGATGCGCAACTTGCGGATTTTCGTTGGATGCTTGAAGAGCTGCGAGTCGCGTTGTTTGCCCAAGAGCTGCGTACACCGATGCCGGTGTCCGTCAAGCGCTTGCAAAAGGCCTGGGCGGCGATGCAGCGCTAATGCCCGATTCGGGCCAAATAAAGCGGTTTCTCTGGGTACAATCTGAGCATGAATGAATCTGCCCCTATTACGCCATTTGTGCATCTGCGCGTTCACTCCGAATTTTCGGTGGTGGACGGCATTGTGCAAATTCCCGAGCTGATCAAGCAGGTGGCCGGCTATGGCCAACCTGCAGTCGCGCTGACTGATTTGTCGAACATTTTTGGTTTGATCAAGTTCTACAAGACGGCGCGGGGCAAAGGGGTCAAACCCATTGCTGGTTGCGATATCTGGGTGCAAAACGAGGCAGATCGCGACAAGCCGTATCGTGTGTTATTGCTGGTTCGTAATAATGCCGGTTATTTGCAGTTATGCGAAATCCTGACGCGCTCGTGGCTCGAAAACCAGTATGCGGGTCGTGCCGAAGTCCGGCGCGAATGGCTGGAAGGTGCTGACGGCCTGATTGTCTTGTCGGGCGCCCGGATGGGCGATGTTGGGCAGGCGCTCGAGGCCGGTCGCGATGCCGAGGCCCGGGTGTTGGCGCAGCAATGGGCTGCGCGCTTTCCGGGGGCTTATTACATCGAGCTGCAGCGGGCCGATGCCGAAGGCGACGAAGCTTATGTGCAGGCCGCCATGCGGTTGGCCGCCGACCTGGGCTTGCCGGTTGTGGCCACGCACCCCGTACAGTTCGTTCGGCCCGAGCAGTTTCGGGCGCACGAGGCGCGCGTGTGTATTGCCGAAGGCGAGCAACTGGCTAACCCCAAGCGTCAACGGCGCTTTACCGAGTCGCAGTATCTGTTGTCCACCGAAGAAATGGCCGCGCGCTTTGCCGATGTGCCTTCGGCACTTGAAAACAGCGTTGAAATTGCGCGCCGGTGCAACCTGACTTTGGTGTTGGGCAAACCCCGATTACCCGATTTCCCAACGCCTGACGGCATGACCCTCAATGATTATCTGGTCAAGCTGTCTGAAGAGGGGCTGGCGTCGCGGATGGCGTTCTTATATCCCGATGACGCTGAGCGCGAAGCGCAGTACCCCAAGTATCTCGAACGATTGCGCTGGGAATGCCAGACCATCATCCAGATGGGCTTTCCCGGGTACTTCCTGATTGTGGCCGACTTCATCAACTGGGGTAAACATAATGGCGTGCCGGTTGGACCGGGCCGGGGCTCCGGTGCCGGGTCACTTGTGGCTTACTCTCTGGGGATTACCGACCTCGACCCGATCCGATACGACTTGCTGTTCGAGCGCTTTCTAAACCCCGAGCGGGTGTCCATGCCCGACTTCGATATTGACTTCTGTCAAGATAATCGTGAACGGGTGATTGATTACGTCAAGCAAAAGTACGGCAAAGAAGCGGTCAGCCAGATTGCAACCTTTGGTACCTTGGGTGCCAAGGCAGTGGTACGCGACGTCGGCCGGGTACTCGAAATGCCGTACAGCTTGTGCGACGGACTGTCCAAGCTCATCCCTTTCAGCCCCGCCGATCCCTGGACACTCGAACGGGCCCTGGCCGACGAACCGGCCTTCAAAGAACGTTACGACCAGGACGAAGAGGTTCGTGCATTGATCGACTTGGCGCGCCCGCTTGAAGGCCTGACGCGTAACGTTGGCATGCACGCCGGCGGGGTTTTGATTGCCCCTGGCAAGCTCACCGATTTTTGTCCGTTGTATTCGCAGCCTGGCCCTGACAGCAATGCGGTATCGCAGTTCGACAAAGACGACGTCGAGGCTGCAGGCCTGGTCAAGTTTGACTTCCTTGGTTTGCGCAACCTGACCATCCTCGATTGGGCGGTCAGGTATGTGCAGCAGTTCAATGCCGACAAGCGCGACTTCGATGTCATGGCCTTGCCGCTCGACGACCAGCCTACTTACCAGTTGCTGAGCGAAGGCAACACGACCGCCGTGTTCCAGCTTGAATCGCGCGGCATGAAAGAGCTGCTGCGCAGTTTGCGGCCCAATACCTTCGAAGATGTCATCGCTATGCTGGCCTTGTACCGGCCTGGGCCGCTCGAGTCAGGCATGGTGGTGGACTTCGTCAATCGTAAGCATGGTCGGGCCGAGGTTGATTATTTTCATCCCGATCTTGAGCCGGTGCTTAAAAGCACTTACGGGGTCATTGTTTACCAAGAGCAGGTGATGCTGATCTCCCAGATCATCGGGGGTTACACGCTGGGCGGCGCCGACATGCTGCGCCGGGCCATGGGCAAGAAAAAGCCCGAAGAAATGGCCAAGCATCGCGAGATTTTCGAGAAGGGCGCGGTTGAAAAGGGTTACGACGCCGACCTGGCCGTCAAGCTGTTCGACCTGATGGAGAAGTTTGCCGGGTATGGCTTTAATAAAAGTCACTCGGCCGCCTACGCGCTTATTGCTTACCAAACGGCGTGGCTCAAGCGGTATCACCCGGCCGAATTCATTGCCGCTACGCTGTCGTCCGATATGGACGACACCGACAAAGTCCAGATTTTCTGGAAAGATGCACTCGACAATCAGGTCAAGGTGCTGCCGCCCGATGTCAACGCGTCCAACTATCGTTTCGAGCCCGTAGAAGACGAGTTCAGTGCTCAGGGTAAGCCGCCGCGAACCATACGATACGGCATGGGCGCTGTTAAGGGGACGGGGCAGTCTGCTGTCGAAGCTATTATCAAGGCGCGCCAGGAAGGTGGGCCGTTTGCCAGTCTTTTTGATTTTTGCCGGCGTATCGACCGTCATGCTGTTAACCGTCGTACCATCGAAGCCCTGATTCGTGCGGGAGCGTTCGACACGATCGACGATAATCGTGCAGCGTTGTTGGCGACCGTAGGTAACGCCATCGAGGCGGCCGAACAGGTCGAGCGCAGCGCTAATCAGGTGTCGTTGTTCGACGATAACAGTGATGAAATTGTTGAGGGCGAATTGGCCAAGGTCGCTCCTTGGGATTTGCAAACTCGCCTTACCCAAGAAAAAGCAGCGCTAGGCTTTTTCTTCAGTGCGCATCTTTTCGATGCCTGGCGCGACGAGGTACGACGCTTTGCGCCAACGCCTTTGGCACGTCTAGAGCCCGCCCGCGGTTTGCAATGGTTTGCCGGTGTGCTGTCGGCCTTGCGTCCCAAAATGACCCGACGCGGCAAAATGCTGTATGCCGCCATCGATGACGGCTCTGCGCAGATCGAAATCGCCATTTTTAACGAGCTTTACGAGCAGCACCGTCATCGCCTCAAAGAAGATCAGCTCGTCATTATTCAAGGGAAAGTCAGCAACGATGATTACTCGGGCGGCTTGAGGGTGTCTGCAGAGTCCATTTTCGATCTGCAACTGGCGCGCGAGTCGCGAGCCCGGGCGTTGCGTATTACCTTGGCTGAACCCTTTGATCCTCAGCAATTGCGTCAGGTTCTTAATCCGTTCCGTGCCGAACCCGAAAACGGCGTGCCCGGCGTGCCTGTCGAGCTTCAGTTGTTCAAGCCGCCTTTCTGCTGCAGTGTCCGCCTGGGTGACGATTGGCGAGTTCGCATGGCCGACACGCTTATCGAGCAGCTTGGCGATTGGGTATCTCCCGAGCACGTGGAGATCAGTTACTCATGAAGCCTTTGCGCATTGTGTTTTCTGAAGCAGCCACCAGTTATGGTGGTCAAGAGCAATACATTCACAAGCTCATGAAAGGCTTGCGCGATCACGGCCATCATCTCGAGGCGATTTGTCAGCCGCATGCTGTACTGACCGAGAAACTTCGCGAAGATGGTTTCAAGGTGCACACTTTATACACCGATGGCCCAGCCAATTTTTTCAAGGGCGTGGTCAAATTGCGCAAGGTGCTGCGTGACGGCCGGTTTGACGTCGTCAATACCAACAGTCGCCGCGACACGATTCTGGTGGGGGTTGCTGCACGCTTGGCGCGCGTACCGCTCATCGTACGCTCTCGCCATTTGGCTAAAAAAGTCGGCTCATTATTTTCGTATACCGTTGTGCCGCATGCGGTCATCGCGTGTAGCGAATTTGTTCGTAGTCATTTGCTCGAGCGCGGTGTAAAGCCCAACCAGGTGCGTGTTGTCTACCCCAGTGTTCCGGTCGAACATTGGCCAAGCGGGTCTACCTTAAGGTCCGAGCTCAAACTGGCGGATAACGACATCGTTGTCGTATGTGTGGCCGTGATGCGCGCCCAAAAGGGGCACGAAACATTATTGAAGGCCGTCGCGCCGCTCATAAAGTCCCGGCCCAATATTCATCTTGTTCTGGCGGGTGCCGGGGCCATGCTCGAAACGCTTCAAAGTTCGGTGCAAGCGCAAGGGTTGGAAACCCGAGTGCATTTTCTGGGGATGCGTGCCGATATCCCCAATGTGTTGAACGGGTCAGACATTTTTGCGCTGGCGACAGAGTTCGAAGCGGCGGGAATGGTTTACGTCGAGGCCCAGGCGGCCGGTCTGCCCGTTGTCGGCACACGTGTCGGTGGCGTACCAGAAATGATGATTGAGTCCGAGACGGGCTTTTTAGTGCCACCTAACGACCCCGAGGCATTGCGTACGGCCATCAGCCGCCTTATTGACGATGCGGCATTGCGCAAAACCATGGGAAGCGTTGGACGTCAATTCGTCGCCCGTGGCGATAAATTCTCTCTGAATGCCATGGTGTCGGGTACTGAATCGGCCTATCGCTTCTGGCTCGAACGAGGCAAGTCATGAGTACGCAATCTATTGTGCCGGTTCTGATGTATCACCACGTCAGCCCCTCGCCGGGCGCCATTACGGCGTCACCCGAAAATTTCGAAGATCAGCTCCGCTGGCTCTCTCGCAATGCTTATACGTCACTGACGGCGTCAGAGTTTGCGGAACATCTGGCCGGTGCCCAAGTGCCGAAGCGGTCTGTGTTAATTACCTTTGATGACGGGTATTTGGATAATTGGGTCTACGCGTATCCCTTACTGAAAAAGTATGGCTTCAAGGCTGTGGTTTTTCTGGTGACATCCTGGATCCACGATGGCCCGGTGCGTCCGCACCTGGGGCAGGCAGATGTCTTGCCCGAAACACCCGAACATAAAGAGTGCGAGCGCCGTATCGATGCCGGCCGCAGCGATGAGGTAATTTTGCGCTGGAGTGAAATCCGGGCAATGCAGGCCGAGGGCGTTGTCGAATTCCACAGTCACACCCATACGCACACACGATGGGACCTCGTCGACGCAGTCAACAAGAACCGCCATATTCAGGAAGAGCTAGAAGCATCGCGCCGGTCGCTCGAGACCCACTTGGGGTCAGTCCAGCCGCACTTTTGCTGGCCGCAAGGCTATTTCGATCCTGAGTACGTGGCCTTGGCCAAAGCGCAAGGGTTCAAATATTTGTACACCACGCATGCGTTTGGCCAAAACGTTCCGGGTACCGATCCAGCCCATATTTATCGTTTTGCCGTACGCAACACAACGGGCGTATCGGTTGGCCGACGCATCAAGATTGCCGCGCATCCGCTCATTGGGCCTTTGTTTAATCGTTGGAAACTATGGAAGCGGGCGCGTCGAAGCAAAAAATGACTCTGTCAGTGATCATCATCACCAAAAACGAAGCCAGGCATATTGCTGCCTGCCTCGATTCGGTCAGTTTTGCTGACGAAATCATCGTGCTCGACTCTGGCAGTACCGACGCGACATGCGACATTGCGCGCGCCAAAGGCGCAAAGGTATCGGTAACACCCGACTGGCCAGGGTTTGGCCCGCAAAAAAACCGCGCCCTCGATCTGGCAACCGGAGACTGGGTGCTATCGATTGACGCCGATGAACGTGTGCCGCCAGCCTTGGCTGAGTCAATCAGACAGGTTATTGCGCAGTCTGAGAACGATGCCTACCTTGTGGCGCGTCTGTCGAGTTTTGGTGGCCGCTGGATTCGACACAGCGGATGGTGGCCCGACCATGTGTTGCGTTTATTCCGCCGTGGGGCGGCTCGCTTCACCGATGCTGCCGTTCATGAAAAAGTCGTGGCGCAAACCAAGCCTGCGGTATTGTCGGGCCATTTGGTTCATTATCCTTATGCCGACATGGAGGCGATGGTCACCAAGGTCAATCGTTATTCCACCGATGCTGCTCGCATGATGCATGCCCGAGGAAAAAAGACTTCGGTGGCGGGTATTGTCGGACATGCGTTCTGGACATTTATTCGCATTTATTTCATTCGACGTGGTTTTCTTGACGGGAAAGAAGGGCTGATCCTGGCGTTGACGGCCGCCTCGGGCAGTTTTTTTCGTTACAGCAAGCTTTACTTTCTGGGTCGCCATCCACAGGGTCGCTGGCCCGATGACACGTCCCATCCGTCCAAATGAAAATTCTTTATACCAATACGCACTACGGCAATGGCGGCGGTCACGTCACTTATATTGTCAACCTGTTGAACACCTTGGGCGAAAAGCACGATGTTTGGGTAGGGACGCCGGGCGTCAGTCGTCTTTATCGCTATGTCAACAATATGCCTCATGTGCATCTGGTCGACCTGTGCTTTACGACTCGATTCTTCACGATGCTGAGCGAAGTTCGCAGTTTGCGGGCGTTTCTGAAAGCCCAGCAGTTTGATATTGTGCATGTGAATGCATCAGCCGATCACCGGCACTTTATGCTGGCATGCATGGGGCTGAAAAAGCCACCCAAAATCATCTGGACCCGCCACAACGATCGTGGGGTGCGCAGTATCGGACATCGGTTGCGCGCCCGGTTGGGTACGACTCGGGTGATCGCGGTAAGCGATTATGTCGGCAGCAGTCTGGCCGACTCACCCTATCGACACGTGCCGGTCGACATCATTCGCCATGGCATCGACGTTGAGCATCTTAAGCCTGTTGGAAAGACGCTAAAGTCACAATTGCGTCGTCAATGGTTCGGCGATCTGGCCGATGATGTGCTGGTGTTTGGCAGTGTCGGCGGAACCGATTATGAAAAAGGCTGGCTTGACCTCGTGGCTGGCGCGGCGTTGTTGCCCGCTGAGTTGCGCAAGCGGATTCGCATTGTTGTGGCGGGCGACCCGCCCGATGCGTTCCGGCTCGACAAGCTTTCTGCCAGTAGCATCGCTGACCAGGTTGTCTTCCCCGGTCTTGTTGACGACATCCGTGATGTTCTAGGCGCATGCGACGTAGGTTTCGTTCTGTCGCATCAGGAAGCCTTGTCCTTTGCCTGCCGGGAGACGATGGCGATGGGCCTGCCCGTGCTGATTTCAAATGCGGGTGGGTTGCCCGAAAATTTGGGTTCCCCCGACGAAGGCTGGGTCGTTCCTGTGCAAAGCCCTTCGGCAGTGGCGCATACGCTCGAAGAGATTTTTGCGTTGCCTTCGGACCGTCTGGCTCAGATGGGTGAGGCGGCCCGGCGTCGCAGTGAAACAGATTTTGGATTGCAGTTGTTTGCCGACCGTACCTTGCATTCATATCGGCAGGCGTTGCGTCAAACGCTGTATTGAAATCTATATAATCTTTGCATGATCCCCATTCTCATGTATCACCAAATTGGTGAGCCGGCGCCTAAAGGCACGCCGTACCGCGGCCTGACGGTGCATCCTAAAGACTTTACCCGGCAAATGGCCTGGATGAGCCGTTTGGGCTATCGCGGGCTTTCCATGCGCGACTTGTTGCCTTACCTGAAGGGCGAGGCCAAGGGCAAGGTTTTCGGCATCACCTTCGATGACGGTTATCGCAACGTACTTCAAAATGCGTTGCCTGTACTATCGCGCTATGGTTTTACGTCGACCAATTATTTTGTTGTGCATCAGCTCGACGGCGGTAACGTGTGGGACTACGCCATAGGTGTTCCGCACTCCGGGCTGATGTCTCTGGACGAGATCAGGCAATGGGCCCAGGCAGGGCAGGAGGTCGGGTCGCATACGCTCGACCATGTTCATTTGCCCGCGCTTTCCCCCGATGCCGCCTATCATCAAATCGCACATTCAAAAACCGAGCTCGAACGTCTGTTGGGCTTTGAGGTCAGCGCGTTTTGTTATCCGTATGGCGACGAGACCGCTGACATTCGGGCCATGGCCCAGAAAGCCGGGTATAGCAATGCGACAACGACGGTTCGGGGGCTAGCCCGCCCTGACGACACGCTGTTCGGCTTGCCTCGCGTAACGGTGGCTCGGTCCACCAACATTGTGCGCTTCCTGCAAAAGTGTCTCACACGTCTCGAGGACAAGCGCCGCCGTGACTGACCGCCCGTTGAAAATAGCCTTTGTTGTTGATCGTTTCGGGGGCCGTTTCGGGGGGGCCGAAGCCTATGGCGTGGAGCTCATGCGCGAACTGTCGCGCAAGCACGATGTCACCGTATTTGCCCGTCAGTACGATCCGGCTTGTGATCTGCACTTGCCTTATGTACCCATCAATATCCGACGTGGCTTGTCCAGCTGGATGCGGGTGCTGCTGTTTGCCATCCGCGCGCGCCGCCTGACGAAGCAGGGGTTTGACATCGTTCATTCACATATGAACGGCTGGTGTGGCGATATCGAGGTGGTGCACGTTACGCCGGTACGCTATAACTGGCGGGTCAAGCCTATGGCTGCCGTTAAACGGGCCATGTCCTTCATCAGCCCTCGTGTTCAAACGTACTTGCAGCTCGAAGCCCGGCGCGTCGAGCCTCGCGCGGGTCACAGGGTGGTTGCTGTATCGGGCCTTATTGCCGATCAGTTGCGCCAGGCCTACGGCGGCCAACATGATTTTCCCGTGATTCCACCGGGTGTCAGCCTTGCTGGGCCGGTCGATGACGCGGCAGCGTTTGCGCTGCGTCAGTCATTGGGCTGGTCAGATACCGATCTTGTCTGCCTGCTGGTGGCGCGCAACCCGATGCGCAAGGGGTTGCTTACTGTGCTCAAGGCTTTGGATCGCTTGCCCGATCGCGTTAAGTTGCTGGTTGTCGGTGGCAACGCGCCGGCGCGCGATTTTGTTCGTCAGCAGGCGGCCCAGTTGGGGGAGCGAGTCCAGGTTATCGACGAAACTTCCGATGTTGGGCCGTATTACGCCTGCGCCGATATTTACGTACATCCCACATTAAACGACAGCTTCGGGATGGCGCCGCTCGAAGCCATGTCTTATGGACTGCCTGTCATTCTAAGTCCCGCGCCTTGGTGTGGTTTCGCGCAGTATGTTCAACCGGAAACCGAGGCCCTGCTGCTCGACCATCCTGAAAACGCCGACGCGTTGGCGACGTACATCAATCGCATCGATACTGACGCCGATTGCCGACGTCGTCTGGCGCATGGAGCCGCTGCTGTTGTGGCTCGTCATAGCTGGGCCGAAGTGGCCGCAAACTATGAGACCCTTTATTTCCAGGTGCTTGACGAGCGCGACGGTCGGGTTTCTTCTTCGACGTAACCCAGCCAACGCAGCGCCTGAGTCCGGTTTTCTCCGCACATTTCCTCCGACGCCTGGAGGGAGCCGCACACGTCGGGACGATCAGGGTGATCGAAAATCAGGCAGCGATAGTCGGCATCCAGATGCATGCAGGCGACGCCTGCTGGCTTGCCGTCAGGCATACCCGGAATTGGGCTTGATATTGACGGTGCAATACAGCAGGCGCCGCAACCCGGCCGGCACGACATTGCCATTACACCCAACCTCGTAGCCAATACACCAAAATACCGGCATATTCTTTAATGATCGAGCGGGCCGCCTCGAACGTACGTTGATCCGGCAACCAAAAGTCGAAATCAGACTCTTCTGGTACGACAATCTGCGGCCGCGAGGGCGCGGCAATCACATCGATGCCCAGCTCGCGGAAAACCCCCATTGACCGAGGCATGTGAAGGGCAGAGGTCACCAGTAGCGCCTTTTTAAACCCCAGCGTTTGCATGATGTCGCGCGTAAACACGCCGTTCTCGCGGGTTGTCAGACTGCGCTCTTCGGCAATAATGGCGCTTTCAGGTACACCGTCTTGCTGCAAGTTGGCTGCCATGACTTTGGCTTCGGGGATGCCGCCGTCAAGCGCTGCGCCCGAAACAATGACAAACGGTGCGCGGCCTGCCAGATACAGCTGCGCCGCTGTATCCGACCGGGTAATGGCCGTTTCTTTGGTGTAAGGGCCAAACCAGTTCGGGCGCCCGCCGGCGGTATGGCCGCCAAGCACAATAATGACATCGACTTCGGGGTAGGCCTCTGGAGGTTGGTAGGCGTAGTACTGTTCAAGACGGCCGCCTGCCCAAAGCGAAGAAGCGGGCAGCGACCAGAAAACACCCCAGAACCCCGCAAAAACAACTACGGCTACGGCCGTTTTACGTAGCCGAAAGATATATAGAAAGCCGCCAGCAACGATAAGCGCTATGCACAGGTTGAGCGGGATAATAAGATTGGCGAGCAGATTGGATATATTCATTTGCTGGCCAACGATATCGCTTTTTCTGTCACGTTGTCCAGTTCGGGCCATTGCCTCATTTGTCCCAGGCAATGTGCTTTGGGCGACCACGGGCCAGTGCGTTCGTGATCGGTAACGCCAAACAGCGTCAGTTGCAGGGCATTACCCGCAGCAGATAAATGAGAAACGCCCGAATCGTTGCAGATCACCAGTCGCGCCTTCTGGGTCAGGGCCACAAAGGCGTCCAGGGGCAGGGGGTCAAGGCATAACGCCGCAGGCGCATTGCGCAGGGCGTCGTCGCGTTCGCCTGGTGGTGGGCACATAACGACGGTGTAGCCCTGCTGTTGTAAACGCAATGTCAGCGCGTTGAAATGCGGCCAGACCTTGACTTGCCCTTTATGCAAGCCCGTTGCCGTGGGGGCGATCAAAATAAAGGGCGTGTCGGTCAGCCCGGCCTCAGACAAGCTCGACGAGGCCTGTGCGTTGGCTGATACCGGCAACTTAAGGCCCAGCGTTTCTGAGGGCCTGCCGATGGGGCAGGGGAGCTTCCAGGTGGTCAAGGCTGTTTGCGTCAGCCCATACCAGGATTCAACCGCATGAGGCCGCGGCTTTGGTTTTCGGATAGGCCACTTTAGCAACAGGCTGCGACCGTCATCGCGGTAGCCCGCGCATTGCAACCCAGCCAGCCGAAAAGCCATTGCGCTTGATAGTGAGTCGGGCAGCAGTAACCCGACCGTTGCGCCTTTGCCGGCATATTGTCTGCGCGATTGGGCAACAGCCCGCCGGTTTTGCGTCCATGAACCTGTCATTTCGATGAACCCGGCCAGCGGGTAACCCGACAGCAATGCTTTTGCCCAGGGGCGAGCGCAGACAATAACCGGCTTTCCGGTGTCGAGCAGGGCATGAAGGGAGGGCAAGGCCATGCACACGTCGCCTATCCAGTTGGGCAAGCGAACATAAATTGCAGAAATGTCGGTCATTGAGAAGCGTTAATAGGGCGTTGGTACGAGGCCTTCGCCGGGTTTGGGTTGCGACGTTACAATGCTTTTTTCATTAGTATAAAAGCGAGTGTCGTCTTGAGCTCAGTTTTACCATCAGCGCCCGCCCACGCCGAGCCGGTGAAGTTTTATTTGTGGCGACGAATATACAGTCGCCTGGGTGTCTACTGGAAAGCCGTCGTGGTGGCCATGATCCTGATTTCGATCAGTGCCGCGACACAGCCCACCCTGGCCGTCATCATGAAGCCCTTGCTCGACGAAGGCTTTACCGGCGACAAGCCGTCGTATATGTGGTCAATACCGCTGGCGGTCATTGGTCTCATGTTTGTGCGTGGGGTGTCTACTTTTTCCAGCAGCTATATGTTTGCCTGGATCGCCAACAATATGTTGCTGGGCATACGCAAAGAGATGTTCCAGCGCTTGCTGCATTTGCCAGACAGCGAGTTCAGGCGCGGTGACACCGGCCGTTTGCTGAACCGCTTCACCATCGACGCAGGCAACGTAACAGGCCTGGCAACCGAAGTTATTACCGTGCTGGTGCGCGAAACGCTTATTGTTGTTTCGTTGCTTGCCGTGCTTTTGTACATGTCTTGGCAGCTCACACTTATTGTATTGCTGGTCTTGCCGCTGTCGGTTTATGTGTCGCGCATTTTCATCAAGCGCCTGCGCAGAATCAATCGAGACACGATCAACATGAATGCCGAGCTTACCCGGGTGGTCGGCGAGGCTATCGACGGTCAGCGCGTTGTCAAAATGTTCGAGGGTTACGAGCACGAAGATTCTCGCTTTCATTACATCAATAGTCGTCTGCGTCGGTTCTACATGCGCGCCGCAAGCTCCGACGCTGCCATGTCGCCCATCACTCAGTTTTTTGTTGGGGTGTCGGTTGCGGCAGTTATTGCGGTTGCGCTTTATCAGGCCAATAACGAGGGCCTTACTGTTGGTAGTTTCGCCTCGTTCATGGCGGCGCTTGGGCAAATTTTCGACCCGATCAAACGGCTGACGAATATCGCCGGCGCCATGCAGCGCATGCTGGTGTCGGCCGAAAGTGTTTTTGGCCTGATCGACCAGAAGCCTGAAATCGACAAAGGCACGTTTGTGTTCGAAGGGCAGGTCAAAGGTAAGGTCGAGTTCGAGCATATCAGCCATCGTTTCCCCGATGCCCAGCGCGATACTCTGGCCGATGTTTCGTTCGTGGCCGAACCGGGTCAAACCATCGCGCTGGTCGGGCGCTCTGGCAGCGGCAAGACAACGCTGGTTAATATGTTGCCTCGCTTTATCGAGCCTACATCGGGGCGGGTGTTAATCGATGGGCAACCTGTCGAAAATTGCCAACTGCGCAGTCTGCGAGCCCAATTGTCCCTGGTCAGCCAGGATGTCGTGTTGTTCGATGGCACCATCGGCGAAAACGTCGGTTATGGTGCTTTGCACGACGCCAGTCAAGACGACATCTGGAAGGCACTCGAGGCGGCCAATTTGCATGACTTTGTTCGCGGCTTACCCGAAGGTCTCGAGACCCGGGTTGGCGAAAATGCTAACCAACTGTCGGGAGGGCAGCGTCAGCGTTTGGCTATTGCCCGGGCGCTTATCAAGAATGCACCTATCTTGATCCTCGATGAGGCAACGTCGGCGCTCGATAACGAGTCTGAGCGTCAAGTGCAGGCGTCGCTCGAGCGATTGATGGTCGGGCGAACCACCCTCGTGATTGCGCATCGCTTGTCTACTGTACAGAAGGCGGACACAATCCTAGTGCTTGACCAGGGCAAAATCGTAGAGTCCGGACGGCACGAAGAGCTCCTGGCTCAAAAAGGTTTGTATGCCGCGCTGTACGAAATGCAGTTCAAAGAAGCGCTTTGATATTGAATTTGCACGGGTCTACGTACGCTGTAATCTATAACTTACGGGCGATATATCGCCCGCAGGTTTACACAGGAAATGATCATGAAAAAAGGGATAGTTGTTGCAATGACGGCCATACTGGCCGGTTGCGCTTCTTCAAACAATGCCGGTATTGGTTTGTCGGTGCTTGAGCGTGAACCTTATCTAAGGGCCGATCGTTTGTTTACAAAAGATTTTGTTCAGGTGCAAAAGGCGGTATTCAAGCATCAGGCTATTTGCAACCCTGAAGTTAAGTTCTCGATAGACGAGCTTAATCCTAATTTCGCCAGGGTCACCAAGCCATACACCCCAGGCGCGACGGACTTTAACAATACGGTCGTTTTACACCTTACGCTGAATAAAGAGCGTAATAGCCAGGGGCGCGTCTACAGTTATTACGCCACGACCGATAACCAGGTGCAAGATATGTTCGCCATCATTCAGCGCCCTGAGTACTGTCCTGAAAAGCCTGAGCTCAATGCGCCCGAATCCGAGCAAAGCGCCGCATCAGCATCGTAAGCGGGGCGACTACCGCGCAAGCCGAATTGCGCCGAGCCTGTGATGGCGCCAACCCGGGGGGGGCGGGGCAGTTTGTCCCTTATAGCCATTTCAAGGCGGTAATCCCGACATAGGCGCAGCCCAACAAGCCGTGCATGCCGATAAAGAAACGTACCGAAGTGGGACGTTTGACGGGGAGTGTCATAAATTCGCGGGGTAGCAGGGGGCCGGCCTTGTCAATTGCATCGAACCTGTTTGGGTCAAAGCAGCCCAGCAAGTTTTCCAGCCGTAACATCCGCTGGATGCATACGGCATACAGGTTAAACAATGTATTGGTCAGGGTAATGCCGATAATAGTCATGCCAAACGGGATGATCATCAGCGCAGATGCTTGTAACGCGGTTACCTTGTCACCAAAAGCCAGGCCCACAAAGATCAGGCAAGCCGAAACAATCAACACGTTGCCGTTGACGATCAGTTGCTCGTAGTGGCGTGTCCAGTTTTGGGCTTCGCCGTACATTTGCCTCACGGTGGCCAAGTCGTGATCGTCCAGCGGCGGGCGGGAAGTTATCGGCTCCATCTTAAATCAGCACAATATCATATTGCTCTTGAGGGTAGCCATTCTCGACTTCGAGCGTAATAGGTTTGCCAATGAAGTCGCCCAGCATGGCCAGGTGGGCGCTTTCCTCTTCAAGAAACAGGTCGACAACCGCCTGTGAAGCCAGCACGCGAAACTCTTTCGGGTTGAATTGTCGTGATTCGCGCAAAATTTCACGCAATATTTCGTAGCACAATGTGCGCGGCGTGCGCACATGCCCGCGCGACTGGCAAGTGGGGCATGGCTCGCAGAGTTGGTGTGCCAGCGAGTCGCGGGTTCTTTTGCGCGTCATCTCGACCAACCCCAATTGGCTGAACCCGCTTACGGTCATTCGGGTTCGGTCTTTCGACAGGGCCTTATTCAGCTCGGCCAACACGGCCGTGCGGTGCCCCGCATCATCCATATCGATAAAATCCAGGATGATGATGCCGCCAAGGTTTCGCAAGCGAAGCTGCCGCGCTATGGCGACGGCAGCTTCGAGGTTGGTTTTGAATATTGTGTCATCAAAATTTCGGCCGCCGACAAAACCGCCGGTGTTGACGTCAACCGTCGTCAGGGCTTCGGTCTGATCGATAATCAGGTAGCCGCCCGATTTAAGGTCGACCCTGCGCGATAGGGCGCGTGCAATCTCTTCATCGACATTGGCGGTGTCAAATAGCGGGCGCTCACCGCTGTAATGCGAGATCCGGTCTTTGACTGAAGGGGTGAATGTTTCGGCCCATTCGATAAGGCGCTGTGTAGTGGCTCGCGAGTCGACCAGAATGGCGCCGGTATCGGGGCTGACCATATCGCGCAATACGCGTTGCTCGAGGGTTAGGTCGGTGTACAGCATCGATGGGGCGGGTTGCGACTTTGCTTTAGTCTGGATGCGGCCCCAGAGGATGCGCAGGTACGACAAGTCGGCGGCCAGCTCTTCATCGCTAGCCCCTTCGGCCTGCGTGCGCACAATAAACCCGCCAGCTTCGCCTTCGGGCATTAGTTTTGTCACGCGTTCCCGCAGGGCATTGCGTTCTTCCTCGGATTCGATCTTTTGCGAAATGCCGACATGGGGCTCGTGGGGTAGGTACACCAGCATCCGCCCGGCAATGCTGACTTGGGTGGATAGTCGTGCGCCTTTGGTGCCCAATGGGTCTTTGATGACCTGCACCATTAAAGACTGCCCTTCAAACAGCAGCTTTTCAATCGGGGTCAAGGTACCGCCGGTTGTGCGCTCGGCACGGTTCTGGCGCAAGTCGGCCACGTGTATGAATGCCGCGCGCTCAAGGCCGATATCTACAAAAGCGCTTTGCATCCCGGGCAATACACGCACTACCTTACCCAAATAAAGGTTGCCGACATGGCCGCGCTGTATGCTGCGTTCCATGTGCAACTCTTGTACTGCGCCTTGCTCGACAATTGCCACACGCGTTTCAAAGGGCGTTACGTTAATCAGAATATCTTCTGCCATGTGTCTCTTTTATAGAATGGTCTATGTTTATTATGTGGCACAGGCGTATTGCTTTGTTGGGAGCACAAGTGCAAGGAGTATGTTGTGCAAGGTGTAAAGCACGTCATGCAGCCACGCCTGTAGTTGTCCTAAAGTATGCCACGTCAGCTAAAAATTGCCTGGGCAACTTTACATACAAGCGCGAAGGCCCGGATTCTTGATAGCAGCACCTTATAAAAAAGCGGCGTGCGCGACGTGCAGGTTGCTGACCAATACGAATTGATTCGTGGTTATCGTAAGCGTGGGTTCAATTTGTTGCTAGCTTCGAGCAGCGCTGCCGTAAGGTAAACGGTAATGCTGACAGATAACGTCACAGCGCCAATTAAGCACCACCGCCATAAATCACCTGGTCTATATTGGTTGGCCTGCTGCTATTAAATGGCGTGACCACGAATTAACTTGCTTACACGCCCAGTCGTAAACCGGCATTTTTCAAACTATTTTGAATATTTTTCGCGGTTGACTTGCACACTTTAAAATAAGCGTGCTATAGTTCGCCTCCTTTGCAGCACAGCCAGTTCGGGTTTACCCGAATAAGCAGTAAAGCAAAGGGCGAGGCAGCAACTTTTTTTAAGCCGCGCAGTTGGGGTCCAGGTTCTGGGTTTCGGTTGTGGGGTTGGCCTGAATAAGGCGAGTTGTTCAAGTCGTGGTGGTGGTTTTAAGAAGTTGATTAAAAACTTTTTAAAATAAACTGCAAAACGATTTGACAGCGATAAAAAAAGGGTTCATAATCTCGTTTCTTCGCTGATCGAACAGATCAACGAAGCGCAGCAAGACGAAGCGCTTGCGGTTCGGTAGGGTTTAGATTCTACGGCACCGATGTGGCAAACGTGTTGCANGCAGTTGGGGTCCAGGTTCTGGGTTTCGGTTGTGGGGTTGGCCTGAATAAGGCGAGTTGTTCAAGTCGTGGTGGTGGTTTTAAGGAGTTGATTAAAAACTTTTTAAAATAAACTGCAAAACGATTTGACAGCGATAAAAAAAGGGTTCATAATCTCGTTTCTTCGCTGATCAAACAGATCAACGAAGCGCAGCAAGATGAAGCGCTTGCGGTTCGGTAGGGTTTAGATTCTACGGCACCGATGTGGCAAACGTGTTGCAGCGACACTGCTCTTTAACAATTAAACAACCGATAAGTGTGGGCACTTTGAAGGTAGCCACTTTGGCCAACACCCTTCTCACGAAGGGGCTAAAGTAATACTACATAAGTGCTTACACAGAAATAAGTCAAGCTGCGGTTCATTTATGGATCGCAAATACTTGTTTATTTCTTTGAGCATAGCGACGTATGACCTGGCCTTCGGGCTAAGGAAAATACGATTTACAGGTTTAAACTGAAGAGTTTGATCCTGGCTCAGATTGAACGCTAGCGGGATGCTTTACACATGCAAGTCGAACGGCAGCACGAAAAGAGCTTGCTCTTTTTGGTGGCGAGTGGCGAACGGGTGAGTAATGTATCGGAACGTACCCAGTAGCGGGGGATAACTACGCGAAAGCGTGGCTAATACCGCATACGCCCTACGGGGGAAAGGGGGGGATCGCAAGACCTCTCACTATTGGAGCGGCCGATATCGGATTAGCTAGTTGGTGGGGTAAAGGCCCACCAAGGCAACGATCCGTAGCTGGTTTGAGAGGACGACCAGCCACACTGGGACTGAGACACGGCCCAGACTCCTACGGGAGGCAGCAGTGGGGAATTTTGGACAATGGGGGAAACCCTGATCCAGCCATCCCGCGTGTGCGATGAAGGCCTTCGGGTTGTAAAGCACTTTTGGCAGGGAAGAAACGGCGCTGAATAATACTTGGCGCAACTGACGGTACCTGCAGAATAAGCACCGGCTAACTACGTGCCAGCAGCCGCGGTAATACGTAGGGTGCAAGCGTTAATCGGAATTACTGGGCGTAAAGCGTGCGCAGGCGGTTCGGAAAGAAAGATGTGAAATCCCAGAGCTTAACTTTGGAATGGCATTTTTAACTACCGGGCTAGAGTATGTCAGAGGGGGGTAGAATTCCACGTGTAGCAGTGAAATGCGTAGAGATGTGGAGGAATACCGATGGCGAAGGCAGCCCCCTGGGATAATACTGACGCTCATGCACGAAAGCGTGGGGAGCAAACAGGATTAGATACCCTGGTAGTCCACGCCCTAAACGATGTCAACTAGCTGTTGGGGNCTTCGGGCCTTAGTAGCGCAGCTAACGCGTGAAGTTGACCGCCTGGGGAGTACGGTCGCAAGATTAAAACTCAAAGGAATTGACGGGGACCCGCACAAGCGGTGGATGATGTGGATTAATTCGATGCAACGCGAAAAACCTTACCTACCCTTGACATGTCTGGAATCCTTTAGAGATAGAGGAGTGCTCGCAAGAGAACCGGAACACAGGTGCTGCATGGCTGTCGTCAGCTCGTGTCGTGAGATGTTGGGTTAAGTCCCGCAACGAGCGCAACCCTTGTCATTAGTTGCTACGAAAGGGCACTCTAATGAGACTGCCGGTGACAAACCGGAGGAAGGTGGGGATGACGTCAAGTCCTCATGGCCCTTATGGGTAGGGCTTCACACGTCATACAATGGTCGGGACAGAGGGTTGCCAACCCGCGAGGGGGAGCCAATCTCAGAAACCCGATCGTAGTCCGGATTGCAGGCTGCAACTCGCCTGCATGAAGTCGGAATCGCTAGTAATCGCGGATCAGAATGTCGCGGTGAATACGTTCCCGGGTCTTGTACACACCGCCCGTCACACCATGGGAGTGGGTTTCACCAGAAGTAGGTAGCCTAACCGTAAGGGGGGCGCTTACCACGGTGGGATTCATGACTGGGGTGAAGTCGTAACAAGGTAGCCGTATCGGAAGGTGCGGCTGGATCACCTCCTTTAAGAGCACGTTGGTGCAGGGTGGTTATTATTTGAAGTGCTCACGCTTATCGGTTGTTTGAAAGTGCAGTCGGCATGGGTTGTGGTCTGGTGATATCCAGGTTACAGCAGTGCACCCATCGGGTTAAGGCCAAGGGTCAGTAGCTCAGTCGGTTAGAGCACCGTCTTGATAAGGCGGGGGTCGTTGGTTCGATTCCAACTTGACCCACCATAGTTTTACGAGAAGGGGGATTAGCTCAGCTGGGAGAGCACCTGCTTTGCAAGCAGGGGGTCGTCGGTTCGATCCCGTCATCCTCCACCATACTTCGGTGTGGCTAGAATGGGTGTGAGTTGGGTGATTGGTCTGAGAGTTAAATTCTTGGGTTCCATGCAGGTTAACGAAGAGCATCTTAGGGTATACTCTAGGGTTCTGTTCGTTAGCTTTTAAAAGTAGCTTGCCTTCGGGTGAGGTGCCAAAAGTTAGCGGCTGTAAATCGTTCTTTAACAATCAGGAAGAAGCAACAACACAATGAAGTAGTTATGGTGTGTTGCAACGCAAAGCTAAGTGTTTGGCACTTCGGTGCCAGGTAGTTAGTGTCGTGTTGTAGCAAACGATAAGTACGGGTTGTGATTGCATTAAACAATTTAGTTCAAGTAGTTCTCAAAACCGATCTTAATTTATTAAGGTTGGGCCTTTGAAAATGATGAACGGCACAAACACGCAACTCAAGTTAGAGACCTATAACCTATAACGTTATAGGATCAAGTGACTAAGTGCACATGGTGGATGCCTTGGCGATCACAGGCGATGAAGGACGTAGTAGCTTGCGAAAAGCTGCGGGGAGCTAGCAAACAAGCATTGATCCGCAGATGTCCGAATGGGGAAACCCACCCACGTAAGTGGGTATCACACACTGAATACATAGGTGTGTTGAAGCGAACCGGGTGAACTGAAACATCTCAGTAGCTCGAGGAAAAGAAATCAACCGAGATTCCGGCAGTAGCGGCGAGCGAAACCGGAACAGCCGTGACGATTTAGCATGTTGTATAACCGAAGGCTCTGGAAAGGGCGGCCATAGCAGGTGATAGCCCTGTAGGTGAAATACAGCGTGTGGAACTAAGCGTCAGACAAGTAGGGCGGGACACGTGAAATCCTGTCTGAAGATGGGGGGACCATCCTCCAAGGCTAAATACTCGTGATCGACCGATAGTGAACCAGTACCGTGAGGGAAAGGCGAAAAGAACCCCGGAAGGGGAGTGAAATAGATCCTGAAACCGTGTGCATACAAACAGTAGGAGCCTCTATATGGGGTGACTGCGTACCTTTTGTATAATGGGTCAGCGACTTACATTCAGTGGCAAGCTTAACCGAATAGGGAAGGCGTAGCGAAAGCGAGTCCGAATAGGGCGATTTAGTCGCTGGGTGTAGACCCGAAACCAGGCGATCTATCCATGGTCAGGTTGAAGGCACGGTAACACGTGCTGGAGGACCGAACCCACTAATGTTGAAAAATTAGGGGATGAACTGTGGATAGGGGTGAAAGGCTAAACAAGCCTGGAAATAGCTGGTTCTCTCCGAAAACTATTTAGGTAGTGCCTCGCGTATTACTGCTGGGGGTAGAGCACTGTTATGGCTAGGGGGTCATTGCGATTTACCAAACCATGGCAAACTCCGAATACCGGCAAGTACAGCGCGGGAGACAGAGCACCGGGTGCTAACGTCCGGACTCAAGAGGGAAACAACCCAGACCGCCAGCTAAGGTCCCCAAAATTGGCTAAGTGGGAAACGAAGTGGGAAGGCTTAGACAGTCAGGAGGTTGGCTTAGAAGCAGCCATCCTTTAAAGAAAGCGTAATAGCTCACTGATCGAGTCGTCCTGCGCGGAAGATGTAACGGGGCTAAGCCAGTTACCGAAGCTGCGGGTGTGTATCTTTAGATATACGCGGTAGGAGAGCGTTCTGTAAGCCTGCGAAGGTGGCTTGTAAAGGCTGCTGGAGGTATCAGAAGTGCGAATGCTGACATGAGTAGCGATAAAGGGGGTGAAAAGCCCCCTCGCCGTAAGTCCAAGGTTTCCTGCGCAACGTTCATCGGCGCAGGGTGAGTCGGCCCCTAAGGCGAGGCAGAGATGCGTAGCTGATGGGAAGCTGGTTAATATTCCAGCACCATTGCAGTATGCGATGGGGGGACGGATTGCGAAAGATCATCGGGGTGTTGGAAGTCCCCGTTGCTGCACTATAGAAGGCGCTTTAGGCAAATCCGGGCGCGTAATTCAAGGGTGTGGCTGAATAAGACTTCGGTCTTAAACTGATTGGAAGTGGTCCCAAGAAAAGCCTCTAAGCTTCAGTACTGCAAGACCGTACCGCAAACCGACACAGGTGGACGGGATGAATATTCCAAGGCGCTTGAGAGAACTCAGGAGAAGGAACTCGGCAAATTGATACCGTAACTTCGGGAGAAGGTATACCCCGGTAGTGTGATGGGCCTGCGCCCTGAGCATGATGGGGTCACAGAGAATCGGTGGCTGCGACTGTTTATTAAAAACACAGCACTCTGCTAACACGAAAGTGGACGTATAGGGTGTGACGCCTGCCCGGTGCCGGAAGGTTAAGTGATGGGGTGCAAGCTCTTGATCGAAGCCCCGGTAAACGGCGGCCGTAACTATAACGGTCCTAAGGTAGCGAAATTCCTTGTCGGGTAAGTTCCGACCTGCACGAATGGCGTAACGATGGCCACACTGTCTCCTCCTGAGACTCAGCGAAGTTGAAGTGTTTGTGATGATGCAATCTACCCGCGGCTAGACGGAAAGACCCCATGAACCTTTACTGTAGCTTTGCATTGAACTGTGAACCGGCCTGTGTAGGATAGGTGGGAGGCGTTGAAATCGAGTCGCTAGATTCGAGGGAGCCAACCTTGAAATACCACCCTGGTCTGTTTGCGGTTCTAACCTTGGCCCGTTATCCGGGTTGGGGACAGTGCATGGTGGGCAGTTTGACTGGGGCGGTCTCCTCCCAAAGCGTAACGGAGGAGTTCGAAGGTACGCTAGGTACGGTCGGAAATCGTGCTGATAGTGCAATGGCATAAGCGTGCTTGACTGTGAGACTGACACGTCGAACAGGTGCGAAAGCAGGACATAGTGATCCGGTGGTTCTGAATGGAAGGGCCATCGCTCAACGGATAAAAGGTACTCTGGGGATAACAGGCTGATACCGCCCAAGAGTTCATATCGACGGCGGTGTTTGGCACCTCGATGTCGGCTCATCTCATCCTGGGGCTGTAGCCGGTCCCAAGGGTATGGCTGTTCGCCATTTAAAGAGGTACGTGAGCTGGGTTTAAAACGTCGTGAGACAGTTTGGTCCCTATCTGCCGTGGGCGTTGGATACTTGACGGAGCCTGCTCCTAGTACGAGAGGACCGGAGTGGACGTACCTCTGGTGTATCGGTTGTCATGCCAATGGCATTGCCGAGTAGCTATGTACGGAAGAGATAACCGCTGAAGGCATCTAAGCGGGAAACTCGTCTGAAGATTAGGTATCCCGGGGCCTAGAGCCCCCTAAAGGGTCGTTCGAGACCAGGACGTTGATAGGCTGGGTGTGTACGTACAGTAATGTACTTAGCTAACCAGTACTAATTGCCCGTGCGGCTTGATCCTATAACCTTGTAGGTTAACGTGTTCAAGTGCCGTTCAAACAAATTGAAAGTCTGCGCCCAAGGGGTTAACCCCCTAGCGCAGCAACAGCACCGCAAAACAACGCAACCCCCAGAACATCAAACGATGTTCAACGTGAAAAGCACCCAACATACTTCACCGTGTGTGAGCGCCTCAAGGCCACACACGTTGCTTCTTCCCCGATTGGCCCAGGCTGGCCCAAGAATCAGCCCAGGCAACAAGTTACGCTTGACGACCATAGCGAGGTGGTCCCACCCCTTCCCATCCCGAACAGGACCGTGAAACACCTCTGCGCCGATGATAGTTGATTAACGTCTGTGAAAGTAGGTCATCGTCAGGCTTTTATTCTAAAACGCCCCGCAAATAACTTTGCGGGGCGTTTTTCTTTGTGCGCTACATTCGCGAAACGCCAGTCCCCAGTAATATGCCACTATGTCGTTGAATCGAGCCGGATCTGGCGTCATCACTCCTGGACGATGACAGGGTCCGTAAGCAAGCCGTGTGCCTTGAGCAGCTGCGCGGTCTCGAACACCGGTAGCCCCATCACGCCGCTATAACTGCCCGCGATACGCTGGATAAACATCGACGCCTTGCCTTGGATGCCGTAGCCGCCGGCCTTGCCCCACGGCTCAGTGCTGGTGCAGTACGCTTGGATCTCGGTTGAACTCAGCGGTGAGAAAGTGACCGTAGTGGTACTGATGCGTTCCTCACGACGAGCACCGGCAGTCAAGGTAACAACCGTCTGCACCTGGTGTGTCTTACCCGACAGGCATTCAAGCATGTTTCTGGCGTCGTCAAGCGACGATGGCTTACCCAATACCCGTCCCTCAATAGAAACTGTTGTATCGGCAGTGAGCACAGGCTTTTGCGGCAGTTTGGCTGTTGTTATCCATTGAATCGCCCGATCGGCTTTTTCATGGGCCGTACGCAACACATAGGCTTCCGGCGACTCGCCCGGCAGTTGTGGCTCGTCATCGCCAGGCGGTGCAGGCACGATTAGGATGTCGTGTGCTACGCCCATTTGTAAAAGTATTTCGTGGCGCCTGGGGCTGGCAGAGGCAAGATAAATCGACATATTGTGTAAATAGATTATTAGAGATCATGCGTCAGGCGCAAACGATGCGCATGCTGTTGGTGCCGCCGTCGTGAGGCGTGTCGCCTCTTGTAATAATGACCCACTCGCCGGTTTGCAATAGTCCTTGTTCGACCAGTACGCGCACGGCAGTATCGCCGATTTCTTCCCAAGCAACGGCATTAGTATCGAACGGGAGCGCGTAGACGCCACGAAACATCGCTACACGGCGTTCGGTGGCTGGGTGAGAGGTATAACAGTAAATGGGCACACCCGACCGGATTCGCGACATGATAAGCGGCGTATGGCCGCTTTCCGTCAGACTGACAATGGCTTTGATGCCATGAAAGTGATTGGCGGCATACATGGCCGACAAGGCAATGGTCTCGTCGCAACGGTTGAAGGTTTCACCGATTCGATGTTTTGACTTGGTTGTGCCGGGCTCTTGTTCGGCACCCAAACAGATTCGGGCCATCGCCGCCACCGCCTCGACAGGATATTGCCCAGCGGCTGATTCGGCCGAAAGCATGACTGCATCGGTATAGTCAAGAACCGCATTGGCAACGTCGGATACTTCAGCGCGTGTTGGCAACCGGCTCGACACCATGGATTCCATCATTTGCGTTGCAGTAATGACAAGTTTATTCAGTGTGCGTGCGTGCAAAATAATGCGTTTCTGGATCCCGGCCAGCCGCGCGTCGCCTACCTCGACGCCAAGATCGCCGCGTGCGACCATGACGCCGTCACTGGCTGCAATCAGGTCATCAAGGGCGGCATCGTCTGCCACGGCTTCGGCACGTTCAATTTTGGCAATGATCCAAGCTCGGCTACCCGCAGCGTCAAGCAACTCGCGTGCCATGGTGATGTCATGTCCGTACCTGGGAAACGATACCGCGACATAATCTAGTTCGAGCTCAGCAATTGTTTTGATGTCAGCTTTGTCTTTTTCTGTGAGGCTTGGGGCAGAGATCCCGCCGCCACGGCGATTAATCCCTTTATTGTTAGATAAAACGCCGCCCTGGGTAATGGTGGTGTAAACCGCATGCTCGTCGACTCGATCGACCCGCAGCACAATACGGCCGTCGTCGAGCAGCAACTCGTCGTCTGGCCGACAGTCGCGAACCAGGCTGGGGTAGTCAATGCCCACAATGGTGTCATCGCCTTCGGTATCGGGATGCAGATTCGATAACGTAAATGTATTGCCTTCGGTCAGGTTGACCTGCTGGTTACGAAATTTGGCAATACGGATTTTTGGGCCTTGAAGGTCGCCCATAATGGCGACACGCCGTTTGTGCTTGGCTGCCAACGACCGAACCAGCTCGGTGCGTTCACGATGATCTTGCGCGCTACCATGCGAAAAATTAAGCCGGGCAACGTCCATGCCCGCCAGGATGAGTTTTTCGATGACTTCAGGAGACGAGCTGGCAGGGCCTAGTGTGGCCACAATTTTGGTACGGCGTTTCTGCATGATCGGGCACTCTGATTAGGCCCGATGGTAAGGATGATTGGTGTTGATGGCCCAAGCACGGTAGAGCTGCTCGGCCAGGACGACCCTGACCATCGGGTGAGGTAACGTCAAGGATGACAGTCGTATCAGGCTATCACACCGTTGCTTCAGTTGGCTATCCAGACCATCGGGGCCACCAATCAAAAACACGACATCCTGTCCGTCAGCACGCCACTTCTGAAGCTCGTCGGCCAGTTTCATCGTGGTCAGGTCCCGGCCATGTTCGTCAAGCGCAATAATTCGAGCGTGACTGGGCAACGCTGCGTCGATGCGTTGCGCTTCGGCTTGCATCATTTGCTGCGGTGTTTTCCCGCTGGTTCTCGGTTCGGGTTTGATTTCGCGCAGTACCAGGGTGCAATCTGCGGGCATACGCTTGGCGTAGTCTTGCCAAGCCTCTTCAACCCAACGAGGCATACGTATGCCCACTGCAGTAACAATAAGTTTCATTCAGTCGATCAAAAAGGGCAGTGGGGTTTTCATGGGGCACCAGATGGGTGTTCACGCCATGGAATGGCGTCCGGAGTATAGCGGATCGTTCTCTGGCAGCAGGGCGTCATGTTCCTGTGCACTGAGTGCGTCAACCCCGACTTGTGTGCTGGATTCGATCGGACGCATAACACGTTCAAGTATAAGCCGTTCAATGGCCGCGAGCTCCGGGCAGTGTCGATCTCTGGGGCGAGCGACATTCACGGGCAAGTCGATCCCAATGCGGCCTGTTTCAATCAGAATGATCCGGTCGGCCACTGATACGGCTTCGCTGATATCGTGTGTGACGAGAACCACAGTAAAACCCTGCCTGGTCCAGAGTTTTTCGATAAGTTGTTGCATTTCAATGCGTGTCAGGGCATCAAGCGCGCCGAGAGGTTCGTCGAGCAGCAACAGGCGTGGTTTGTGGACCAAAGCTCGGGCCAGAGCGATACGTTGGCGTTGTCCCCCAGATAGTGTTGCGGGCCAGTCTTTGGCTCGGTCTTTCAGGCCAACGGCATCCAGGGCGTCCAGCGCCGCCTGCGTGGCTTCAATGGGTAGTCCAAGACGGACATTATCGAGCACCGACTTCCAGGGCAGCAGTCGAGAATCCTGAAACATGAGCCGGACTTGACTCTGACTGGCGTCCAAGGGTTTGCCTTGGTCGTCGTTGATCGTCCCGTGCGTCGTTGCATCAAGCCCCGACAAGAGCCTTAGCAGCGTGCTTTTGCCGCATCCGCTGCGCCCGACAATCGCAACAAATTGTCCGGCAGGTATTTCAAGAGTGATGTCCCGTAGTACGCGTCGCGTGTTAAAGGTTTTCTCGATACCTTGCAGTTCAATTCCTAAGCCGTGCTCTATCGTGTTCATGTCGAAGTCCTTGAAGATGTTTGGAAAGCGGGGTGCCAGTTCAGCCAATGATGTTCCAGTCCACGCGCGAGGGTGTCAGCTGCTTTTCCAAGCAGAGCGTAGGTAAGAATGGCGAAAACGACGATATCGGTTTGTAGAAACTCGCGTGCGTTCATTGCAAGGTACCCGATCCCTGCTGTTGCAGAAATGGTTTCTGCAACGATCAGGGTCAGCCACATTAAGCCGAGTGAAAAGCGGATACCCACCAGGATAGATGGCAGAGCCCCTGGCAAAATGGCGTGTCTGAACAGTTGCCACCCAGATAGACCATAACTGCGCGACATTTCTATCAAGTTTGGATCGACCTGACGGATACCATGGTAGGTGTTGATATAGACTGGGAATAGTGTTCCCAGTGCTACCAGAAAAATCTTGGCACTTTCATCAATACCGAACCAGATGATGACAAGGGGAATCAGAGCCAGGTGAGGTATGTTGCGAATCATTTGCATTGAACTGTCAAGCAACAGTTCGTTGAAGCGCGACACGCCCGTCAAAATACCCATTAGCAAACCCAGGCTGGCGCCGATAGCAAACCCCGCCAGTGCGCGGCCTGTGCTGACAAGCATATGGTTCCATAACTCACCAGAGGCACTGAGGTCCCAACCCGCTTTTAAGACTTCTGTGGGGGCTGGCAAGAGATGTGTCCCGATCAGGCCTGTTGTTACTGCGGTTTCCCAAAGGACCAGTAGCATGACCGGTAGAACCCAGGGCAGGATGGGGGTGAGCCACGATCGATCGAAGGGTGTAGTCTTTGTCATGATTCATAGCCCCGCCAGACGCCATTGATTCAGGTCTACAGGCTGACGAATCAGTTTCTCGTTGAGTAAAAATTGATTGACGTCTTTTAGACCCTCGAGACCTATGGCAGGATATGCGTCGTAGGCAAACTGCGAGATTGGGTGCGACGCCCGGACTACTTCTTCCGTAAAGCCGCTCGCCTTGGCGTGGAATGCATAATACGCATCGGGGTTCTTTCGAATTTCGTCCAGTGCAGATTGTCTGGCGCGAAGTAGCGCGGCAGCAAGTTCTGGTACCCGGTTGAGTGCTTCATCCGACGCTGTGATCAATGATGAGCCGGTCAAGTCTGGATGCCGGCTTGCCTGATCGAGTACAGGAAAGCCTCGTGCAGCGAGTAACGGACCCATGCCGATAGGCGCAGCAAACGCCGCTACGGCTTTTTTCTCAAGCGCAGGCCCGCCATCACGGGGTAGCATATAAACGATCTTTGTCGACTTTAGAATGCCTGCGCCTTTGAGCAGACCAATGACATATCGGTGCATGTAGGACCCCAGCGCGACAGCGACCACTTGTCCTTCGAGCGCCTTGATGCTCGTGACGCCGCCTTGCGGGGTGAGTAACCAGACGTCCATTCCGATCTGATCAAAGCCGATCAGCTTGTTCTTGAGCCCCCGCGAGCGCGCAACCAGGGAAGGGGTATCGCCATAAATGCCGACGTCAACTGATCCTGCCAGGAAAGCTTCATTCAGATCGGGGCCGTTGGCAAATGTGTGTGTGGTGACTGAACGGTAGCCCAAAGGTTCTATTTCACGTAGCAAGTGCCCTTTGGTCAGTGCCCAGCCGCTCACGTTTACCAACTCGGGTGATGGGCCGATATATCCGATTCGCAAAGTAGTTTCTTTTGCTTGGCCAATGCTGAGTCCTGGAACCGCCAAGCTGGCGCCTGCCGCCAGTGCCATCTGAAGGAATGTTCGTCGGCTTCTTAGTTGGTTATCTATTTTGGTCATGTCAATGTGCTCGTAGTAGTAATTCAAAGCTGTGGTCGCGTGCCGCCGTGGATGTTTGCCCTTTGCTCCAGCCAATGGACTTTTTGTAGCTGCCCATTAGCGACTTGAGCTTTTCGTCCTGCGCGTTGACATGGACGGGCTCATCGGCGACAGGTGCGACGTACAAGGCGTCTTCAGGGCAATACAGTTCGCACATGAAGCATGTTTGGCAGTCGTTTTGTCGCGCGATACGCGGGGCTTCTCCCTTAACAATCTCAAAGACGTTGGTGGGGCAGACCTGAACGCAAATATTGCAAGCGGTGCAACGTTCTGCGCTGACGATTTCAATCATGTTGTCTCCAGTTCAACAGGGGGTTGGATGTGGGCTGGCGTTGCGGCCGGGTCGACATGACGATCGATAACCTCTTTTCGGTCGACCCAAAGCTGATGTAGCCCGCCGCAAATAACCCGATGACGTTGCAGCGGGTCAAGTCGGACGTAGTCCCTGCGTCGGTGCATGCCTCGGGTTTCCTGGCGTGACAGTGCGCTTTGATACATCCATCGCGCCGTGGCCAACATGGCTGCGGCCTCGCGGGCTTTAACCAGGTGGGATGCGCTGCCCTGCGGGCTTCCATTTGAAATCTGCGCCCAGAGTGCATCCAGTCGTGTGAGTGATTCGCTCAGTTCGCCACCTTCACGCGCCCAGTTCCGCGCATAAGGGAACACTTCGTCCTGCGTCCGTTTGATGACGTCTTGTGCTGACCAGACGTGGTGATTATTGTGTGGCAGGCCAGCGTGACCGGCGCGCCATAACGATTCTTTGCCGGTTTGAGGTGACTGCTTGCTGAAGTCGGCCGCTCCCGCGCCAGCCCAGAAGCCGGATGACAACGCCCACGCCGCATTATGGCTACCACCTCCGGTAAAGCCTCCGCAGATCAACTCACGCGTTGCAGCGTCACCGGCCGCGTAGAGCCCTGCGACGTTAGTGGCACACTCCTTTGACAGAATGTTCAGGCCGCCGGTGCCGCGAACTGTGCCCTCCAGGCGCAGCGAGACAGGGAAAAAATCTGTGAATGGATTGATTCCGCGCCGATCAAAGGAGACAAAGAAATTCGGTTGGGCCGTACGCATCCAGGTGCGAATCTGCGCATCTGCCCGGTCCAGGCGAGCGAAGACCGGCTGAGTTTGAAGCGTTTGGGCGATCTTGCCGCGCCCGCGCGCTGAGCCCGCACCTTCAATTAGGGTGCCATCTTCGTTGTAGAAGTTAGCCCAGTTATAGAACAGGGACTTGGTGACGGATGAGAATGCAGGTCCCAGCCCGTAAGCGTTCGAAAACTCCATGCCCGACAACTCGGCGCCGGCTTCGGCCGCCATCAATAGCCCATCACCGGTTAGGACATTGCAGCCCAGCGCCCGGCTCAGAAATGCGCACCCTCCGGTTGCGATGACAACCGATTGGGAACGGATGCTCCAGGTATCACCGTTCATACGGTTGATCCCAGTTGCGCCGCCAACTGAACCATCCGCGTGTATCAGCAGCTCGAGTGCGGGATGATGGTCGAGAATCCGGACCCCGTGGGCCTTGGCCTGTTTACGCATCAGGCGCATGTATTCGGGGCCTTGAAGCGATGTCCGTTGAGACTCTCCGAGTTCGTCGACGGGAAAGGGATAGCCCCAATCGGCCAACTGGTGAATGTTCAGCCAAGTCTGTTCAAGAACTCGGTCCATCCACTCATACTCGGCCAGTTTGCCGCCCATTTCGTATCGGCTGGCTTTGGCCTGTTCACGCAGCGTTGTGTCGGGCTTTACATACCACACACCCGTACCTGATGGTGCTGTGGCGCCGGATGTGCCGCAGAATCCTTTGTCGACGAGGATGACACTGCAACCTTTTGTTGCGGCGCTGATAGCGGCCCAGGTACCTGCGGGGCCCCCGCCAATGATCAGTACGTTGGTGTCATAAGTGCGCTGTACGCCACCGGTAAAAGGCGTCAGCTTTCTGGCGTGAGGTGCGTTCATGGAGCCTCCTGATAATCATGCTTGATTGCCTGATCATTCTAGGAAGGAGACTCCAGATCGAGAACGAAGAATTATCTTTAACGTTATAAGGAGCGGGCCAATATGCTTATGTGCGCGCTCTAATTATTCTTCGTCTTCATCAAATGATTGGTCATTATCGGTGGGGTAGTCAGAATGCCCCATCGATTGCGCCAACAGTTTGACTTTGACCGGTTTGCCGCCCCACACTTCTTCGAGGTTGTAATAGCGCCGGATCTCGGGCTGCATGCAGTGGATAACGATATCGCCCAGGTCGAGCAGCACCCATTCGCCGGTCTCTTGGCCTTCGAAAGCAACGATAGGAATTTTTTGCGCACGTGCAGCGTCAGCGACGCTGTTTGCAAGTGCGCGGGTTTGCCGGTTAGATGTGCCGCTGGCGATGATGACGCGGTCAAACATGCTGGTGATGTCGGTGGTGTTGAAGACTTTGATGTCTTGTGCCTTGACGTCTTCCAGGGCATCGATGACGAGGCGTTGTAATTTTTGTAGATTCATGTGCAGTAGATATGAGGGTTGACGATAGCGGTATCGTCACGATTGATAGAGGCGGTGTTGTTTTATATATTGTTCAACGGCGGGGTCTACAAATGCATCAATAGCCGTTTCAGAAACTATGGCGTTGCGGATGGCTGTTGCTGAAACAGACATGGGCTCGAAGGTCAGTTCGATAATCGGCTTCTTCAGGGCGTCGAGGAGGTACTGCAACGGAGCGGGCGCCTCGAGGGCCGTGCCTGGTCGATTTGCCACCACCAGGTGTACATAGATCAGGATATCTTCCCACCGGTGCCAAGAGCAAAAATTGGCCAGTTGGTCGGTGCCCAGCACCCAAAAATACTGGGCATCGCGAGGCAGGCTTTCGAGCGTGTCGATGGTATAGGTTTTCCCTCCGCGCTCGATTTCTATGGGGTTGACGACAAGTTTGGGCTGCGCTCGTATGGCCAGCTCGAGCATGTCGCAACGTTGACGGGCCGTCGCTTTAAGTGGTGCCCGTTGCCAAGGGTCTGCCGCAGGGATTAACTGGACTTCATCTAGCAGAAGGCTGTCGCGGGCGGTCGCGGCCAGGGCAATGTGCGCCCTGTGCACCGGGTCGAAGCTGCCACCGAGAAGTCCAATTTTTTTTAGAGCCATTCGCGTGGTTTAAGGTAGGGCGCCAATGCTGCCTCGGGTGTTCCGGGCTCGGGCGCCCAGTTGTAGCGCCAGGTTGCCAACGGCGGCATCGACAACAAAATGGATTCAGTTCTACCCCCCGACTGTAAACCAAACAAGGTGCCGCGGTCGAATACCAGGTTGAATTCTACATATCGGCCTCGACGGTAGGCCTGAAAATCACGTTCGCGCTCGCCGTATTCCAGGTGTCTGCGTTTTTCGACAATTGGCATGTAGGCATCAAGAAAGCAGTTGCCTACCGATTGCACCAGTGCAAAGCTCTGGTCGAAACCGGCTTCGTTCAGGTCGTCGAAGAAAATGCCGCCCACCCCGCGGGTTTCATTGCGATGCTTTAAATAAAAATACTGGTCGCACCACGTTTTGTAGGCAGGGTATTTGTCGTCACCGAAAGGTTTGAGGGCGTCGGCACACACCTGGTGAAAATGCCGGGCGTCTTCTTCGAAAGGGTAGTAGGGCGTCAGATCGAGCCCGCCGCCAAACCAGAAGACGTCATCGCCTTGACTGTTTTCAGGGGCCCGCGCCACAAACATCCGCACATTCATGTGAGTGGTCGGAATATACGGGTTGCGGGGATGCAAAACCATAGAAACGCCCATGGCTTCCCAGGCACGCCCGGCTAGTTCGGGCCGGTGTGCGCTAGCCGAGGGAGGGAGTGTTTTACCTTGAACGTGGCTGAACAAGACGCCCGCACGCTCGAGCAAGGGGCCGCCTTCCAGGAGTCGTGACAAACCGCCGCCGCCTTCCTCACGGGTCCAGCTGTCGGATTGAAACGGCGTACCATCTGCCGCCTCGAGGGCGGCGACAATACGCGATTGCAAGTCGATGAAGTAATCGTAGGCGGTAGAAACAGGAACGACCATAAAAATTGACCTTGATGATAAGGTTTGCCCGCCGCATTGAATGCAGCGGGCTGCAGCCGGTTATTCGGCTTCGCGGGGCAGGGCGCGCCAACCGATGTCGGAACGGTATTGCCGCCCGTCGAATTGCACGTGGTGTACGGCCTGATAAGCGGCCTCTTGGGCGCGTTTTACCGATTCGCCCAGCGCGGTGACGCACAGCACGCGCCCACCGGTGGTTTTAAGCGTGCCGTTGTCGAGCGCGGTGCCGGCATGGAATACGCGACAGGTATCGGTATTTTGCGGCAGGTTGCTGATGACGTCGCCCGTGCGCGGTGTCGCAGGGTAGTTGTGCGCAGCGACAACAACGCCCAACGCGGTGCGGCGGTCCCACTCGATGACGGCTTCTTCAAGGCTGCCATTGACGGCATGTTCGAACACGGTGGCCAGATCGCTTTTGATGCGCATCATGATGGGCTGGGTTTCGGGGTCGCCCATGCGGCAGTTGTATTCGAGCACCTTGATGGGACGTGTCGCATCAGGCCCGTCGCCGATCATGAGGCCGGCATATAAAAAGCCGGTGTAGGGAATGCCGTCTTTAGCCATGCCCTGCAGGGTAGGCTGAATGACTTCACGCATGATCCGGTTATGCAACGCCGGCGTGACGATAGGCGCAGGAGAATACGCACCCATGCCGCCGGTGTTGGGGCCCTGATCGTTATCGAGCAAGCGCTTGTGATCTTGGCTGGTAGCCATGGCCAACACTTGCTGGTCGTCGCACATCACCATAAAGCTGGCTTCTTCGCCCACCAGGCACTCTTCAATGACGACGCGTGCACCGGCCTCGCCCAGGGTGCCGCCACCCAACATGTTGTCTATGGCATCCAGCGCTTCTTGCACGGTTTCGGCAACAACAACGCCTTTGCCGGCAGCCAGGCCGTCGGCCTTGACAACGATGGGCGCACCTTGCGCTTCGATGTAGGCTTTGGCTTTGGCCGGATCAGTAAATGTTTGATAGGCAGCCGTCGGGATGTGATGACGCATCATGAAGGCTTTGGCGTAATCTTTTGAGCTTTCGAGTTGTGCTGCTTGGCGCGTCGGCCCGAAAATTTTCAGACCGGCAGCGCGGAACGCGTCGACAATACCCGCCGCCAGCGGTGCTTCGGGCCCGACCACTGTATAGGCAATGGCTTCGCGTTTGGCAAAGTCCACCAGGGCGCTGTGGTCGGTCAGGGCAATGTTTTCGAGCAGCTCGGTGGTAGCCGTGCCGCCATTACCCGGCGCGACAAATACCTTTTCTACGCGTTCGGACTGTGCCAAGCGCCAGGCGATGGCGTGTTCGCGGCCACCACCGCCAATGACTAGAAGTTTCATAGTTTTAATTTGACCGGAAGTTAATCAGTTTCGTTGAAGACGGCTGTGGTGTAGACCTGTTGAACATCGTCCAGACCCTCGAGCATGTCGATCATTTTTTGCATTTTCTCGGCGTCATCCCCTGTCAGTTCGGTCTCGTTCAGGGGCTTCATGACGATTTCTTCGAGTTCTGGGGACAGGCCGGCATCGGTGAAGGCCGTTTTGACGGCCGCGTAGACGGCAGGTTCGCAGGTGACTTCGATCATGCCGTCGTCATCGGTTTCGATGTCCTCGGCGCCCGCTTCAAGCGCGGCCTCCATGACTTTTTCTTCGGAGGTGCCGGGGGCGAATAAAAATTGCCCGCAGTGCTTGAACTGGAAAGCCACAGAGCCTTCGACGCCCAAATTGCCGCCATTTTTCGATAAGGCGTGACGCACTTCGGCGACAGTACGCATGCGGTTGTCGGTCATGCAGTCGATGATGACAGCCGCGCCGCCAACCCCGTAGCCTTCGTAGCGGATTTCCTCGTAGTTGGAGTCGTCTCCGCCGCCTGTGCCTCGGGTAATGGCCCGCACGATATTGTCTTTGGGCATGTTGGCCGCTGTGGCTTTGTCCCAGGCCAAACGCAAACGCGGATTGGCGTCGGGGTCGGGGCCGCCGGCGCGCGCCGCAACGGTGATCTCGCGGATGATTTTTGTCCAGATTTTGCCCCGTTTGGCGTCTTGACGCCCTTTACGGTGCTGAATATTTGCCCATTTACTGTGTCCGGCCATATGCGTGATCTGTGGTTCGTCTGAATAAAGATTATGATTTTAACGCGTTCAAACAACTCTCAAGGTAACCCTCATGGCTGATCCTATAGTTCTGGGCAAAAATGCCGAAACCGAGGTGCGGTTGCTACCCGCATTGGCCAACCGTCACGGCTGCATTACGGGGGCTACCGGTACCGGTAAAACCGTTACGTTGCAGGTCATGGCGCAGGCTTTTTCGCAAGCTGGGGTGCCGGTATTCCTGGCCGATGTCAAAGGCGATCTCAGTGGTATTTCGCAGGCGGCACAATCTAACCCCAAACTTCAAGAGCGCTTGAGCCGCTTGGGTTTGCCTGAACCGGTGTGGGGTGGTTGCCCGGTTACGTTTTGGGATGTCTTCGGTGAAAAAGGGCATCCGGTTCGCGCCACGGTATCTGATATGGGTCCGCTTTTGCTGGCCCGCATGCTCGAACTTAACGATACCCAAGAAGGCATCCTGAATCTGGTGTTCAAGGTGGCTGATGACGAAGGGCAGTTACTGCTCGACTTGAAAGACTTGCGCGCTATGCTGCAGAACGTCGCCGACCGAGCGGCCGAAATCCGTACCCGCTACGGTAATGTGTCTGCAGCTTCTGTCGGCGCAATTCAGCGCAGCCTGTTGCGACTCGAGTCTCAGGGCGCCGAGCGGTTCTTTGGCGAGCCTATGCTCGATATACACGATCTGATCCGCGTCAACGAAAAGGGCCAAGGCGTTGTCAATATTCTGGCGGCCGATCGCCTGATGCAATCGCCGCGACTGTACGGCGTGTTCTTGCTATGGATGCTGGCCGAGCTTTACGAAACCTTGCCCGAAGTCGGCGACCTTGAGAAACCCAAATTTGTGTTTTTCTTTGATGAGGCCCATTTGTTGTTTTCCGACGCGCCCCGTGCGCTTGTCGAGAAAATCGAACAGGTTGCACGCTTGGTGCGCTCAAAGGCCGTGGGGGTCTATTTTGTGACGCAGAACCCGCTGGATATTCCAGAAACCATATTGGGACAGCTGGGCAATCGAGTGCAACATGCTTTGCGCGCATTTACGCCGCGCGACCAGAAGGCGGTTCGGTCGGCGGCACAAACCATGCGGACGAACCCTGCGCTCGATATTGAGGCGGCCATTACCGAGTTGGGGGTGGGCGAGGCGCTGGTGTCGGTGCTCGACGAGAAAGGCCGCCCCACCGTGACTGAACGCGTCTGGATGGTCGCGCCCGGAAGTCGCATTGGTCCGGCCACTGACGCCGAGCGCGCAGCCATTCAGGCGGCATCATTGCTAGGGGGCAAGTATGACAAGGCCGTCGATCGTGAGTCGGCCTACGAAGTACTGCTTGAACGCACTAATCAGGGCGTCGCCGATGCTGTCGCTGAAAAAAATGGCGCTGGCGGGCAAGACAGCGGTGTTGTCGGTGCGGTCAGCGACTTTTTGTTTGGCAGCACCGGCCCGCGTGGTGGCCGTCGAGATGGCGTGGTGCAGTCGGTGGCCAAAAGCATGGTCAGGCGAGCCGCCACGCAGTTACTGCGCGGCGTGCTGGGCTCGCTGACCGGACGTCGTTAGTCTTCCAGGTGATAACGCTGCACGCGCTCGACTTCGTTTTTAGAGCCCAAAATGACACCGATGCGCTGGTGCAGCCCGTCGGGGATGGCGTCAAGAATGCGCTGGTCACCGTCAATTGCAGCGCCACCGGCTTGTTCGACCAGAAAGCTCATGGGGTTGGCTTCGTACATCAGGCGAAGCTTGCCTTTTTTGCCTGATGCACGTGCGTCTCGCGGGTACATAAAAATGCCGCCGCGCGTCATGATGCGGTGAACATCGGCCACCATCGAGGCGATCCAGCGCATGTTGTAGTCTTTGCCCAAGGGGCCCGTTTTACCGGCAAGGCAGTCGTCGATGTAACGCTTGACCGGCGGTTCCCAGTGGCGCATGTTCGACATATTGATTGCGAATTCGGCGGTGTCTTCCGGGATGCGCATGCTTTCTGATGTCAGCACCCACGACCCCATTTCACGGTCGAGCGTGAAGCCTACAACGCCGGTACCCACCGTAAGCACCAGCATGCTTTGCGGGCCATATACGGCGTAACCGGCAGCGACCTGGCGGCTGCCTGGCTGCAGAAAGTCTTTTTCTTCAATGTCGCGGCCGGCCGCATCGGCGGGCGCCTGCAGCACCGAGAAAATTGTCCCGATAGATACGTTGACGTCGATGTTTGACGAACCGTCGAGGGGATCGAACAACAGGAGGTATTCGCCTTTGGGGTAACGGTGCGGAATTCGGTGGATGGTCTCCATCTCTTCCGAGGCCATGGCGGCCAAATGGCCGCCCCATTCGTTGGCTTCGAGCAGAATTTCGTTCGACATGACATCGAGTTTCTTTTGGACTTCGCCTTGGACGTTTTCGCTTTCAAGGCTGCCAAGGACACCACCCAATGCGCCTTTACCAACAGCATGGCTAATGGCTTTGCAAGCGCGGGCAACCGTTTCGATCAAGAGGCGAACCTCTGCGGATACGGCGCCTTTAAGGCGTTGTTGTTCGACCAGGTACTGGGTCAGGGTTTTGCGTTTCACAGCGTGCTCCTGTGTGATTGAGAGTGTTTGTTATGCAATGCCAGGGTTGTGCGGCGAGTTAAAGGGTTAGCGCCTTCGAGATAATTTCGTAAACGTTGCGCGACAGCGAGGGCCTTTGCATTATCTTTTCGAGCTGAAGCTTGATGGCTTGGCGCTCTTTGGGAACAAGTCGTGCCCAGTGATCGAAGGCACGCGCCAGCCTTGCGGCGATTTCAGGGTTGATCTGGTCCAGTGCAATGACCTGTTCAGCCCAGAAAGCATAGCCCGCTTCGCAGTAAACGCCCTGAATGTTGTTCAGGCAAAACTGGAATACAAGCGACCGGGCGCGATTCGGGTTGCGTAATGTAAACGCCGGGTGGGCCATCAGGGCCTGGATATCGGCAACTGTCGTGCTTGAGGCGGTTGCTTGCAGCGCAAACCAGCGATCTATGACGAGCGGATTGGCTTGCCATTGATCGTAGAAGTGGGCCAGTACGCGGGCCTTGACGTCGTCGGGGGCGTGATTGACCAATGGCGTCAGCCCCCCCATGCGGTCGGTCATGTTGTCGGCGTCGTAATATTGGCGCTCGGCACGCGCTAGCGCGCCCGTTACCGTCGCCGCGACCAAGTAGGTCAAGGCACTGTTTTTCAGTGCCCGGGCGCCCGCCGATGCGGCGTCGGGACGGTAGTCTTGCCCATCCAAAGCAGCACACATGTTGTCGTACAGCGTTTGCCAGGTGTCCTGCAGCGTCTCGCCCAAGTATTGGCGTAGCGCCCGTCGGGCCTGCGCTAGCGCGGGCGGGTCGATAGGCGACATTTTTTCTAGCAGAACGCGTTCTGAGGGCAGCGAAAAGACGCGTGCTTTGTAAGCCGGGCTGAGCGATGCATCGTTTGCGATGTCGGCCCAGGTAGCGGCCAGCAGGTCGGTGGCGGCTTTTGTCGTGTTGCTTTGACCTTGCTTGCTGGCCATGGCAAGCAAGCAGCGGGTGGCTAGGCTTTGCCCGGCTTCCCAGCGCGAGAACGGCTCGGGGTCTTTTCTGGCCAGCAAGGCCAGCTCTTCATCGGTGTAGTTGTATTCAACGATGACGGGTGCCGAGAAGTTGCGCAGTAGCGACGGAACCGGCCGTTGAGCGATATTCTTGAATACCCAGGTTTGTGTGGTTTGGGTGAGGTCAAGAACGAGCGTTTCGCCCTTCAGACCGTCGGTTTCGAGCAAAACGGGGCTGCCGTCGGCACCCAGCAGGCCTAATGCAAATGGGATATGCAGCGGTGGTTTTGCCACTGCGGGGTTTTGTAATTTTTCGACGCCGACGGGGTCGCATCGTTGGCTCAGGGTCAGCACGCATTGTGCGGCCTGGGCATCGTGTTTGAGGTCGACGCTTACGCGAGGGGTTCCTGCTTGTGCGTACCAGCGTCGAAACGTCGTCAGGTCTTTGCCGGGCGCTAACTGACGGTAGACGCTATCCATGGCATTGACAAAATCGTCGCAGGTGACTGCTTGCCCGTCATGGCGACGGAAGTACTCGGCCATCCCCGCCTGAAAGCCGGACTCGCCCAACAGTGTGTGCTGCATCCGGATGACTTCAGCGCCTTTTTCGTAGACGGTGGCAGTATAAAAATTGCCGATTTCTTGGTAGCTGTCGGGGCGAACCGGGTGCGCCATCGGGCCGGCGTCTTCAGGGAACTGCGCGGTACGCAAGGCCGTGACGTCGTCGATACGTTTGACGGTTCTGGCACTCAGGGCTGCGTTGTCGGGTAACCCGCGCGCCATCATGTCTGCCGAGAACTCTTGGTCGCGAAATACCGTCAGCCCTTCTTTTAACGAGAGTTGGAACCAGTCACGGCAGGTGATCCGGTTGCCTGTCCAGTTATGAAAGTACTCGTGTCCAATGACGCTTTCTATGGCTTCGAAGCTGGCGTCGGTGGCCGTTTGGGCGTCGGCCAGGACATAAGCCGAATTGAAAATATTTAGCCCTTTGTTTTCCATGGCTCCCATGTTGAAGTCGCGTGCAGCGACGATCATGAAACGGTCCAGGTCAAGTTCAAGGTTGAAGCGGCTTTCGTCCCAGAGTACCGAACGTTCGAGGCAGTCGAGCGCCCATGCGGTTCGGGGGTAGTCGCCCTTGTCGCAGTAGACCTGAAGTAGTGCCTGACGGCCGCTACGGGTGGTGATGGTTTTTTCGCGGCAGTCGAAGTCACCGGCCACCAGGGCAAACAGGTAGCTTGGTTTGGGGTGTGGGTCTTCCCAGGTCGCCTCGTGACGCCCGTCGGATAGCGGTTGTTCTTGCAGTAAATTGCCGTTGGAAAGCAAGTGAGGAAACTGTGTTTTGTCGGCCCGCAGGGTGACGGTGTAGCGTGACATCACGTCGGGTCGGTCTGCAAACCAAGTGATTCGTCGGAAACCTTCGGCCTCGCACTGGGTGAACAGGCTGTGCCCTGACTGGTACAAGCCCATTAATGACGTGTTTTCGGCGGGGCGGCACGTACTGATAATTTCCAGGGTAAATGCGGGCTTGTCTGGATGCAGCGTGAGCTGATGGTCGTCCAGTTGATAGTCTTCGGGCGACAGGAGGCGGCCGTCAATACGGATCGATATCAAGCTTAGCGCCTCGCCGTTCAAGACAAGTGGCGCAGCTTCGGGGTGAATGCGCTCTACGGTCAGGCGGCTATGTACTTGCGTCAAGTCGGGAGCAAGGTCGAAGGCCAGGTCGACCGTCGGAATGCGGAAAGGGTAGGGCAAGTAGTCTTGCCGCAGAATGGTGGGTGCTGTGTCAGTACGCATAGTTGTAAACCTGTTGGGTGAACCGCACAATGTAACGCAGTGTTTACGCTGCAGACGCAGCTAAAAGTGTATTGTAATGTTTGGGTCGTTATACAACTTGCAGGGCAGGTGTCATCATGCGTTTTACGTTATTTCGGGCCTTCTGGGCCCGCTTTCTGGCCGTGTTTGCAGGCGTGCTGTTGTTGGGCGGTTGCGCGTCCACTTTGTCTGCGCGTGTCACCACATATGCTCAGTGGCCGGCCGATGTACAAGGTCAGTATTATCGGTTGCAGTCTCAGCCGGGCCAGCAAAACAATCTTGAATACCAGGCTTATGCCGATATGGTCAGGGCGTCGGCTGGTCGTACTGGGTTAATAGAAGCGACGGGTAGTCAGGTTGCCCGCTTTGAGATCTCGTTCACGTATCAGAATCCGGTCAGTCAGACCTGGGTGCAGCAGTATGCCGACCCTTATTTCGGGCCGCCAATGTACCCGTGGGGTGGTTATTACGGCGGGAACTTTGGGTTTGGGGGTGGTGTGTTTTATTCGCCGCCGGTTGTCAATGTACCGGTGACTGTTTATAAAAACACATTGACGTTGGTCATTAAAGACAAAACCCGTGACGGTGCCGAGGTATATCGGTCGACTGCAGTCAGTATGTCGTCTGAAGATAATCTGAATCAGGTCATGCCGTATCTGGTGCGTGCCATATTTGACGGGTTTCCGGCTAATAATGGCAGTACCCGCGATATTTCATACGAGATATCGCGGTAGGTTGGCGCCGCTGACGGCCTAGGCCATGTGTTGGCTTAGGGTTGAATTAAAAAATGGTCGCGAGGCGTGCCAGCTGTTTCGGCGTCGGTAATCCACCTAGGTGGTTTTCCGCGCCCTGTCCAGGTGTCGCCGGTTTCCGGGTTTTTGAATTTTGGTGGCACTGTTTTTTTAGGTTTGGTATCGACTGGCTTTGCTGGTTTACGCGACTTGCTGTTAAATGCCGCCGCAATGTCGTCGGGCGTAATTTGATAGTCTCGCATGTCGCGCACAATGGCCTTGATAATGGGGGCGCGTTGTTTTGCTTTCAGTGCTTCAGCCTGTTTTTGCAGTCTGACGATTTCTTTTTCGATCTTTGTCTGTAGTGCAGCGTAAGAATCGCGTGTCATGTTTGACCTATATGGTGTTATTTGAAATGTTTACTTTGGTTTTACCCCTAGATTTTAAATAAAAACATTTCAATTTCAAATTTTTTTTGGCATATGGTTTTTGGAAGCATATTTTTTGTTAAAAAAATTAAAGATTAAGATGTTTTAAATCATAATCTTGCAGTTTATTGTTTTCTAAAATTCCATGGTCTTATTTTTATATTTGCAATGTGTGAGCAAGTATTAAAGGTGCTTGATTATGTCTGGTGGTAAAGATTTTCGTGTGGCAGCTTTGCAAACTGTTTCGTCAGTCTCGGTTGACGATAATTTATTGCAAGCCAGACAGCTCATAGAAAGGGCGGCCGGCGATGGCGCAAATTTATTGGCCTTGCCTGAATATTTTTGCCTGATGGGGCACAACGATACCGATAAGGTATCTATCCGCGAAAAGCTGGGTAGTGGGCCTATTCAAGACTTCCTGGCTGAACAGGCGCAACGCCACGGCGTGTGGCTGGTGGGTGGTACATTGCCTCTTGAAAGCCCCGATACCGACCGCATCTACAACACAACGCTGGTGTTCAACCCCGCAGGCGAAGTCGTGGCGCGCTACGACAAAATCCATTTGTTTGGTTTTCGCAAGGGGGACGAGGCTTATGATGAGTCGGTGTCTATTCGTCCGGGCAAAAATCCGCCGCAAAGTTTCGAAACGCCGGCAGGCAAAGTCGGCCTGTCGATCTGCTACGATTTACGCTTTCCCGAGTTATATCGGGCGTTTGGCAATGTGTCTCTCATTGTGGTGCCAGCAGCGTTTACCTATACCACCGGCTCCGCGCACTGGGAAACCTTGCTTAAGGCGCGTGCCATCGAAAACCAGTGCTATGTGCTGGCCGCAGCCCAAGGGGGCAAGCACCAGAACGGTCGCCGTACCTGGGGCCATTCTATGCTGGTCGACCCGTGGGGCGATGTGATCGATTGTGTGGCCGAAGGGCCTGGCATCGCTGCTGGCATACTCGACATGCAACGCATGGCCGACGTCCGCAGCGCCTTGCCGGCCTTGCAGCACCGTGTACTCTGAATCTTATTAAGGTAGTTCTCCATTTATGAAAATCTCTGAACCCGGTATTACCGCCCTGGCGACGGCAAAGTCGCTCTTGCTCGACCCGTGGGGGCTGAGTGAAGCCGATATGGCGCGGGCGCTGGGTGAAATCTTTACCCGTAAGGTCGACTACGCCGATTTGTATTTTCAGTACACGCGAAGCGAGGGTTGGAGCCTGGAGGAAGGGATCGTAAAGACCGGTAGCTATTCTATTGGTCAAGGTGTCGGCGTACGGGCCATCAGCGGCGAGAAAACGGCTTTCGCGTATTCAGATACGCTTTCTGCCGACGCGCTGCTGTCTTCGGCGCGGGCGGTGCGCTCTATAGGTGCCAAGGGTTCAGGCAAGCAAAAAATTGTGGCCGGCCCCAAAGATTTCGACCATACCCTTTATCCCTTTGTCGACCCGGTTACTACGTTATCGGCCCCTGAAAAAGTCGCCTTGCTCGAGCGTGTCGAAGCCATGGCCCGTGCCGTCGATCCGGCCATCATCCAGGTTATGGCCGGGTTGGGCGCCGAGTACGACGTCATCATGGTGGCAGGCAGCGATGGTCGTCTGGCCGCCGATGTACGTCCGCTTGTGCGGTTGTCCCTTACGGTTATCGCCGAGCGTAACGGGCGTCGCGAAATGGGGCATGCGGGCGGCGGCGGTCGTGCCGGGCTCGAATATTTCACTGACGATATTTTGCGCAGCTATGCACAACGAGCAGTGCACGAAGCGCTGACGAACCTCGAGGCGGTGGCGGCGCCTGCGGGCGAAATGACGGTTGTGCTGGGCTCCGGCTGGCCAGGCATTTTGCTGCATGAAGCCGTTGGTCACGGGCTTGAGGGCGATTTCAACCGCAAAGGCTCCAGTATTTTTTCGGGCCGAGTCGGAGAGCGTGTGGCCGCAAAGGGCGTTACCGTGGTCGACGACGGCACGCTGGCCGATCGGCGCGGTTCACTGAATATCGACGACGAGGGTAACCCGACGCAGCGTAATGTGCTGATCGAAGACGGTATTTTAAAAGGCTATATGCAAGACACCATGAATGCGCGTCTTATGAAGACAGCCGTGACGGGTAACGGGCGCCGCGAGTCATTCGCGCACTTGCCCATGCCGCGCATGACGAACACCTACATGTTGGGGGGCAAAACCCCGGCGCAAGAAATTATCGCCTCGGTAAAAAAAGGTCTCTACGCCGTTAATTTCGGCGGTGGGCAGGTCGACATCACCAGCGGCAAGTTCGTGTTCTCGGCATCCGAAGCCTACCTCATCGAAAACGGCCGGGTCACCCGCCCGGTCAAGGGGGCGACGCTTATTGGTAATGGCCCCGATGCCATGAATCGGGTGGGTCTGGTGGGCGACGATATGCAACTTGATTCTGGTGTAGGTACCTGCGGCAAAGAAGGCCAAAGCGTGCCGGTTGGCGTCGGCATGCCCACAATTCGTATCGATGGCCTTACGGTTGGAGGTACGGCGTAGGGGTTAAACCAGCGGTGCGTCTGTTAAGCAGGTAAGGCGTTTGCATCCGGCCCGAATCATTCAGGTCTGGCGTTAAATAATCGGGGCGGTGTCCAAATGGTTTTGGGCGCCGCCCTTTGTTTTGCCTTGAGGCAACACCTTTTACCCTTGACAGAAATCTTTAATGCCCTTATAGTTTCTATACGAATTAATTTTATTGGAATGTTTCGCGCAATGACGAATACGCCAGAAACCATCCAGGCTTACGACCTGCGCATCTTACGTGCACTGCGCCGCATCACTCGTGCGGTGGCGCTGCATTCGCGCCAGCTTTCGGCCGTCAGCAACATCACGGCGCCGCAGCTTATTTGTTTGCGCGCTGTGGTCGAAAACGGCCCTTTAACAGCGACAGCCATCAGTCGCGAGGTACACGTCAGTGCAAGTACTGTCGTCGGCATTCTCGACCGCCTTGAAGACAAAGGCTTGGTAAGGCGCGAGCGCGGCCGCGAAGATCGTCGTATTGTCTTTGTTTCGGCCACCGAGGCCGGTATTGCGCTGGCCAAGGGCACGCCCTCGCCGTTGCAGAAAAAGCTGGCCGATGCCCTTAACGAATTGCCCGAACTCGAGCAAGCCACGATTACCCTGTCGCTCGAACGCATCGTCGATCTGATGGAGTCCGGTGGTGTGGCGCCTCCTGAGTCCGCGGCAGAGTTGGCCTCGCCCATCCTTGAGGTGCCCGATACGGGTGCGCTGCCCGAGTCCGGTCTGGCGGTCGAATGAGGCCTGTCATGACGGATGACTCATCAATAGGTGTCGAGGTCGCTGACACAAAAGTCATGCCCGCTTTGCGTCGCCCGCAACTTGACGACGCCAAGGCTATCCATGGCCTGATTCAGGCCTGCCCGCCGCTCGACGTCAATTCGCTTTATGTGTATTTGCTGCTGGCGCATCATCACCCCGATACCTGCGTTGTCGCGCAGGCGCCAGGGGGTGAACTTCAAGGGTTTTTGTCGGCTTACGTGCCGCCCGCCTCGCCCGACGTCTTGTTTGTCTGGCAGGTGGCAGTACACGAAAGTGCCCGCGGGTTGGGCCTCGGGGGCGCCATGCTCCGGTCTTTGCTCGACCGCCCTTCATTGTCCGGGGTTCGGTTTATCGAAACCACTGTTGGTCCCGACAATGCAGCTTCGCGTGGCATGTTTGGCTCGCTGGCCCGGCGTCTTAAAACCCAAATTAACGAATCTGCGCTATTCGAAACACACCATTTTGGCGAACACACCCACGAAGAAGAAAGACTGCTTCGTTTGGGGCCTTTGGCCTTGTCGGGTTAGGGCAGGGACTGCGCCCCGGCCAGCCAGGCCGCCATGGTCGCCAGGCAGTGTTTCACTTCATTAATAAGAAAGCCGGTCACCGGTCGTTCAATTTTTCTGGGCGATGCCCCTTCAAAATCGAGAGGAAACCACAATGATGGATTTAAATATTTTTGACCGGATGGAGTCTGAAGTTCGAGGCTACATCCGGTCCTTCCCCGTTATCTTTAGCAAAGCAAAGGGGTCTGCACTGTTCGATCAGGAAGGTCGCGAGTATCTCGACTTTTTCGCTGGTGCAGGCACCTTGAACTATGGCCACAATAACCCCGTACTGAAAGAAAAGCTGATCGAGTACGTTGCAGACGACGGTGTGGTCCATGGCCTTGATATGGCGACCGACGCCAAAAAATACTTTATGGAAACCTTCGAGCGTGTGCTACTTAAGCCGCGTGGTTGGGATTACAAAATGCAGTTTACCGGCCCAACAGGCACCAATGCCGTTGAGGCTGCGCTCAAGTTGGCGCGTCTGGTCAAGGGTCGTCAAAACGTGGTGGCCTTTACGCACGGCTTTCACGGCGTGAGTGGTGGTTCGTTGGCGGTTACTGCCAACCAGAAGTTCCGTGATGCTGCCGGCGTGTCGTTGGCTAACACCACGTTTGTGCCTTTCGACGGTTATATGGGCCCCGACTTCAATACCATTGATTACTTCGAGCGCATGCTTGAAGACCCCAGCAGTGGTTTGGATTTACCTGCAGCCGTCATCGTTGAAACTGTTCAAGGCGAGGGTGGTGTCAATGTGGCAACCCAACGCTGGTTGCGCGACCTCGAAAAGCTTTGCCGCAAATACGACATGTTGCTCATCGTCGATGATATTCAGGTCGGTTGTGGCCGTACGGGCAGTTTCTTCAGTTTTGATTCGGTCGGCATCAGCCCTGACATCATCACTTTGTCCAAGTCTTTGTCCGGTTTTGGTCTGCCGATGTCGCTTGTGCTGATGAAGCCCGAGCTTGACGTCTGGAAGCCTGGTTCTCACAGCGGCACTTTCCGCGGCAACAACCTTGCGTTTGTTACCGCAGCTCAAGCTCTCGATAGCTATTGGGCTGATAACCGCTTTGAAAAAGAGGTTGGCCGAAAGGCTGAAATAGTACGTGACCGTCTGGAAAGCATTGTTCAAAGCTATCCCTCAGCAGGTCTAAGCGTTCGTGGCCGCGGCTTGATTCAAGGGTTGGTTACCCCCGCCGATGACGACCTTGCCAATGCCATTTCTGCCAAGGCGTTCGAGCATGGCCTGGTGATTGAAACATCGGGCGCCAATGACGAGGTTCTTAAGTTGTTGCCCGCGCTCACTATCGAAGAAGAGCAGCTTAAGAAGGGGCTCGAAATTATCGAGCGTAGCGTGGCTGAAGTATTTGAGGCCCGCGGTGTCAGTGCAAAAGTTTTGAAATTTGGAGGTAAACGTCGATGATCGTCAAGAACGTTAAAGATGTAATTGGGACTGACCAGGAAGTGGTCACCGAGAACTGGCTCAGCCGCCGTGTCTTGCTCAAGAAAGACGGGATGGGGTTTTCGTTTCACGAAACGATTATCTTTCCCGGCACCGAAACACACATCCACTACAAGAACCACCTGGAGGCGGTGTGGTGCGTTGAGGGCGACGGCGAAATCGAAACCATCGCTGACGGCAAAAAGTATGCGCTTGGCCCGGGCGTTGTCTACGCGCTAGACCAGCACGACGAACACTGGTTGCGTGGCGGCAAAGAACCCTTGCGCGTGATTTGTGTGTTCAACCCGCCCATTACCGGCAAAGAAGTGCACGACGCCGACGGCGTGTACCCTGCCGAGGTCGCCGACGCGGTTTGATTTATTCCAGGAGGACTGTATGACAACACTACAAGATATATATTCTTCGCGTGATGCCAATACGTCAGCCATTATTGCGCGCCAGGACCCTGTCGTTTATGCGCGGGGCACCTACGCCCAGGCATTGTCCGACGCGCAGCTTGAAGCCTATGCCCGGGACGGATTCATCGTGTTGCACGACGTATTCGGCCCGGACGAAGTGCAGGCTATGCTGGCCGAGGTCAAGCGTATGAGCGAAGACCCCGACATCGTGAAGTTGGACGAAGCCATTACCGAGCCCGGCAGTGACGCTGTACGCTCGATCTTCCGGATGCACGAGCTGAGCGACATGGCGTCCAGGCTGGCGCGCGATCCGCGTCTTATCCATGTGGCGCGTCAGGTGCTGGGGTCTGAGGTTTATATTCACCAGTCGCGGGCAAACCTTAAGCCCGGTTTCAAAGGTAAAGAGTTCTATTGGCACTCTGACTTCGAAACCTGGCATGTGGAAGACGGCATGCCGCGCATGCGGGCCTTAAGCTGTTCGGTGTTGCTGACCGACAATAATGAGTGCAATGGCCCCTTGATGCTTGTGCCTGGTTCGCACCAGCAGTTTATTGCCTGCCAGGGCGAAACCCCCAAGAACCATTACAAGCAGTCATTAAAAAAGCAAGAGTTCGGTGTGCCCGATCCCATCAGTCTGCAGTTGTTGGTTGAGCAGGGCGGTATTGAGGCCGCGACTGCGCAAGCGGGTTCAGTCATCTTTTTTGATTGCAACACCATGCACGGGTCGGCCAGCAACATATCCCCGTGGCCGCGTGCCAATGTGTTCATGGTGTACAACAGCATCGAAAACACGCTCGAGGCGCCCAAAAATGGCCTTAATCCGCGCCCCGAATATATTGCTACCCGCAAAAAATTTGTTCCTCTCGAGCCACTCGAAGCCAAGGTAGCCGCTATCTGACCGGCGAAGGCGTTGATGGTTTGTTTGGCGTTGTGAAAGCGTGTGCTTTCGCAACGCTTTTTTTACGCCAGCTTCAGGAAGGCTCGAGTCCGTGCTTCAGAGGGCGTAGTAAACAAGGTTTCGGGGTCGCCCTCTTCGACAATTTCGCCTTTGTCGAAGAACACAACCCGATCAGAGATCTCGCGGGCAAATTGCATTTCGTGGGTCACCAGCAGCAATGTCAGATCGTCTTCGCTGGCTAATCGTTGAATAACCTGCAGTACCTCGCCGACCAGCTCTGGGTCTAGCGCCGAGGTGGGCTCGTCGAAAAGCATGATGCGCGGCTTCATGGCGAGTGCGCGGGCGATCGCCACGCGCTGCTGTTGGCCGCCTGAAAGTTGGCGAGGGAATTTGTCGGCATGATCTGTCAGCCCAACCAGCGCCAGGTAGTGTTCGGCACGTTCGTTGGCTTCGTGCCTGGACAACCCCAGCACATGGACTGGGGCTTCAGTCAGGTTACGGCGCACCGTCATATGCGGAAATAGATTGAACTGTTGAAACACCATACCCATATGTTTGCGCATGTCGTGCAGGTGTCTGGCTGATGCGGGTACCAGCGCACCGGCTTTTTGTTCGTGCCAGAGCGGCTGGCCGGCTACGTAAACAACGCCCGAATCAATGGGTTCGAGTGTCATGAGAATGCGCAAGACGGTGGACTTGCCCGAGCCCGAAGGGCCGATGATCGTTACTTTTTCGCCAGCCTCGATTGTCAGGTTCAGGCCATTCAGGACGCGAGTTTCGCCGAACTGTTTGACGACGTTTTCAAATTGAATGATGGGGTTGTTCATCGTAACGGTATCCCTTGTTGGGGCAGGCGTTGGTCCAGGACGCGAATGCCGGCGGCAGCGACGAGTGTCATGAGGAGGTAAAGCCCACCCACCATGGACAGCGGTATCAAATAGTTGAACGTGCGGTCGCCGATAATCTTTGCCACATTGAGCATCTCCAACACCGACACCACCGATAGCAGCGGGACGTCTTTCATGATGGACACCAGGTAGTTGCCCAGCGCCGGAATGATTCTGGGAATGGCTTGCGGCAAGACGACGACGCGAAAGGTGTGAAGGCGGGAAAAATCAAGTGCCTTGGCAGCTTTGTGCTGGCCGCGAGGTACGGCTTCAATGCCCGCCCGATACACTTCGGATGTATAGGCGCTGTATTGCAGGCCTAGTGCCAGGGCGCCTGTCATGAACGCAGGGAGCACAATGCCGTAGTCGGGTAATACGTAGTACAAAAAGAACAGCTGGATCAGCAGCGGGGTGTCGCGCAGAAACTCGCTGATGAGTCGGGCGGGCCACGACACAAGGCGCCAGGGCGCGCTTTTTAAGCCGGCGAGCAGCAGGCCAAATAAAGCGGCCAGTCCAAACCCGATAACTGTTGCTTGCAGGGTCACCCAAAGACCTCGCAACAAAATGGGCAAAATCGATGCGGCGAAGAGCCAGTTTGAGTCGGTGTTCCATTCAAGGCCAAACAGCATGGGGTGTCCTTTGCGTTGTTATGAATGGCGCCAGCGGCCAACATGGCGCGCCAGCAGTTTCATCAACGCAGCCAGCATCAGCGCCATGCCAAAGTACATGAACAGCAATAAGGTATAAACCGTTGTGCTGTCTTGGGTGAAATTGCGAATTTGCTCGGCCCGAAACGCCAGATCGCCCAGGCTGATCAGTGACACCAACGCGGTGTCTTTGAGGTTCTGAATGGCCAGGTTGCCAAAACTGGGCATCATTTCAGGCAGGGCTTGTGGCAGGCAGATACGCCACAGTTTCTGGCGCTCTGTAAAGTTCAGCGCTCGCGCTGCTTCATGTTGTTCTTTCGAAACTGATTGCAGCGCGCCACGTACCACCTCGGCGCCATAGGCACCGATGTTAAGCGCCAGGGCGGTAGTGCCCGCCAGCATAGGGTCAAGCCGCAGGTCTAGGCCTACAAATTCGCCCAGCAGAGGCAAGGCGAAGTAAATCCAGAACAGCTGCACCAGAAGCGATGTGCCGCGAAAAAGCTCGATGACGGCGATACTGGGCAGGCGCAGCCAGGCTTTTTCGGAAACACGTCCTATGCCCAGCGTAAAAGACAGCAATGCGCCTAACAGGGTAGAGTAGATCGCCAACTGAGCGGTGACCCATGCCCCTTCAAGCAGCGGCGGCAAGTAGCTTATGAACACAGTTGTTGCGTCGTTCGTTGGGTCGACTGCTCGATGTCGGCTTCCGAAAAGCCATTGTTGCGCAAGATAGCTTGCCACTCATCGGTCTTTTTGAAGGCTGCTAGCGCTTCGTTGACGGCCTGCTGCAGCGACTCAGCGCCTTGCGCAAAGGTAAATGCGCCCCAACTCCGTACTGGCGAACCGTCAATCATCGGATCGGAAAAATCGGCGGCTTGTTCTACTTTATCGCTTTTGGCGGCCAGCTCAGTTACGGTAAGGCTGGTAGCGGCGTAGGCATCGGCGCGCCCCGTCGAGACTGTTGAGATTGCGTCGGCGTTATTGGCAATAGTCACCATGTTTGCTTCGGGCACGCCCAGTGCCTGGAGCATTTCAAGCTGGTCGGCGCCTGACATAATGGCTACCTTCATGCCGGGCTGGCTGAACTGCTCGAAGCTGTTGAGCCCTTTTGGGTTGCCTTGAGCAACCAGCAGGCCTTCACCATACGAGGTGTTTGGTTCCGAAAACAACACTTGCTGACAACGCTGCGGCAAAACGGCCATTTCGGCCGCGACCATATCGAATCGGCCGGCTTTCAAGCCCGGAATGAGCGCACTGAAACTGGCCGTCTCCCATTTGATGTTTTCAATTCCCAAGGCTTTGGCGATGTGTCTGGCGACATCCGGCCCGGCACCTTTGGCCTCACCCGAGAGGTCGGCGTAGCCATAGGGTATTTCGTTAGCGATCGCAATTCGGATCGTGCCGCGCTCGCGAACTTGAGTCAGGGTGTCACTTTGGGCGGGTAGGGCCCAAACCGAAAGCACGGCAACCGCGGCCAGGCGGCGCACAACGTGATTGACTGTTGGCATGTGATCCTCTTCTTTTTATGATTTCATCATCAATGATGCGAAGAAAAATCATAGCGCATATAATCATTCGTGTACAAATTAATAAATCGTTGCGGGTCGGGCTGTTCTTGTGCTAGGATAGGCGCCTATGTACCGTGCTACGAACTTTTTCTTCTTTTATTTTTTTACTTTTCCGACACGTCTGGTGGGGGAAGGGAAGAAACGTATTACCTCGTAGCAAACAAAATTCCCAAAAAGCCGCCAGCGTCGCTAGGCGGCTTTTTTTGTATCATTCAGGAGTCGCAAGTGCCTTACAACACCGATGATCTACGTATCCGAGAAATCAAGGAGCTCAGTCCGCCCGCGCATGTCATGCGCGAGTTTGCTGCCACCGAAGCCGTCTCGTCGACCGTTTTCGCTGCACGGACGGCTATTCATAATGTCTTGCATGGCACCGATGACCGCCTGGTCGTGGTGATTGGGCCCTGCTCGATTCATAATGTAGATGCCGCCTTGGAATACGCGGGGCGCTTGAAAGCGCAGCGCGATCGATTCAGCAGCGAGCTTGAAATCATCATGCGCGTATATTTCGAGAAGCCTCGCACGACGGTGGGCTGGAAAGGGTTGATCAACGATCCGGGCCTGGATGGCAGTTTCAACATCAACCTGGGTTTGCGTACGGCACGCGAGTTGCTGTTGCAGGTCAATAGCCTGGGGTTGCCTGCTGGTTGTGAGTTCCTTGACATGATTACGCCGCAATATATTGCCGACCTGGTTTCTTGGGGCGCGATTGGCGCCCGTACCACCGAAAGTCAGGTTCACCGCGAGTTGGCGTCGGGTCTGTCGTGCCCGGTAGGTTTCAAGAACGGGACAGACGGCAACATCAAGATTGCTGTTGATGCTATCAAGGCAGCCTCGCAATCTCACCATTTCCTGTCGGTCACCAAAGGTGGGCATTCGGCTATTGTGTCGACGGCGGGCAACGAAGATTGCCACGTCATTTTGCGCGGCGGCAAGCAGCCCAACTACGACGCGGCCAGCGTTGAAGAGACGTCTGCGGTACTGGCCAAGTCGGGCTTGCGTCCACGCATCATGATTGACGCCAGCCACGCCAACAGCAACAAAGATTACCGCAATCAACCGGCGGTCATCGACGACGTAGCGCGTCAAATGGAAGCCGGCGACGAGCGCCTGTTTGGCGTGATGATCGAAAGTCATCTGGTCGAGGGTCGGCAAGATCTGGTGGCTGGGCAGCCTCTGGTCTACGGCCAGAGCATTACCGACGGCTGTGTCGATTGGGACTCCTCCGTGCGCATGCTCGAGCGCCTCGCTATGGCGGTAAAAAAACGTCGCGAGGCTGTCGCTAGCTCACTCGACAGCTAATCAAAGGTTTTATTGCATGTCAGAACAGTCTGCCTCGAAGGGGCGTGTTGTCATCGGTATGTCAGGTGGGGTCGACTCCTCGGTATCTGCCTGGTTGCTTAAGCAGCAAGGCTACGAAGTCGTCGGTCTATTCATGAAAAACTGGGAAGATGACGACGACTCCGAATATTGCTCGTCGCGGCAAGACTGGATCGACGCCGCCAGTGTGGCCGATTTGCTGGGTATTGAAATCGAGGCCGTCAACTTCGCCGCCGAGTACAAAGATAGGGTGTTTGCCGAGTTCTTGCGCGAGTACTCTGCCGGGCGCACGCCTAACCCCGATGTCTTGTGCAACGCCGAAATCAAGTTCAAGGCGTTCCTCGATCATGCCATGTCGTTGGGGGCTGAACGTATTGCCACGGGGCACTACGCGCGCGTTCGCGAGGTGCAGGGTGCCGGCGGCCCGCAGTGGCAGCTGCTTAAGGCGCTCGATCACACCAAAGATCAAAGCTATTTCCTGCATCGTCTGAATCAGGCCCAGTTGTCGAAAACTTTGTTTCCGTTGGGCGAGATCCCTAAAACTCAAGTGCGTGAAATCGCACAGCAGTTGGGCCTGCCTAACGCAGCCAAAAAAGACTCCACCGGCATATGCTTTATCGGCGAGCGTCCATTTCGCGAGTTTCTTAACCGATATTTGCCAACACAGCCGGGCCCTATCAAAACACCCGATGGTAAAACCATCGGACGCCATCAGGGGCTGGCGTTTTATACGCTGGGGCAACGCAAGGGCTTGGGCATTGGCGGTGTCAAGGGGCACCAGAGCGACGATGGTACGGCGCAGGCCTGGTACACCGCACGCAAAGACCTTGAAAACAATGTGTTGTATGTGGTTCAGGGGCATGATCACCCCTGGTTGCTGCAGAGCACCTTGCAGGCGCAAGATGCCAGTTGGGTTGCGGGCCATGCACCCGTAGCCGGTGCTTATGGGGCCAAAACGCGCTACCGGCAGGCCGATGCCGCCTGCGTGCTCAATTCGGCAACCGACGACGGTCGTTTTGAGCTGCATTTTGACGATGCGCAATGGGCGATTACGCCGGGGCAGTCGGCGGTTTTGTACGATGGCGATGTGTGTCTGGGGGGCGGGATCATCCTCTGACGCCGATGTTGGCGTGGTCTGTGTGTCGTGCCGTATGTAAAGTGCCGAACGTCAAAAACGCAAAAGGCCCGGGTAATACCGGGCCTTTTGCGTTTGAGTCGAGCGGTGTTTAGCTTACACCGAGCGTGAAACCTACGAAGGCAATTTGGGGATAGTCGTTGAAAATGACGGCCGCGTCAGGAGTTTTGCGTAAAGTGCAGCCAGATGCGGGTAGGTGTCGCGCCAGTTAAGGTCGGGCATACGGAAGTCGAGAAAACCCAGGGCACAGCCCACTGCAACGTCGGCCAAGCTGAGATTGACTCCCATGCAATAACTATTGGGGCCCAGGCTGCGCTCCATAGAAGCCAGCGCCGATGTGATCTTGCCGCGCTGGCGCTGTATCCAGTCTTCGCTGCGCAGGTGCTCGGGGCGTCGCCCCTCGGCCACAATGGTGACGCCCGCATCGAGCAGGCCGTCGGCGATGGCTTCCCAGCACTTGGTGGCCGTGCGATCGCGCCCGGCTTGCGGTAACAAGCGTCCCACCGGCGAAAGCGTATCGAGGTATTCGACAATGACGCGAGAATCGAAAATGCTGCCGCCGTCGTCTGTGACTAAACAGGGCACTTTGCCCAGCGGGTTGAATTCTTTGATTTTGGTGTCGGCCGCCCAGACATCTTCCAGCACGAGCTCGTAGTCGAGCTTTTTCTCGGCCATGACAATGCGAACTTTGCGTACGTATGGGCTGGTCAGCGAACCGATAAGTTTCATGGCGCAATCTTGAAGTGGAAGGTGCAAAAAGTATATCAGGGATGGGGCTGATGTCAGCCCCTGCAAAGGCCGGATGCCGGGGCGACGTCGCTTCGTGACAGATTCTGTGCCTTATATCCCACAATAAAGGGTGGGTGGTAAAATCCCGGCTTGTTTTTTTCTTCGTGAGTCGTAATGCAAATCGCCGATCAACTTAGTCAATTGAATGCACTGTCGCCGCTTGATGGCCGCTATGCCGCCAAAGGTAACCCGTTGCGCGCCACCCTGTCCGAGGCCGGCTTTATGGCGCATCGGGTCGAGGTCGAGGTGGCCTGGCTGATTGGCTTGTCAGACGCCGGTTTGCCCGAGCTGCCCAAGTTTAGCGAAGCGGCCCGCGCGCAGCTCAAGGCGTTGGTTGACAACTTTTCTGAAGCCGACGCTGCACGTATCAAGGACATTGAAAGGGTCACCAACCACGACGTCAAAGCCGTAGAATACTGGATGAAAGAGCAAGTAGAGGGCGATGCCGAGCTGGCTAAAGCCGCCGAGTTCATCCATTTCGCCTGCACGTCTGAAGACATCAACAACACATCGCATGCCCTGATGCTGTCACGTGCGCGCGATGGTTTCTTGTTGCCTCGGCTTACCGAGCTTGCTGCGAAGTTGCGCGAGCTTGCCCATACCTATGCCGATCAGCCTTTATTGTCGCGCACCCACGGGCAACCAGCCAGCCCCAGCACCATGGGCAAAGAATTCGCAAACGTTGTAGCCCGTCTCGATCGCGCCATTGCTGCAGTCGCTGCTGTTCAGCCGCTGGCTAAACTTAATGGTGCTACGGGTAACTACAACGCACATATTTCGGCGTACCCCGAAATCGACTGGCCGGCTTTCAGCGCCGGCGTACTGAGCGGGCTCGGCCTCGAGCAGAATCCGTACTCCATCCAGATCGAGCCGCACGACTGGATGGCGGCGCTGTTCGATGCCGTCGCCCGGGCCAACACCATCATTCTCGACCTCAATCGCGACATCTGGGGGTATATCTCGCTAGGGTATTTCAAGCAGCGTCTCAAAGAGGGCGAGGTCGGGTCTTCGACTATGCCGCACAAGGTTAATCCCATCGACTTCGAAAATTCCGAGGGCAATATTGGCTTAGCCAACGCCGTGTTACGCCATTTGTCCGAAAAGCTGCCGGTTTCGCGTTGGCAACGCGACCTGACCGACTCGACTGTATTGCGCAATCTTGGAGTGGGTTTTGGTTACTGCGCTGTGGCCTGGGATGCCTGCCTGCGTGGGCTGAATAAGCTCGAGCTCAACGCTGCGGCCATCGACGCTGATATTGATAATTGCTGGGAAGTTTTGGCCGAACCGGTTCAAACGGTGATGCGCCGCTACGGTCTGCCTCAGCCCTACGAGCAATTGAAGGCGCTTACTCGCGGCAAGGGTATTAACCAGCAAGGGCTGACCGAATTTATTCAGGGCCTTGATTTACCTGCCGAGCCCAAGGCCCGTTTGCTGGCCATGACACCGCGTTCATACGTGGGCCTGGCTGCCGAATTGGCGCGCAAAATTTAAGTTTGGCTTCAGTAGTGCGCAATGCCCCCGCTTGGGGGCATTTTTATTTTTAGTTCACGCTTTGCGAACTTTGCATTTGGGCCTGTGCCGCCAGGATTTTTTCCTCGAGCTCGGGCGATGTTTTTAACGCAAGCATGGGCGTTGATTCGCCGTCACTGTCGTCTTGTTCAAGTTCTAACGTAATGCTTTGGCCTTCGAATGCAGCCGGGTTGGCCTGTATTTGCACATATTGCTTGAGCAGACGATCGACGGCCTTTTGTGCCTCGGTCAGTTGAATACCAAGGCTTGATTCTGCATGCAGACGGAATTGTTGTTCGATGGTCTTGGCCAGATCCCAGCTGAAAAACAGCAAGGCCTTGTCGCCAAAGCATTCGGGGTGCAAAAAACCCCAGTTCTCGGTTTGTGTCTGATTCAAAATTGCACACGCTGTAGTAAAGATTGCCAACGCTCATTGTAGCGGTTGGTACGAGGGAGCGCCTTGTCAGCGCAGGGCCATCCAGGCCAGGGCGGCAAGCAACAGCCCGAAATACACGACAATGCCGATGACCAGACTGGTCATGACAATATTGAGTTTTTGTCTGAAAGAAAGGCGGCCTGGGCTGCTGTTCTGTTTTCTTAAGTGCCAGCCAATGGTTAGGGCCATTGAAAGAATACTGACCAGAATAATTGCGATTTTCATACCGCTATTCTAGTCGCGGGGGGATTGTGTTGGTCAAGTTGTGTGGCAGCCACAAAGGCTGCCACACCCGGTGTTGTCAGTAAATGGGAATGCGATTCAGGCTGGCGGCCAGCTCTGTAAATGCTTCGTTGCAACGGCCGGGATAGCGGTCGCTGCTACCGGCATCATTCAGCTTGGTTTGAAGCGCCGCAATTGCGTGCTGACGTTTGTCTTCGGGGGTATCGGCAATCGCTTCGTGGAAGCTGGCCGAAAAATCATCGGCCATGCCGGTCAAGTCGGCAAAGATCAGGCCGTCGGTGTCGTAGTGGCGCGCAATTTTAAGGGCACGCCCCCAGAACAGGTCGAGAGTTTCATTCATGGTTTGTCTCCTGTGCAGTTGGCGCGACGGTATGCCGATCGGCAAATCGCCGTGTGCAACTTAAAGGCTTTTGGACGACCAGGAAGTGCAGGCTTTTGGATATTGATTATGGGTAGCCGGTGGCACGTGGGTCGCAGCGGATGAAACGACTTCTGGTCAGGCAACTGAAGGGTAGCAAAATCGTTCTTGCTTGTGTGTTGCCAAATGTAATGTTTCGTGGCGGATACTTTTGCCTCGTATTACGGGCCATTCCGAAGTTGATTTTGTATGGCTGATAAAAATTAAGTAACTGAAAAATAACAATTTTTTATTATTTTTTTAGTTGTGCCGACGCGGGTCGAATCAAGCCATGCGTACAACCCGGGCTTTTTGAGACCTCGCCCAGGCGGCAGCATACGCCTATGTTCAATGGGGGTGTTCCCCGGGTAGGAGTAGCCTGAATGGGAAAGAAGCGAACCTTGTATTTGCCGATGCTGCTGTTGGCTGGGTGCGCCCAGTTTCCTGACCTGCAAACGGCATTTAAGTCGCTTGAGCCGACCGGTGCACAGGATACTGCCATGGTGGCCAGGGGGCAGTTTCATTTTGGTTGGGCGTTGTCGGGAGACCGCAATATTGCGCCCTTGCAGGTATTCGATAACGGCAGCAATGTCTGGCTGCAGTTTGGTGCCGGGAGCCCGGTACCTGCATTGTTTGCTCGCTCTCTTAAACAGGCCCTGCAACACGGCGTCGTCGGCGATCGTTTGTTAACACCCCGGCGCCAGGGCGATTACCTCGTCATTGACGAAGTGCCGGCGTTGTTGGTGATTCGTGGCGGGCATTTGCAAGCTTTTGCTCGTCGAGATGACGATAGGGCACCTTCGGCAGGTGTCGAAGCGATCGTCGATGGCGACGACGCGGGTCATTCGGTTGTGCATGGTGCGCCATTACCGCCGCCTATGCCTGTACCCCCGCCATTGCCGCTTACGCCGCCTATATCGCCGCCGCCCAAGCCGCCCCAGCAACCGCCCGTGGCGTCGCAGCTCGAACCAGGGTCGGGCCCGGCAACCTCGTTTTCCCCGGCGTTTGTCGTGGGGCGATCCGACGGCACGCTGCGCCAGGCCCTGGCGCGTTGGGCTGCGCAGGCGGGTTGGGACTTCGCCCCAGAGCACTGGATGGTAGATGTCGATATACCGATTACTGGGTCGGCAAGTTTTGATGTGCCGTTTGTCGAAGCGGTGCAGGCTTTGGTTGGCAGCACAGAACTAGCGGTTAAGCCGTTGCAGCCGTGCTTCTACTCCAATCGTGTACTGCGCATCGTGCCTTACGCGCAGGCCTGTGATCGTACCCGTGCGGCGGCAGGGCAATCATGATCTGGCTCAAGTTTGTTGCGGTGTTGACCTTCGGGGCGCTGCTTGCCGGATGCGCGCTGCAAGAAAGGTTACGCGAGATATCACTGCGTGTTGTAGAGGCGGGCGACAGCATCGACCAGCGACAACGCGCGTTTGCCGCGCAACTGAGCGACGCCGATGTGCGCCGCTCGGCTCAGCATGTCGATCGTCCGTGGTTGGTGGGTTCACCGCTGCCGCTGTCCCGCGAGTTGACCTTGCCGGTGGCATTGCGGGCCAACGTTAAAACCACGCTTATCTTCACTGCCGAGCCGCGACCTTTGCCTGTGATCGCGCGTCGGATTACCGCTGCGACTGGGATTCCTGTGCATGTACGACCCGAAGCGCTCTGGTCGCTTGATCGGTTTTCACCGCGTTTGGCCGGTAGCGATGCAGCGGGTCAGTCGGTCGTGGTGCTCCCTGAGTCCTCAGTGCGTCTGGATGGCGAGGCACAGCCGTTGTCAGCCATTCTTGACAGCGTTGCCGCCACACTCGGGGTGTATTGGCGCTATGCGCAGGGTCGTATTGAGTTTTATCGAACCGAGACGCGGGTATTCAACATCCGCGCGTTGACGCAGGCGGCTCAGTCCGAGGCGTCTTTGGGGGCCAACCGAAGTGGTCAGGATCAGGGCTTTTCCAGCACTTCAAGCACACGGCTGCAAAGCGAGCAAATTGGTGTGATGGACGTCGTGAAGGCGCGTCTCGAGCCCTTTTTGAGCCGTGCCGGCGTTGCCGTAGCACAAGAGGGCGCCAGCGCGCTGGTGGTGGTCACTGATACACCCGAAGTATTGCAACGCATTGCCGCTTATCTTGATCAGGAGAATCTGGCGCTGACTCGTCGTATCAGATTGGTCTTTGAAGAGATAACGCTGGTCACCAAAGAGACGGCAGAAGCCGGGATGGACTGGGATCTGGTCTTTACGAGTGCCCGAATGGCGGCGACAGTCGCTTCTGCTGGCTCTGTTGTGACCGAGGCGGCCAGCCTGGGGGTGTCGCTTGCCGAAGGGCCGTTCAAGGGTTCCGAGGCCATGATCAGGGCGCTTGGTCAGGTGGGGCAGGTAGTCAGACGCAGCAGCGTTCCGGTATTGACACTGAATCGACGTCCGGTCACGCATGCGGTGCGTACGACGTTCTCTTATATCGACAAAGTTCAAACTACGGCCTTGGGGCAGGGGTTAGAAAGCAGTTTACCCACGGTGTCGGTCAGTCAGAAAGAAGAAACGGTGGGTTCGTTATTGACCTTGATCCCTGATGCGCAGGAAAACGGTCAGATTTTATTGTCATTGGCCTACGACAACACTGTGGCGCAACCTATCAAGTCCGTCACGTTCGGCGACGCACGCAATCCCTTGCAGCTGCAGCAGGTCACCATTGATGGCAACGGTACGGTTCAGCAACTTGTTTTGCAGCCTGGACAGCCTTTGCTGGTGTCGGGTTTTGATCGGGGGCAGCACGAGCTCGATACACGTCGCCTTAATCCGGGTATGCCGATGTTGCTTGGGGGTAGCGACCGTGCCGCGCAACAGCAGATCAAAACGGTCATAGTCATTACGGCGCAAGTCGAGGAGGGGTTCTAGCCATGGCTGACGACACAGTGTGGTGTGAGCGCCGGGATGGAAAAAATCTGGTGTTTGGCCTGGATTGGCTGCCGTTGCTTGGGGTGCATACCCGTAAGCAGGTTATGGCAAAGGCCAGGCGATATCGTGCGACTCATTGCGTGACGCCGTCCGAGCACGCGGCAGCCATGGGGTTGATTCAGTTCTCGCGTACTGAGGCGCCGCATCGCGAACCGCATTACTCCGCGGCCCAGATAGTCGCCGGTATGTATCCCTCTGGAACGGTAGCGGTGTCCATTGCCCTACAGCCTGGTCGGTACTGGCTTGTGGCGGTGCACGAGGGCGCTGTCATAGCACGTACCGACATCTTGCTGGGGTCGTCCCAACAGGTCGTTGGTTTGCTTGATGAGTTGCGTCTGGCCTACGCACATATCCGGCATTTGGATCCAGCCCGCGAAAAATCGGGGGCGCCGGATCTGGAGGCCTTGGCCGTCGCCGCCGATGATAGGGCTTTGCTGTGGCGTATTTCTGCCCGTTGGGTGCCAAAAAGTCTTTCTGCCTTGGCCGTTGTCGTTAGCGTTGCAGCGGTTGGTGTTGCCTTTGCCGCCAGCGCGGCAGGTCGCTGGTTGTCTGGCCAACCTGTGCCTGGCCCTGTGTCTGCACAGGCGGCGGTGCATGCCTGGGTGTCGGCCAGGTCAGCAGCCACCGCCTTGGTGCGGGTGCATGGTGTCGACGGCATGCGGCAGTTGTTGTTGTCTTTGTATCGCGTGCCTGTACAGGTCAGTGGCTGGCACCTCGTCAACGTCCTGTGCAAGCCGCTCTCCAGCACCTGGCGCTGCACAGCGTCATTGCGTCGCGGCAGTGATCATGCCAGTAACCAGCGGTTGATGGCTTCGGCCCCCACCGGTTGGGCATTGCGTTTTTTGTCGGTCGACGATGTCGAGGCAGAGTGGGTTGTCGTCGATGCCGCGATACCGCTTGCAGACGCTATTTTGAACGACGGCCTATGGGGAGATAAATATTGGCTGAGCAGTCTGCAGCACATCAGCCGGGCTTTCGTCACCCTGAAGGCCTCGCCCGCAGTGGTTTACAAGTTTGCTGGGCCCGTCGATGCGCAAGGTGTGCCTGTACCCAGGCCAGAGGCGTTTCGGGGTTATCAGGTGCGATCGCTGCTGGTTGAGGGGCCTCTTCGATCTTACAGCTTGCTTTTGCCCAATCTTACCGGCGTCCGATGGCAGCAGGTGGCATTGACTTTCAAATCATCTGAGTTGCCGACGTTACGGCAAAGTCGGCTTCATCTGTCGGCAAAAGGGGAGCGCTATGAGTGGCAGAGTTGAGCGCGTTTTGCGTCGTCGCCATGTATTTGTTGTGTTTCGCCGGCCGTTACGCGTGTTAATACGCAGTCTGTGCGGGCTGATGTTTATTGCCGTGCCGACGGTCGCTGCACCGTCATCGTCTATCCAACCAGCACTATCCGACGAACCGTCATCCTCTGCGGCAGATCTTGATCACTTTGCGGACGACCAGATGTTGGTGCGCGAGTTGATGCGGGCTGAAGCTGTGAAGGCACTGAGCGCAATGTCTGACGAGCGGCTCGCCTCGCGTCGGGCCCCGCAAGGCCGACCACTTGACCCCGACCTAACGCCGCCCTCGATGGCCCGGCCGGTGTTGAAAGGCATTTACGGTGTCGGCAAGCGCTTGCTGGCCGAAGTTCAATGGCAGGGCCACACTTACGTTTACTTGAACGGACGCGCATTGCCGCTCGGGCGTGTGGCTGACCCCAATGGCTACTTGCTTCAAGGGATTCAGTCGCGTTGCGTGCAGTTGGTCCGGGGCGATTCCCAGCTCACGCTGTGTCTCGATCAAGACGGGGCGGAGAAAGGCTGATGAAGCGATCTTCCTGGCGTCTCGATCTACGCTTTCCTCGTCATCGTGTCAGTGATGTCTTGCCGGACGACGAGCGTTTTGATTACGCCGATGCTGTCGTGGTGTCTTCTGCCGATGAACTTCATGTGATCCAGCCGCCTATCCGCCGTTCGCTGAGCAATGAGTTGGGTGTTGAGGCCCTGGCTGCAAGGCTGTGTCCGGTTCAGCTCACTGATGAAAGTGTTGCCATACTGGCGTTGGCTGAGCACGTCGGCGGGGATCAGGCCGACGAGTTGGCCAGGCAATTGCGCGGCCGCGGCTTTCGGATGGCGTCGCCGCAACGTTATGTTCTTGCCGCGCCTCTGTTGTTGTCCATCGCGCGTCATCAACTTGCCGGTTCCGGCGGTCTGGTCTTGTTTGACGCGAGTTCATCGGGGTCGGCGCTGGCTGCGGCTTTTCAAGACATGGTCGAGTGGGGTGTAAGGCATGGCGCAAGCGATATTCATCTAAATGTTCACTACGACCAGCCCGATTCCGAGGTGCGTTTCACCATACAGGGTCGCTATGTTGCACCCGACCGGTTTCGACGAATCCCAACGGCTACGTTAAACGAAATGCTCGCCGTGATCTGGATGGATATTCGTGGCGGCAATGGCGCTGTATTCGACCCCACCAGTGAGCAGCAAGGTGCTTTGGTTCGTCAGGTTGATGGTCGCGGCATTTTGCTGCGCTGGGCGTCTCTGGCGGCCGAGCGCGGGCCCAGCGTTTGTCTGCGTTTACTCGATCGGTCTCGGGCGCACGAGCAGCAAGACCTCGAGCAGCTGGGCTATTTGCCTGTGCAGGCGGGTTTGATTCGCCAGGCGGTAGAAACGGAGGGCGGGGCCGTTGTTTTCGCCGGCACGGTGGGGTCAGGTAAGTCAACATCAATGGCGGCCCAGATTGCTGCCTTGCCGCCTGACCGAAAAGTCATGACGCTGGAGGATCCGGTGGAGTATCTCATTCCGGGGGCGGTCCAGAATACGATCAGTCGCGATCCTGCCCGCGAGCGACACGATGGGTTTGCGGCCAAGTTGCGTGCGCTTAAGCGCTCTGCCATGAACGATGTACTGCTTGGCGAAGTGCGTGATCGAGAAACGGGCGAAGCTTTTATGGATCTGGCCAGTTCCGGGGTAAGTGTTTATACGACAACGCACGCACCTTCGGCATTCCTGGTTTCCGATCGGCTGGCTTCAAGTGTTATTGGCGTTGCACGCGATTTTCTAGCCACGCCGGGCATGCTCAAGTTGGTCGTGCACCAGGTGCTGATGCCCAAGTTGTGCAGCCGATGCGCCTTGCCGGCCCAGGCGGTGTGTCGGCGGCTCAACGGTGCGCTCACGACCGAGGGTTTGCTTGCGCAACTTTGCGAGCTGCCCGGTATTGATATTAGGGGGGTCAGGTTTCGTAACCCGGAAGGCTGTCCTGACTGCTGCGGGCTGGGAAATTCCGCGCTACCGGGGTACGCGGGTCGCACGGTGGTGGCCGAATGCTTTATTCCGGAACAGTTTCCAGGTTATCTGGCCGCCGTACGCCGAAATACAGTTGGGGAGTTTCTATATTCGAACTTGGCCGGGGCCGATTCGTCGGTGGGCTTTGTATCGTTTTTCGTTTGTGCTGCGCAAAAAGCGGCACGAGGTGAAATCGATCCTTTTGATGCGCAAGTCAGGTACCAAGTCTTCTCGCGTCGTACTCAAAGCCCTCATTGGCCCTTGAATAAGGGTACGCCATGAATCATTCTCCTCGCTGGCTCATATCCTGGCGCAGCGTCGCTGTTCACGCCTTTGACGGCTGGCGCTTCCGTCGTCAGCGGGCCGACTACTACGACTATCTATCCGGTTTCATGAGGTCGGTTGGCGGTGCGCGCACACTTAAAGACATATTTAGTCACGATGCGCAGCGCTATGGCATGAAAACCACGCGCGGGCGTCTCTCGGCGCAATGGGCAGTGGCTTATCCGATGTCCGGCGGCGATTTGCATGCCACCTGGCGGGGTGTGCTGCCCGACGATGAGCTGGTGATTGTGCGCGTGGCCCAGCTGGCCGGTAACGTTGCCCTTATTGACACCCTGCGCGACTTGGCAGCGGTCCAGCGGCTGGTCGCTAAAGCGCGTGAGGTTTTGGTCAGCACCGTCAGCGTGGCTGTCATTGCCTTGCTGGTCTGGGTCGTCATGATGTTGCTCGTTCCGCTATTTACGGTACCCAGGCTGGCCAGTGTGTTCGGCATGTTGCCGTTTGAGTATTACGGCTCGGTAACGCGACAGCTGTTTGCTTTCTCCAGTTTCAGTGGGCGGTGGTGGGGCTGGGTCATGGCTGGTGTTCTGGGCGCGGTTATCTGGATGGGCTGGTCATTCTCTAATCTCGTGGGGCCTCTCAGGCATTGGCTGGATCGTTTCCTGATCTGGCGTCTATACCGTTGCGTGGCGACGGTGCGCATGTTGTCCGTACTTCATGTGGTTCTGGCCCGTCACGAGGGGGAGTCCACACAGTTGCGCAGCGCACTCATCATGTTGCGCCGCGGGGCCAATCGTTGGCAAGCCTGGCATCTGGACCAGATGATCAGGCATATCGATCAAGGCTGGGTGGGCGCCAGAACATTCGATACCGGCTTGTTCGATAGGCCGCTTTATTGGTATTTGCAGGACATGATCCTGGTTCGCGGCCTGGTTGAGGGCCTGTACATCACCAAAGAGCGAATGAGTACGCAAATACTGCAAGTTGTATTCCGGCAAGCGGCGCTGGCCCGTTGGGTCATGTTGTTGTGGTGTGTCGGCGCAATGCTGGGCTTAGGTATTTGGCATTACGTGGCTATCGACGAATTGCGTCGCGGCTTGATGATTTTTTACGCCGGCCAATAGCGGGCGGCATTTTAAAGGGGTGATCCATGTGTATTCAGAAAATAACGTCGCAGGTGTATCGACCATTTCGTCGGCAACGGGGCTTTTCTTTAATCGAAGTGTCGATCGTGACGGCGATAGTGTTGTTGCTGGCAATCATTGGTATTCCGGCGGTGGGCAGTTATGTCATAGAGAATAAAGTGCCCAAAGTCGGCGAGGAGCTCGCCCGGTTTGTGCTGCAAACCAAAGTCAATGCGCCAAACGGTTCTACCGAGCCCTACACCGGCATTGCCACGACCAATTTTGCTAATCTGGTGCGGCAATCGAGCATATTCTCGGTTTCCGGCACCGATGCAACCACCAAGGTGCTGCACGGGTTAGGGCGTGCAGGGGAGGTCACTGTTGCAGCGGCTGATCTGGGCGCCGGCTTTGCCATTACCCTGACCAATGTGAACCACGTGGCTTGTCCGGCTATTGCCTCGGTCATGCAGCGCGTCAGCGACACAATGACCGTCGCTGGCACCACAATAAAAGATACGTCAACGCCTTACAGTGCGTTGTCGACCGAGGCGCTTTGCACGCCCGGCGACGTCAACACCTTTGTGTTCACTGCAAGCTGAGTCCAATGAAGACAGCGTCGCAGCGTGGCTTTGCATTGACCGAGCTTATGATTGCCGCTTTGATGGCGACCTTGCTTGCTGTTTGGGCCTCCGAGACCTGGGTGCGGCGCACCCAGGAAGCCTCGGCCGAGGCTGCGGCGGCCTGGATGCTGGCTGTCAGGGTGTCGGCCGAGCGGTATGTCATCCGTTATGCCGATAGCTTGCGTCAGGCAACGCGGCCAGCCGATGTCAGTATCGATGGTGTTGTCGATAGTGCGGCTCCCACATTGGCCGAGCTGAAACAGCAAGGGATGCTTGAAGCTGGCTTCCCGGAGACCTATGGACGCGACCTTCGGGTGGCCGTCCGCATTCTGCGTAGTGGCGTGTGCCCTGGTGACGAATGCCGGATCGAGGCCCTGATTCATACGACACGCGCGCTCGATACGGCTTTGGCGGGTCGGTCGCATGAAGGGTTACTGGCCTATTGGCTTATGGCCGCGGGCGGTAAAGGTGGAATGGTCTCCCACGCCGATCCCCTGCAAATTAAAGGCGCTGCTTTTGCATTACCCAACCCGCCGCTACCCGCCATGGCGGCGCTCGCCGCCGGCACGGTCGCACTGACGGTCGGTCTTGATAGCGCATTTTCATTTCCGTGGCTCAGGGTTGGCGATACGCGCGATCCGGATTTCAAGGCTGATGTGTCGGCGGCAGGAAATGTTGTTTCTGACGCAGCTTTTCGAGCTCAGGGGTCGTTGTGGTTGGGCGAGAGGGCCTACGCGGGCGCCGCGTGCCCGGAAAATGGCCTGATCGTACGAGAGCACTATGGCGGCTTGTTGGTGTGTCGCAGCTATCAGTGGATGTCTGCGGGTGGGCGGGGCGGGGGTGGTTATTCGGTGAATACAGTATCGGGTTGCATGGCCATGGCCGCGAACCCGGTGACCGGTCAGTGCAGTTGCCCTGCAGGGTATACCGTCGTGCTGATTGCTGATAGCGGCCCCAAGGCCGACGCGGAAGGTCGGACCCGGGGTTATTTGTGTGCAGGTTAATCGGGCCGCGACCTCAAGGTGTCCAGTTGGCGATGAACGCCCGTTCTTCGTCGGTCATCTGGGTGATGTTGGCCAGCGGCATGTATTTGCTTGCAATCACTTGCTTGAGCAGCGCGGGGTTGGCCAGGACATCGGCCTCGGTTTCAAGGACGATACCGGCGGGCGCTGATGCAAAGCCCGCCTGGGTGGGTTGCGCGGCATGGCACTGTACGCAACGGGCTTGCATGATTTCGAGTATCCGGGCCATGTCGTTACCCGCCTGACCATTGGCGGCGGGCGCGGCCGCTGTTGCTGTTGTCGTGGTGGCGGCGGCTTGTGGCTTGGGCCGCGACGCTGGCGCGGCAATGACGGCGATGGCAACCAGTAACAAGATGCCAATAATTGGGTACGCAATTTTGTTTTGCCCCAGATGACGCAGCACAAAATATTGCCTGATGATTGCGCCCGAGAAAATGAACAGCACCATGATGACCCAGGCGTACGGGCTGGTATAGGTGAACGAGTAGTGGTTGCTGAGCATCAAAAATACGACGGGTAGCGTGAAGTAGGTGTTATGCACCGAACGCTGTTTGCCGCGTTTGCCATCTAGCGGATTAGGCGTGCCGCCGGTTTGGAGGGCTTTAACCATGCGTCGCTGCCCAGGGATGATCCAGAAGAACACGTTGGCCGACATGGCTGTGGCCATGACTGCGCCTGTCAGCAAGAAAGCGGCACGACCCTGGAAAATGTGCACGCTAAGGTAGGCGACGACAACCATCATGATGGCAACAGCAACACTTAACAGGCCATCGCGCTCCATGTTCGGACTGATTCGTCGGCAGAGCTGATCGTAGACCACCCAGCCGCCAGCAAGAAACAACAGTGCAACGACGTTGACCTGCCATCCGCTGAGTTCACGCACCCATTCCCAGGGGCTGTTGGGGTTGGCCAAGTAAAACGATGGGTTGGCCATGTACAGAATAATGAACAGGGCAAAGCCGCTGATCCACGTAGTGTAGGCCTTGAGGAACGCCCAATGTAGTTCTTGGGGCATTTCGGGCGGGGCCGTAATGTATTTTTGGTTGTGATAGAAGCCGCCGCCGTGCACTTCCCAGATTTCGCCTAGCACACCGCGTTTTTTTGCGGCTTCAGCGGCTGGCGGGCGCAGGCTGTTGTCCATCATGACAAAGTAGATCGACTCGCCGATCCAGGCGATGGCGGCAATAACGTGCAGCCAGCGCAGCAACAGGTTGCCAAACTCGAGCAAATAAGCTTCCATGATTTTTCCGTTCTTATTAAATATGAAATAAGCGCATTACCAGCGTAAAAGCGCGTAACAGGCGTTTAGCTGCCGCGATAGGTGGCGTAAGTCCAGGGGGTGACAACCAGCGGCACGTGATAGTTTTCAAGAGGGTTGGCGATACCAAAGCGGATCACGACCTGGTCGACAAAGCGTGGTTCGGGTACGTTGACCCCTTGCGCCGCAAAGTAGTCGCCGGCATGAAAAACCAACTCGTAGGTGCCTGACTTGATGTTGTCGGCGTCAAGCAGCGGGGCATCGCAACGGCCGTCCGCGTTGGTCTTGACGGTTTTCAAATAGGTGCGCGATGCACCATCAATGCGGTATAGCTCGACGCACACCCCTTGGGCGGGCCGGCCGTGCATGGTGTCGAGCACGTGAGTTGAAAGTTTTCCCATGGGGCCTCCGGATTGTTAACAATTTATGTTGACGATTTTGTTTTACCAGCCAATAATTGTCAATCAGTGATTTCGTAAAGTCTCCACGGTTTGTGCAGGTGACCTCCTATGCTGTATCTCGATCAACGCTCTGATTTTCCTGCTGAAAGTACAGCCCCTAGCGCGTCTTCGCTTTTGGGCCCGACCGGCCATGTCTCCGAGGTTGACCGTGTGTATGCCGAAATTTTCGATGCAGTCATGGACCGCCGACTGTTGCCTGGCGCCAAACTTACAGAATCGACCCTGTGCGAAATTTTTAATTGCTCTCGTGCCACGGTGCGCGCGGCGCTGGCTCAGCTCGGGCACGACAAAATCGTGGTTTTGCAACCGAATCGGGGGGCCTATGTCTGGAAGCCCAGCCCCGAAGAAACCCGTGACGTTTTCGAGGCCCGGCGCACGCTTGAGTGCGTCCTGATCGACAAATTACTGCAGTTTCCCGACTTGCCGCAACGCTTGCAGCCGCTACGCGACATGGTGCGCCAAGAGCGCGAGGCGTTCGAGCGCGGCGACCGGATCAGTTGGCTCAGGTTGTCTAATGCGTTTCACGTCAAAATGGCTCGGCTGGTCGAAAACCACGTGCTGACCGAATTCATGCATGCCTTGTGCTGTCGCAGCACGCTCATCATCGCGTTTCACGACATCCCGAGCTCAAGCACCTGCTCATACGAAGAGCATGACCAGATTCTTGACCTCATTCTGGCGGGCAATCGCGACGGGGCCATCGCAGCAATGTGCCACCACCTGCAAGATTGCGAACACCGCGTCGGCGAACCTCATGCCCGACGCCCCGACCCATGGTCTGCATTCAGCGTTAAACGTTAGGCCCCAAGGAACCTTTATGTCCCCGAATTATCCGCGTGATCTCGTTGGTTACGGTCGTCATCTGCCCAAAGTTGTGTGGCCCGGGCAGGCAAAAATTGCGGTGCAGTTTGTGCTCAATTATGAAGAGGGCGGCGAGAACTGCGTGTTGCACGGCGACCCGGCATCCGAGCAGTTTTTGTCAGAGATCGTCGGTGCCCAGGCCTATCCCGATCGCCATATGTCTATGGAGTCAATCTACGAGTACGGTTCGCGGGCGGGAGTTTGGCGTATTTTGCGCGAATTCGAGCGCCGCGGCTTGCCGCTGACGGTTTTCGGGGTCGGGATGGCGCTCGAACGCCACCCCGAGCTGGCCCGCGCGTTTGTCGAGCTGGGCCACGAAATTGCGTGCCACGGCTATCGGTGGATCCACTATCAGTCGGCCCCCGAATCACTCGAGCGTGAGCACATGCAGCGTTGTGTCCAAGTCATTAAAGAGCTCACTGGCGAGCACCCTGCTGGTTGGTATACCGGGCGCGACAGCCCGAATACCCGTCGCCTGGTGGTCGACGAGGGCGGGTTTCTTTACGACGCCGACTATTACGGCGACGATTTGCCGTTCTGGTCTCAGGTCGAGCTTTCCGACGGCACGACACGGCCGCATCTTATCGTGCCTTACACCCTCGATACCAATGACATGCGTTTTGCCACGCCGCAGGGCTTTAACACGGCCGAACACTTTTTTAATTACCTTAAAGATGCGTTCGATGTCTTGTACGCAGAGGGTGAAACTCATCCCAAGATGTTGTCCATAGGGTTGCATTGCAGGCTTATCGGCCGCCCGGCGCGCTTCGTGGCGCTGCAGCGTTTCCTGGACTATATCCAGGGGCATGACAAGGTCTGGGTCTGTCGTCGGGTTGATATCGCCCGGCATTGGATCAAGCACCACCCCTTTCAGGGTGTCTGACCACGCAGCAGACGATAAGCGCCAGAACATAAATAAAACCGACAGAGGTAGACATGACCACAAAGATTTCCATGGCGACACTTAACGCCATGCCCGTTGAGGAATTTGTCCGGGTATTGGGCGGTGTCTTCGAGCACTCACCTTGGGTGGCAGAGCGCGCCGCGGCACATCGGCCGTTTACCGGCGTGCATGCACTGCACACCGAAATGGTCCGCCAGATAGAAGGCGCCGACCACGACCTGAAAATGAAACTGATTTGCGCGCACCCCGAGCTCGCGGGCAAAGCCGCAGTTCGCGGCGAGCTGACACCCGAGTCTACGTCGGAACAAGCCGGGGCTGGTCTGGATCAGTGTTCTCCCGAAGAGTTCTCCCGTCTGACGCAGCTTAATCAGGCCTATCGAGAAAAATTCGGCTTTCCGTTTATTTTGGCGGTCAAAGGGTACGACCGTGCCGGCATTATTGGTCAATTTGAGCGTCGTTTGGGGCTGACCCCAGCTCAGGAAGTGCAGGAAAGCTTGCAGCAAATTTTCAAAATTGGTCGCTTCCGTCTGGAAGCCCTTGTCGAAGAAAACTGAACCTTTTAGCCAAGGTCATTTTTCCGGTTTTTTTATTGTTTCTTGTCAGGAGTCCATGTCATGGCAACCCCACCTTTACCCGCCGGCACCGTCATCAATGCGCCCAGCGTCGATTTTCCCGAGTTTGCGACGCGTTACGCAAATCTTGCATTGGCCGACTTCGGCGCAAAGGTTGTTTCTTGCTCAAACGAATGGTTCGGGCCCGCTGAGCGTATGCTTCAGCCGGCTGAGCCGGTGTTTGTTGTGGGCAAGTTCGATGACCACGGCAAATGGATGGATGGCTGGGAAACCCGCCGTCGCCGTGATGGTGGTTACGACCACGCGGTGATTCGTCTGGGGGTTTCGGGTGTCATCAAGGGCATCGACATTGACACCAGTCATTTCACCGGCAATTTCCCTCCGGCGGCCTCGGTGCAAGCCTGTTATTGCGAAGGCGACCCGGACGAGAACACAGTCTGGACTGAAATCGTGCCCTCAAGAACCCTGTCCAGCAGTTCGCATCACTTTATTGCGCTTGACGATGAACGTCGCTGGACGCATTGTCGTCTGAATATCTATCCGGACGGGGGCGTTGCCCGTTTCCGCGTATTTGGCCAACCGGCGGCCGACTGGTCCTCAAAAGACCCTAACGCCCTGCATGAAGTGTCTGCTCTTGCGGCCGGTGGTCGTATTGTCGGCTACAACGACGCCCACTTCGGCGTGCCGTTCCGCCTGATTATGCCGGGTCGCGGCGTAAATATGGGCGATGGCTGGGAAACCCGCCGTCGTCGCGAACCGGGCTATGACTGGTGCGTCGTTGAACTTGCGCATCCGGTACATGTCGAAAAAATTGAAGTCGATACCGCTCACTTCAAAGGCAATTATCCCGATCGGGTATCTATCCAGGCGGCAAACGTTACTTACGGTACCGACCAGTCCATCATTACCCAGGCCATGTTCTGGCCCGTGTTGTTGCCCGAGCAAAAAGCCCAGCCCGACACGCAACACTATTACACGACCGAGCATTTCAACGACGTTGGACCGGTCACGCACGTCAAGCTGAACATGCACCCCGATGGCGGCGTGAGCCGTCTGCGTGTCTGGGGCCGTCTGGCCTGACAAGGAAGACTCATGCCGAACCTGATCAAACTCGAGCGTCTGACCAAAGCTGCATTTGCGCCTTTTGGCGATGTCATTGCCATGGCTGATAACGACTGGTTTCCCATTAACAACGGGACAACGCAGCGCTATCATCATGTCGGTAAAGTACAAATTCGCGGCGACGATGGTCAGGCCGGCATCAGTCTGGCCCGGGGCGGGGCGTTTCATTTCCCCATTTCAGTGTCCATGCTCGAACGGCACCCCTTGGGCAGCCAGGCCTGGATTCCCACGGGCAACACGCCTTTTATCGTGGTTGTTGCACCTAATGGCAGCGACGATAGGCCCGACGAAGCCAACATACGGGCTTTTTATGCCGAGGGCCATCAGGGCGTCAATTATCACGCGGGTACCTGGCATCACCCCTTGCTGACGTTGGCGCAGCAGGGCAATTTCATTGTCGTTGATCGCATCGGCACTACCCCGAACTGCGACGAGTACGACCTGCATCAACAGTTTGTTATCGATGGTAGCTATGCCGATGACCACTGATAGGCGCGCCTGATTGCAGGCGCAGCCACTGACCAAAATTACAAAAAACGGAGACATAATTCAATGCGACAAGCCGTCAGTTTTTATCTCAATGGCGTACTTCAACACGTCGTACCCGTCTCACCGACGCAAACGGTTCTTCAGTATTTACGCGAACAGGCCGGCTTGGTAGGGACTAAAGAAGGGTGTGCCGAAGGGGACTGCGGCGCGTGTACGGTCACCGAAGCTGCGCTCGACCCGCAAGATAATGTCAGCTTTCGAGCCATCAACGCGTGTATCCGGTTTTTGCCCACTCTGGATGGTCGGGCCATCTGGACAGTTGAAGGCTTATCGGCCGACGGTCAGACTCTGCATCCGGTTCAGCAGGCCATGGTTGACCACCACGGGTCGCAGTGTGGTTTTTGCACGCCGGGTTTCGTCATGTCGTTGTACACCATGTATTGCAGTGGCAAGGTTCGCCCGGTACGCGAAGAGGTGCTGGATCACCTGTCGGGTAATTTGTGTCGTTGCACCGGCTACCGGCCCATCATCGATGCCGCGCTCGATATGGGCAATTACCCGGTCGCTGAAGGCGTGACCGCAGCTCAGGTGCAAGGTTGGCTCAAGGCCCTGCGTGATGCGTCAACTGAACCGTTAGTCATCAATCAAAACGGTCACAATTATTGGGCACCGCGTAGCGCCGACCAATTGGCCGACTTGTTGCTGGCCCATCCCGATGCCACTTTGCTGGCTGGCGGCACCGACGTTGGTCTGATGGTTACCAAGCAGCTCAAGGTGTTTCCCAAAGTCATTTATCTGGGCAACGTTGCCGAGCTCGATGTCATTCGTCGCGACGAGGCGGGTTTGCACATTGGCGCTGCAGTGTTGCTCAACGAGGGTTACGAAGCGCTGGTGAACGAGTATCCCGAGGCCCACGAACTCTGGAAACGGTTTGCGTCCATGCCGATTCGCAATTCCGGAACGCTTGTCGGAAACGTCGCCAATGGTTCACCGATTGGTGATAGCGCGCCCTTGCTGATTGCCTTGCAAACACGTGTTGTGTTGCGCAAAGGCAATACACGTCGCGAACTCCCCCTCGAAGACCTGTATCTTGATTACCGTAAGCAAGACCGTGAGCCGGGTGAGTTCGTTGAAGCCATCAAGGTGCCTTTGCGTGATCCGGCCCTCAGAGTCGCAACGTACAAGCTGTCGAAACGTTTCGACCAGGACATTTCTGCAGTATGCAGTGCCTATGCCTTGCGTCTTGAAGATGGGCAGGTTGCCTCGGTGCGTATCGCGCATGGCGGCATGGCCGCTACATCAAAGCGTGCAGCGGCTGCCGAGGCTGCACTGACCGGGAAGCCGTTTGATGAATCGGCTGTGACGGCCGCCATGGCAGCCTTGGCCGCAGATTACCAGCCCCTGTCCGATATGCGGGCCACCAGCGAATATCGCCTGAAAACAGCACAAAACCTGCTGTATCGCTTCTATCTGGAAACCACCGGCGCTGCGGCGACGCGCGTTAATTGATAGGGGGTCCTATGACACAGAATAAATATCAAACGGTCGGCACCTCGGTTAAACACGAAAGTGCACATTTGCATGTCACCGGTCGTGCGCAATACACCGACGACATTCCCGAGGTCCAGGGTACGCTGCATGCCGCGTTCGGTCTGTCGGAACGCGCCCATGCCCGTATTCTCTCTTTGGACCTCACCGCTGTGCGTGCTGCACCGGGTGTGGTGGCGGTTATTACACTGGACGATGTGCCGGGAGAAAAATACGTTGGGCCTGTGGTTGCCGACGAGCCTGTCTTCGCTGATGGCAAGGTCGAGTATGTAGGGCAGCCGCTGTTTGCGGTGGCGGCCACTTCGCACGACCTGGCGCGCCGTGCTGCACGCTTGGCCAAGGTCGAATACGAAAACCTGGAGCCTTTGCTCGACATAAAAACGGCCGCCGACAGGCAGTCTTACGTTTTGCCGCCCGCGCGTATCTCTAAAGGTAATGTGCCCGAAACACTCGCGCAAGGGCCTCACCGCCATCAGGGCAGTTTTTATTGCGGCGGGCAAGAGCAGTTTTACCTTGAAGGGCAAATAGCCTACGCCTTGCCCGGCGAAAACGCCGAGATGCAGGTGTTCTGCTCTACTCAGCACCCGTCCGAAATGCAGTTCATCATTGCGCATGCCTTGCATCAGCCCGCCCACACCGTCAAAGTGCAGTGCCGCCGTATGGGGGGCGGGTTTGGTGGTAAAGAAAGCCAGTCCTGGCCATTTGCTACCGTTGCGGCCTTGTTGGCCCACCATACCGGGCGGCCGGTAAAGTTGCGCGCCGATCGCGACGACGATTTCATGATGACCGGCAAGCGGCACGACTTTCGGGTGGAGTACGACGTTGCCTACGACGACGACGGCCTGATCAAGGCCATTCAGTTCGAGCAGCAATTACGTTGTGGCTACTCGGCCGATTTGTCGGGTGCCGTGGCCGACCGTCAGGTCTTTCATACCGACAATACCTATTACCTTGAGACCTTCGACATTTTGTCGTTACGGGTCAAAACCAATACGCAGTCTAATACTGCATTCCGCGGGTTCGGCGGCCCGCAGGGCATTATGGCTATCGAGTACGTCATTGAAGACATTGCTCGCCGCCTGGGTAAAGACCCCCTAGACGTACGTCGGCGCAATTTCTATGGCAAAGCCGAGCGCAACGTCACGCCGTATCAAATGACGGTGGAAGACAACGTTATTCACGAACTGATTGATCAACTCGAGCAAACCTCCGAATACCGCCGTCGTCGCGAAGAAGTTTTGCGTTTCAATGCCCAAAATCAGGTGCTTAAAAAAGGGTTGGCGTTAGTGCCCGTGAAGTTCGGCATTTCGTTTACCGCCACCCATCTGAATCAGGCCGGCGCGTTGCTGCATATCTACACTGACGGTTCGGTCTTGATTAATCATGGTGGTACCGAAATGGGGCAGGGGTTAAATACCAAAGTAGCTCAGGTGGTTGCCGAAGAGCTGGGTATTGGTATTGAGCACGTGCGGGTTTCGGCGACCGATACGTCCAAAGTGTCAAATACATCGGCTACCGCGGCATCGTCGGGCACCGACCTGAACGGCAAGGCAGCACAAGATGCTGCTCGTAAAATCAAGGCCGTGCTGGTGGCCTATGCCGCCGACCATTACGGCTGCGATACGGCCGATGTTGTCTTTCGCAGCAATCAGGTGCACTGCGGCGAACGCGTTACATTGCCTTTTGCCAAATTTGTACAAGAGGCTTACAACGCGCGTGTGCCGTTGTGGTCGTCCGGGTTTTACCGCACACCCAAGATCCATTACGACTTTAAAACGCTGACGGGTCGTCCCTTCTATTATTTTGTGTATGGTGCCGCCTGCGCCGAAGTAATTATCGACACCTTAACCGGTGAAAACCGATTGCTGCGTGCCGACGTGCTTTACGATGCAGGCCGCCCAATCAACCCGGCGGTCGACATCGGCCAGATCGAGGGTGGCTTCATTCAGGGTATGGGTTGGCTCACCACCGAAGAACTTTGGTGGAACAAAGAAGGACGCCTCATGACGCACGCGCCTTCTACCTACAAAATTCCTTCTATTTCAGATTGCCCCGAAGCCCTTAACGTAGCGTTTTTCAGCAACGGTAATGTCGAGAACAGCGTCTATCAGTCCAAGGCCGTGGGCGAGCCGCCGTTGCCGTTGGCCTTATCGGTGTTTTTTGCCATTCGCGATGCGGTGCATGCCGCGGGCGATCAGCCCGGTGTACTGGCTCCGCTCGATGCGCCGGCGACAGCCGAGCAAATCTTGCGTGCCGTACATGCCGTTGCTCCCGGTTTGAAGCAGCCGGAGCCGGCCACTGCCCATGGCTGACGCAGGGGGCTGGTCTTTAGCGGCGCGCCAGGCCTTGCAGGCTGGGCGCTCGCTTGTTCTGGTCACGGTAGTCCAGTCGGCAGGCTCGGCGCCGCGGGGCGGTGGTGCAAAACTATGGGTGCTCGACAACGAGGTGCTTGGCACCATCGGTGGCGGCCACCTCGAGTTCAAGGCAATAGATTTCGCCCGCAGTCAGTTATCCGACCCTTCCCTGCCGGCCCGGCATATCGAACGTTATGCGCTTGGGCCAAGCCTGGGGCAGTGTTGCGGCGGGGTCGTCTGGCTGGGCTTCGAACGCCTTGGACCCGAGGATCTGCCTTGGTTTGATCGTGTTGCAGGTTATTTGAGCAAAGGGCTGTCGGTCCGTCGTATCGTCAGCTTTACTGATCTTGCTGCGCCGGTAAGTCTCCAGTCTTCACCCGAGCCTGCGCAAGACTTCGATACCGATCAGGCCTACTGGGATGCCGACTCTGGTCGCCTGACCGACGTCCTCTCGGCGGCTTCGCTAACTGTTGTGGTGTGCGGCGCAGGGCACGTCGGTCGGGCCATTGTTAATATTTTAGGTACGTTGCCGGTGAGGGTCATCTGGCTCGACCCGCGCGACGACGTCTGGCCCGCCGCCTTGCCTGCCAATGTTACGGTGCTTCAGGGCGACGACAGTGACGTTGTCGATTGCCCCGATAATGCATGTTGGCTGGTACTGACGCACAGTCATGCCCTTGATATGGCGCTTGTGCAGGCCGTCATGGCCCAAAAATCGTTCCGGTTCCTGGGGCTTATCGGCTCGGCCACAAAAAAAGCCCGCTTCGAGTCGCGGCTGCGTCAACACTTCCCCGAGGCAATGGTGGCTCAAATGACCTGCCCGATAGGGTTGGTCAAAACCAACAGCAAGTTGCCGGAAGTCATCGCCGTCTCGGTTGTTGCGCAATTGCTGTCGCTGACCTGAAAGATTTTTGGTCCGGGTGCCTCTATAATCACCGGTCATCTGTTTAATAGCGCCTTTTTTGTCAATGAAAACCTCCGAGATCCGCCAGAAATTTCTATCGTTCTTCGAATCGAAAGGTCACAACGTGGTGCCTTCGTCGTCGCTCATCCCAGGCAACGACCCAACGCTGCTGTTCACGAACGCCGGCATGGTTCAATTCAAAGACGTATTTACGGGTAAAGAGGCGCGCAGCTATCAGCGCGCGGTCAGCTCGCAACGCTGCGTGCGCGCCGGGGGCAAGCATAACGACCTTGAGAACGTGGGCTACACAGCCAGGCATCACACGTTCTTCGAGATGCTGGGTAATTTCAGCTTTGGCGATTACTTCAAGCGCGAAGCCATTTATCACGCCTGGGAGCTTCTGACCACGGTTTACAACCTCCCTCCCGAAAAGCTCTGGGTAACGGTTTACCAAGAAGATGACGAAGCCTACGACATCTGGCTAAAAGAAATCAAAGTGCCGGCCGAGCGAATCGTCCGTATTGGTGACAACAAAGGCGGGCGCTACGCCTCCGACAACTTCTGGCAAATGGGCGATACCGGCCCTTGTGGCCCGTGTTCCGAAATTTTCTACGACCATGGTCCCGATGTCTGGGGCGGTCCTCCGGGCTCGCCCGAAGAAGACGGTGATCGTTATATCGAGGTCTGGAACCTGGTGTTCATGCAATTCGAGCGCGACGCCGATGGCAACATGACGCCATTGCCCAAGCCTTGCGTCGATACCGGTATGGGGCTCGAGCGCATTGCGGCGGTGTTGCAGCACGTGCATTCCAACTACGAAATCGACCTTTTTCAGGCGCTCATCAAGGCCGCCGCGCGCGAAACAGGTACCACCGACCTGGGCAATAATTCACTTAAAGTGATTGCCGATCATATCCGGGCCTGCAGTTTCCTTATCGTTGATGGCGTTATTCCAAGCAACGAAGGTCGCGGCTATGTCCTGCGCCGTATTGTGCGACGCGCACTGCGACATGGTCACAAGCTGGGGCAGTCGGGCGTGTTCTTCCATCGGCTGGTGGCCGATCTGGTGGCGCAAATGGGCGACGCCTATCCCGAATTGGCCGCACAACAGGCGCGGGTCGAACAGGTGCTTCGCCAAGAAGAAGAGCGTTTCAGCGAAACACTTGAAAATGGCATGAAAATCCTCGATGGCGCGCTGGCATCGCTTCCCGAAGGTGGTGTGCTTGACGGCCAAACCTTGTTCACCTTGTACGACACCTATGGCTTTCCGGTCGACCTGACGGCCGATATTTGTCGTGAGCGCAAGGTCAATGTCGATTTACCTGGTTTCGAAGCGGCCATGAATCGGCAGCGCGAACAGGCCCGGGCAGCGGGCAAGTTCAAAGCCGCCGAAGGGCTCAGCTATTCGGGTGTCGAAACCCGTTTCGAAGGTTACGAACATTTGCAGGCCGAAGGGCGCGTCACAGCCCTTTATCTCGATGGCGTCTCGGTTGACAAAATTCAGGCTGGCCAAGAGGGTGTCGTCGTTCTCGACGTGACACCGTTTTACGCCGAGTCGGGTGGGCAGGTGGGTGATGCCGGCGTTCTGGCATCGGGTTCGACTCGCTTTGTCGTTGCCGATACTCAAAAAATTCAAAGTCAGGTGTTTGGGCATCATGGCACGCTCGAACAAGGCGTGCTGTCGGTGGGTGATACGGTGTCTGCGCAGGTTGATGTCCAGCGCCGGGCGCGCACCGTACGTAACCACTCGGCGACTCACCTCATGCATAAAGCGCTTCGCGAAGTGTTGGGTGCTCACGTGCAGCAGCGTGGTTCATTGGTCGACGCTGACAAAACCCGTTTCGACTTCGCGCACGACGCGCAGGTCACACCCGAGCAGATTGTTGCTATTGAAAATATTGTGAATGCCGAAGTTCTGGGTAACCAGCAGGTACGCGCCCAGCTCATGTCGTACGATGATGCGGTACAGGGTGGGGCAGTGGCATTGTTCGGCGAAAAATATGGCGACGAAGTCCGAGTGCTCGATATCGGTTTTTCTCGCGAGTTGTGTGGCGGCACCCATGTGGCGCGCACCGGCGATATTGGTCTGTTCAAAATTGTCTCCGAGGGCGGTGTGGCGGCGGGTGTGCGTCGTATCGAAGCGATTACCGGCGATAACGCCCTTGCCTGGGTTCAGCAAACCAATGCCACGCTGCAACAGGCTGCAGGGTTGCTTAAAACCCAACCTGCAGAGCTTCTGGCACGCATAGGGTTGCTGCAGTCTCAAGTCAAGGCCGCCGAAGCCGAGTCCCAGCGTTTGCAACAAAAACTGGCCGCATCGGCGGGTAACGATCTGATCGATAAGGCGGTCGATGTGGGTGGTGGGGTGCGCCTGTTGGTGGGGCAGTTGACGGGCGTCGATCCCAAAGCCTTGCGCGGTATGGTCGACGACCTTAAAGAGCGCCTTAAGCCCGCCGTCGTTTTGCTGGCGACAGCCGCCGATGACAAAATCAGCCTGGTTGCTGGCGTGACGCCCGATACCACCGGCAAAGTCAAGGCAGGGGACCTTGTTGGGTTCGTTGCCAGCCAGGTTGGGGGCAAGGGCGGTGGCCGGCCCGATATGGCCATGGGTGGTGGTACCGATGCAGCTGCGTTGCCTGCAGCGCTGGCAGGGGTCGAAGCCTGGGTGCGCGAGCGTACGCAAGCCTGATGCGTGCTGGTTGATGTCATGAGCGAAGATACAACTTCTTTACCTGTATTCGATCTGGAAGTCGATGCTTCTGGGTTAAAATGCCCGCTGCCTATTTTGCGGGCCAAGAAAGCGCTGGCGCAACTGCAAAGCGGTCAAACCCTGAAAGTCATTACAACCGACACCAATGCGGTTCGAGATTTCCAGGCGTTTTGCCGGCAAACCGGTAATGCGCTGGTGACGCAGGTTGCCCAGGCTGACGCGACGGTACACTTTTTAACTCGTCGCTAGTTTGGCTGCCGGTAGTTGCCGCACTGCGCCGTTACGCGTCTGCTGGTTTAAGTTTTTTAATTTGTCAGGGCCTTTGTGGCTTTCTGGTGATTTTTTTGGTGGATTCTGGTTTTAGTTTGCTCGGTGCTTGCTAAAAGTGCTAGAATCTTTTGTTTTCCACATCATTTTCAAAGGATTACCTATGGTGGTGATTCGTCTGGCCCGTGGTGGCTCGAAGAAACGTCCGTTTTACAACCTTGTTGCTGCCGATTCGCGTAACCGTCGCGACGGCCGTTTTATCGAACGCGTTGGCTTTTACAACCCGGTTGCTGGCGAAGGCCAGGAAAACCTGCGTATTGCCCTTGATCGCGTCGAGCACTGGACCAGCAATGGCGCCCAGTTGTCGCCCGCAGTGGCTCGCCTGGTCAAAGAATACTCGGCCAAAGTCGCTGCCTGATTTCGGCTTGGCGTCGTAACAGGTTTAGGCTCATGAACGATAGCGCTTCACAAGCCGCACCCGTTTCCGACGCAACGCCCGACGATCTGGTTGAAGTCGGCCGCATTGCGGCAGCTTACGGCGTTAAAGGCTGGGTCAAGGTTCTGCCTTACTCGGCTCACGCCGATGCATTGCTCGCCGCTCGGCAATGGTGGCTCAAAGCGCCCGTTCCTCCTGGGAAAACGGGCGCTTTTTCGCGTCCTCAGTTATCGCGCGTGGTAATGTCGAAGCGTCATGGCGCTACCGTTGTGGCGCATTTGGCTGCCATCCCCGATCGTGATCGCGCCGAGGCCCACAAGGGTTACGCCATATTGGTGCCGCGCTCCAGTTTTCCTAAGGCTGACCCCGACGAGTATTATTGGGTTGACCTGGTCGGTTGTCGCCTTAATGGTGTCGACGACGACGGTAACGTCGTGTTAATTGGTCAGGTCAGCTCGGTTACCGACAACGGTGCACATGCCGTATTGCATGTTGCTCGGGCAACCGACGATGGCAAAGGCGGCCTAGTGCCGGTGCTCAACGACAAAGGGCGTCCTGTCGAAGTTCTCGTGCCGTTTGTGCTCGCACACGTGCACACGGTCGATTTGCCCAATAAACGCCTCGACAGCAACTGGCCGGTCGACCTCTAAGGGGCGGGTATGCGCTTCGACGTTATTTCCTTGTTCCCCGATATGTTTTCGGTGGTGCGCGACCTTGGTGTTACCGGGCGGGCTCACCGTCAATCCCGCTGGGCGCTGGGTTTATGGAATCCGCGCGATTTCACCCACGACGCCCACCGAACAGTTGATGACCGTCCGTATGGCGGCGGGCCGGGTATGGTAATGCTGGCCGAACCCCTGGAACACGCCGTCGATGCGGCCCAAGCCGCTCGCGATGATAGCGCTGCGCCGGTCATCCTCATGAGCCCCACCGGGCGCAGGTTCGATCAGGCCATGGCGCAAACGCTGGCCGACAGTCCGGGTGCCATTTTGGTCTGCGGGCGCTACGAAGGCATCGATCAGCGTTTTATTGATCGCCGCGTCACGCATGAAGTGTCTTTGGGTGATTTCGTCCTGTCTGGCGGTGAAATCGCAGCACTGGCCATCATTGATGCCACTATCCGTCTCTTGCCCGGCGTGCTGAATGCGGCCGATTCTGCCCTGCAAGATTCATTCAATGCTTCGCTTGGCGGCTTGCTCGATAGCCCGCACTACACACGCCCGGAAGTCTATCAAGAGGTCGCGGTGCCCGATGCGTTGTTGTCGGGACATCACGCCCATATTGCGAAATGGCGCCGGCAGCAATCGCTTGCTCTGACGTTTTCCCGTCGTCCCGATCTTATCGAGCAGGCGCGGGCGCGCGGTGATTTGACTCGTGCCGACGAAGCCTTTCTGGCGGGCTTGATTGCTTAGGGTCCGTGTGGGGTAGGGCTGATAGCCCCGGCCGCATTGCGCGGCCGGGAAAACACGGATTTGCCCCGCAGCCTTACTTCAGCTTGTTGAACTGCTCCTGCACCTTGCTCAAGGTTTCAGAGAATTGCGCAACTCGGGCTTTTTCTTGCTCAACGACGGCGGGCGGTGCTTTTTGCACAAACCTGTCGTTGGACAGCTTGGCGTTGGCCTTTTCAATCTCGCCGATCAGGCGTTCGATTTCTTTGCCCAGCCTTGCGCGCTCGGCAACCACGTCAATTTCGACCCGAAGCATGAGCTCGGTGGTTTCAACCACTTGCACCGGAGCGCCGACGTCGGGAAGCTGGTCGACAATGTCAACCTCGCTAAGCTTTGCCATAGCCGCCAAGTAGGCGCTGTTACGCGCCAGTACAGCGGGGTTGCCGCGTGCAACCAGAGGCACCCGCTGTGCGGGTGATAGATTCATCTCGCCCCGTAGCGCCCGAACTGCTTCGACCTGGGCCTTGAGCTCAGCGACCTGGGCTTCGGCCGTATCGTTGATTTTGGCGGGTTCGGCGACAGGGTAGGGGCGTACGCTGATGCTGGTGTCTTCGTTGGCCAGGCGTTTGCCAGCCACGATTGATACCTTTTGCCAAAGTTCTTCGGTGATGAACGGAATAATGGGGTGAGCAAGACGCAGCAGGGTTTCAAGCACGCGAATCAGGGTGCGGCGCGTGCCCAACTGCTGGGCTGGTGTGCCATTTTGAATTTGCACTTTGGCCAGCTCTAGGTACCAGTCGCAGTACTCGTCCCAAATGAAGTGATACAGAGCATTGGCGATAAAGTCGAAACGATAATCGGCGAATCCGCGTTCAACGTCGGCCTCGAGGCGCTGAAGTTGGCTGATGATCCATTTGTCGACAAACGACAGTTCGTCATTACCTTCGCTCGACAGGTCGTGCCCTTCGGTGTTCATCAGCACGAAACGCGTCGCGTTCCAGAGTTTGTTGCAGAAGTTGCGGTAGCCTTCGCAGCGCTTCAGGTCGAAGTTGATGTTTCGACCCAGTGTGGCATAAGCTGCCATCGTGAAGCGCAGGGCATCGGTGCCGTAGGCAGGGAAGCCTTCCGGGTAGTCTTTGCGTGTTTTCTTCTCGATGGATGCGGCCTGGCGCGGATTCATCAGCCCGCTGGTGCGCTTGGTTACCAGAGACTCCAGGTCGATACCGTCGATCAGGTCGACCGGGTCGATGGTATTGCCCTTGGACTTGCTCATTTTTTTACCTTCCATGTCGCAGACGAGGCCGTGGACATAGACGGTTTTGAATGGAACCTGGCCGGTCATGTGCATGCTCATCATGACCATGCGCGCAACCCAGAAGAAAATGATGTCGAAACCGGTCACCAGAACGCTGGACGGCAAGTAGCGGGCCAGATCGGGGGTTTGTTCAGGCCAGCCCAGATCGGTGAACGGGACCAGTGCCGACGAAAACCAGGTATCGAGGACGTCGTTGTCGCGGGTGAGCGGGCCGTTAACGCCGGCTGCTCGGGCTTTCTCAAGCGCTTCGGCTTCGTTGCGCGCCACGAAAATCTGCCCGTCTTCGCTATACCATGCCGGGATCTGGTGCCCCCACCACAATTGTCGGGAAATACACCAATCCTGGATTTTTTCCAGCCACTGGTTATAGGTGGTTGTCCAGTTTTCGGGGCAAAACTTGACGCGGCCGTCGGCCACGACTTCTAAGGCGACCTGAGTGATGCTTTTGCCTGGGTGCAGGCTGTCTTGGGGAGCGGGTTTGCTCATGGCGACAAACCACTGGTCGGTCAGCATGGGCTCGATGACGGTTTGCGTGCGGTCGCCGCGTGGCACCATTAATTTGTGGGGTTTGATGTTTTTAAGCAAGCCCTGGGCGTCGAGGTCGGCCACGATTTGCTTGCGAGCCTCGAAGCGATCCAGCCCCTGGTATGCCGCGGGCGCGTTCTCGTTGATTTTCGCTTCGAGTGTGAGAATACTGATCTGGGGAAGCTGGTGACGTTGGCCGACAGCGTAGTCGTTGAAATCGTGCGCCGGAGTGACCTTGACAACGCCGGTACCGAACTCACGGTCGACGTAGTCGTCGGCAATGACCGGAATCTGACGGCCGCACAGTGGCAACTCGACTGTTTTGCCAATCAGGTGGGCGTAACGTTCGTCTTCGGGGTGCACCATGACGGCAACGTCGCCCAGCATGGTTTCCGGCCGGGTGGTGGCCACGACCAAATGAGTCAGCCCCCCTTGGGGCTCGGTCAGAGGGTAGGCAATTTCCCACATCGAGCCGTCTTCTTCCTCGCTGACCACTTCAAGATCGGAAACCGCTGTGCCCAAGACCGGATCCCAGTTCACCAGACGTTTGCCTCGGTAGATCAGGCCTTGTTCGAACAGGCGGACAAAGGTCTCGACAACGCCGCGTGACAGGTTGTCGTCCATGGTGAAGTATTCGCGGTCCCAGTCGGCCGAGGACCCCAGGCGGCGGAATTGCTCGGTAATGGCGCTGCCCGATTTGTTCTTCCAGGCCCAGACTTTTTCCAGGAACTGTTCGCGCCCAAGGTCGTGACGGCTGATGTTCTGGGCATCGAGCTGGCGCTCGACCACGATTTGCGTGGCGATGCCGGCGTGGTCGGTACCCGGGATGAACACGGTGTCGTCACCGCGCATGCGATGGTATCGCACCAAGCCGTCCATGACGGTTTGGTTGAACGCATGACCCATGTGTAGTGTTCCAGTCACGTTAGGCGGCGGGAATTGAACGACGAACGGTTCGCTGGCACGGCCTGCGGCGGGTTGTACGTGTTGGCCGCCCCTGAAATATCCTTGTTGTTCCCACTTGGCGTACCAGCGCGATTCGAGCGCATCGGGCTCAAAACTTTTAGGCAAGGCGTTGTCGTCGGGTGTTGCGGCGTTAGATGTCATAAATTAGCTTGTTAATGCGTGTAATCGATAAAAATGCCACTGAAATGCGGTCTTTCTGAACGGTTCAGGGCGAAACCCGCCATTTTATGATGCAGAACGGGCAAATAGGCATGTTAAAATGAGCGGTTGACAAAAACTTTAGCAAAGTTATTGTTTTTACTAAGAAAATCTTTTCTTTCAATTTGGATATTTTATGGCAATTGAACGCACCCTTTCCATTATCAAACCCGATGCAGTCGCCAAGAACGTCATTGGCCAGATCGTTGCCCGCTTCGAGCAGGCCGGCCTGAAAGTCGTCGCCGCTCAGCTTAAACAGTTGTCGCGCGCCGAAGCTGAACGCTTTTATGCCGTTCATGCAGCACGTCCGTTTTTCAAAGATCTGGTTGATTTCATGGTTTCCGGTCCTGTGTTCGTTCAGGTTCTCGAAGGCGAAAGCGCCATCCAGAAAAACCGCGACCTGATGGGCGCTACAGATCCTAAAAAAGCTGAAGCCGGTACCATCCGCGCCGACTTCGCCGACAGCATCGACGCCAACGCAGTTCACGGTTCCGACGCTCCCGAAACCGCCGCAGTTGAAATTGCTTTCTTCTTCCCCGAAAGCAACATTCACAGCCGTTAATTTCTCGGGGCGATACCGCCCAAACTCATGACCGATACTACCGAACGAACCAACGTACTTGGCCTGGGCGCCACCGAATTGACCGATCTGGTCGCGCAGTGGGGTGGCAAGCCGTTTCGTGCACGTCAGCTTATGCGCTGGGTGCATCAGCGAAGCGCGGGTTCGTTCGAGGTCATGTCCGATCTGGCCCGCGAGTTTCGCGGTCAGCTCGATCAGCATTGCTGCATTGTTGCGCCGAGCGTACAAACCGAACAGCGCTCGTCCGATGGTACACGCAAGTGGCTGTTCGATGTCGGCAACAACAACGCCGTCGAAACCGTCTTCATTCCTGAAGATGATCGCGGCACCTTATGCATTTCCAGCCAAGCCGGCTGCACGGTTGCGTGCCCGTTTTGCTCTACTGGGTATCAGGGTTTCAACCGGAACCTCACCACCGCCGAAATCATCGGGCAGCTGTGGCATGCGAAGCGCACCCTCGAGGCCGACCTGGGCAGTGCGCGCATCGATGGCCCCGGTTCGGTAGCGCCGCCGCAGCGCGTCATCACCAACGTCGTCATGATGGGCATGGGCGAACCCTTGCTCAATTACGACAACGTGTTGGGGGCCTTGCGCCTCATGCTCGACGACAACGCCTATGGGTTGTCGCGTCGCCGGGTAACGGTCAGCACATCGGGCGTCGTGCCTTTCATCGACCGCCTTGCTCAAGATTGTCCAGTGGCTCTGGCGGTATCGCTGCATGCCCCCAACGATGCCCTGCGCGATCGCCTGGTACCCCTTAATCGCAAACATCCGTTGCGCGAACTGCTCGACGCCTGCAATCGTTATTTGCAGCATGCACCGCGCGATTTCATCACTTTCGAATACATAATGCTTGACGGTGTCAATGACACCGATCAGCACGCCCGCGAGCTCATCGATATCGCGCGGCAGGTACGTTGCAAGTTCAACCTGATTCCGTTTAACCCTTTTCCTCAGTCGGGGTTGAAGCGCTCCCCAGCTGCCCGGGTTCGTATTTTCGCGCAGCGGCTAACCGATGCCGGTGTCGTCACTACAGTGCGTAAAACACGCGGCGACGATATCGCTGCTGCTTGTGGTCAACTGGCCGGCGATGTCAAAGACCGCACGCGCATCAACGAAAGGTTGCCCGATCGTGCCACCATACTCATCAAAGAGGAGCATGCATGAACCAACCCCTGCTCAAAGAAGAGGCGCAGTCCGGTTCCGTCGTCAATCTACGAGACGGTGTCGGCGCAACGCTGAAAACCCTGAGACAGGCGCGGCGCGTCACACTGTCTGAAGCCTCCGCCCGATTGAAGTTTTCTACACGGCAGTTGCAAGCGCTCGAAGCCGAGCAATGGGCCGACCTTCCGGTGGGCTTGCCTTTACGCGGCATGGTTAAAAATTATGCGCGTTTCCTCGAGGCCGATGTCGATGCCATTATGGTGATGCTCGGCAATCAAACCGGCAATGCAGCCGTGCCCAAAGCTGGTATTGCGCCCATCGAGGGCGGGGCCGCCTTTACGCCATCCGATCTTCCTGTTCAGCACGAATCCCGCGGTTTCTCGTGGGTTTGGTTTGTGGTGATTTTGCTGGTGTTGGCGGCTGCCGGTTTTTATGCTGTCGACCGTGGCTGGGTGCCTGAAGCCTGGCTGACCCTCGAATGGTTCCGGTCGGCTCAGTCCTGACTTTATATTAGTCTGTTACAGCAGCAATGACGCATATTGACTCCCCGGCCGGTCAAGACCGGCCAAATGTTTCCGTGGGCCCCGCGTCCCGTCGCGACACCCGTCAGGTCGTTCTTTCCTGGAACGATCACACGGTGCGTGTCGGTGGCGGTGCGCCGGTTGTCGTGCAGTCCATGACCAATACCGATACGGCCGACCCCATCGCAACCGCCATTCAGGTCAAAGATCTGGCTATGGCCGGCTCCGAGGTCGTGCGTATTACCGTCAACACGCCCGAAGCCGCAGCGCAAGTGCCCGCCATTCGTGAGCAGCTTGACCGCATGGGCGTTAACGTCCCCCTGGTGGGCGACTTTCATTACAACGGCCACAAGCTGCTTACCCAGTTTCCTGATTGTGCCCAGGCATTGTCTAAGTATCGTATCAACCCGGGCAATATGGGCGCGGGTAACAAACGCGACGACAACTTTGCTCAAATGATTGAAGTGGCCTGTCGTTACAACAAGCCGGTGCGCATTGGCGTTAATTGGGGCAGTCTCGACAGTAGCCTCATGGCCAAAATGATGGATGAAAATAGTCGCCGGGCGCAGCCATGGGCCGCACAGGCAGTCATGCGCGAAGCGCTTGTTGTATCGGCCATCAGCAACGCACAGCGTGCCGAGGCCCTCGGGTTGCCAGGCAATGCCATCGTGTTGTCGTGCAAGGTCAGCCATGTGCAAGACCTTATCGCGGTTTACCAAGACCTGGCTTCGCGTTGCGACTATCCCTTGCATTTGGGCCTGACCGAAGCCGGCATGGGCAGCAAGGGCATCGTTGCCTCGACGGCTGCGCTCGCGGTTTTGCTGCAACAGGGTATTGGCGATACTATTCGCATCTCGCTCACGCCCGAGCCGGGCGGAGACCGCACGCGCGAAGTCGTTGTGGCGCAAGAAATTTTGCAAACTATGGGGTTGCGTGCGTTTACACCCATGGTGGTTGCGTGTCCGGGTTGCGGGCGTACCAGCAGCACGGTGTTTCAAGAACTGGCCGATAGCATTCAAACCTATTTGCGTCAGCAAATGCCGGTCTGGAAAACGCGTTATCCGGGCGTCGAAACGATGAATGTTGCTGTAATGGGGTGCGTGGTGAATGGCCCAGGCGAAAGCCAGCACGCCGACATCGGCATCAGCCTGCCGGGTACGGGCGAGGTGCCCTCGGCGCCAGTCTACGTCGACGGCCGCCGCACGGTTACGCTTAAAGGTGATAGCATCGCCAGCGAGTTCCAGGCCATTGTCGAGCGTTACGTCGAAGAAAAATATGGGGTTGGTGGTCACTCCCGCTAACCGGTTACGCAAAAAGAGCATTTATGTCGCAGTCGTTTAAAAAAGTGCATGCCATTACCGGCATGAAAGATGTCTTGCCAGAATCCAGCGCGCACTGGGAGCAACTCGAAGAAATAGTCCGGCAGTGGCTGGCCGCCTACGGGTACCGCAACATGCGCGCGCCTGTGCTCGAGCACACACGTCTGTTTACGCGAGGTATTGGCGAAGTTACCGACATCGTCGAAAAAGAAATGTATTCGTTCACCGATGCGTTGAACGATGAACACCTTACCCTGCGCCCCGAGTTCACTGCGGGCATTGTGCGCGCCACCATCGAACACAATTTGTTGTACGACCGTCCGCAACGTGTGTATTCGTTGGGTCCGGTATTTCGTCACGAAAAGCCTCAGCGCGGCCGGTATCGCCAGTTTCATCAAATCGACGTTGAGGCGCTTGGGTTCGCCGGCCCCGATGTCGATGCCGAGCTGATCGTGATGCTGTCTCGTCTCTGGAAGACGTTGGGGCTTCAGCATGTGCGCCTCGAGCTGAATTCGTTGGGTCAGCCCCACGAAAGGGCCGCACACCGCGAGGCGCTGGTGCGGCATCTCGAAGCCCACATCGACGTACTCGACGAAGAGGCCCGACGTCGCATGCACACCAATCCGCTGCGTGTGCTCGACACCAAAAACCCTGCCATGCAAGACATGGCTAATGCGGCCCCAAGTCTTTTCGACTTCCTGGGCGATGAGTCACGCGCGCACTTCGACGGCGTGTGCGCCCGGTTGGCCGACGCCGGAATTTCGTACACCCTTAACCCTCGTCTGGTGCGTGGTCTCGATTACTACAACGGTACGGTTTTCGAATGGATTACCGACCAGTTGGGCGCGCAGGGCACGGTCTGCGGCGGTGGGCGCTACGACGGCCTCATCGAGCTTCTGGGTGGCAAAAGCGCCCCGGCGGTTGGTTTTGCCATCGGTATGGAGCGTTTGCTCGATCTCTGGAGCCAGTCTCAGGCACCGCTGGCCGTACCCGAGTGTCAGGTTTACATGATTCATCAGTCCGATGCGGCGCAACGCGCTGCGGCCACACTGGCCGAAGCATTGCGCGATGCCGGCGTGCGTGTCATTGTTCATGCCGGATCGTCTGGTTTCAAGTCGCAGTTCAAGCGTGCCGATGCCAGTGGCGCACAGGCGGCAGTCATTATTGGCGAGGATGAGTTGCGCGAAAACACGGTCAGCATAAAATGGCTGCGCGCCGATGCCATCTCCGATGGCCAGCAACAAGAGACGGTTCCAATGACCCGTCTGGTAGAAGTCCTGAAACAAAAGGTATAAAAACAGCATGGCATACGATCTCGAAGAACAGGAAAAACTGGACGCAATCCGGCAGTGGTGGGACCGTTACGGCACGTTGATCGTGACAGTAGTTGCGGTTGTTGCGCTGGCCTTCGCCGGTTGGCGCGGCTGGCAGTGGTACGAAGGTAATCAGGCCCGCCAGGCCATGGGTTACTTCGAAGCCCTCGAATCTGCGGCCACCAAACCGGGTGACGACTCCCTCGAGCGGGTCAAGGCGGCGAGCCAGACTCTGCGTGCCGACTTCCCGGCGTCGGGTTACACCACGCGCGGCGCCTTAGTGGCTGCTCAGGTGTTGGCACAGCAGCAAGATTACGCGGGTGCCAAAGAGCAATTGCAGTGGGTTATCGACAACAGTAAAGATCCCGCACTGGTGCCTTTGGCTCAGTTGCGTCTGGCTGGTGTTTTGCTCGAACAGAAAGAGTACGACGCCGCGTTGGCGCTGGTCGCCAACGGGCCTGAAGCCTTCGAGGCCTTGTTCTCCGACCGTCAGGGCGATGTTCTGGCCGCGCAAGGTAAAAAAGAAGATGCCAAGTCTGCCTGGCTGAATGCTATCGAAGCCTTGGGCGCTGATCCCATGACCCAAATTATCCAACTCAAAATTGACGCCCTCGGAGTCTGACCTTATGCATGCTGTTATGTCTCGTCGTCTGAAGTGTGCCGTTGCGGCGCTCAGCCTTTCTGTGTTGGCAGGCTGCTCCTGGTTTACGCCCAAAGACCCACGCTTCGAGCCGGCCCCGCTTACCGAATATCCGGCAGGCGTTTCGGCCAGCATGGCTTGGTCGGTCAATATCGGTAGCGGCGGCGGTTCTGGTTTCGTACCCGTTGTTGTGGGGGACAGCGTTTACGCGGCGACCCCCAATGGTAATGTCGTCAAGGCCAGCTTGTCGGGCGGCGGCATGCAATGGCGGGCCGACGCAGGCGTCGACTTGTCTGCAGGGGTAGGTTCCGATGGCATCACAACTGCAGTTGCAGGCCCTGATGGTACGGTAGTGGCATTCGACGACCAGGGCCAGGAAAAATGGCGCGCCCAGGCCTCCAGCGAAGTTTTTGTGCCGCCCGTCGTGGGCGCAGGCGTTGTCGTGGTGCGTAGCAGCGACTACCGCATCCAGGCATTCGACGCCGCCACGGGCGACCGACTGTGGTCTGTGCAGCGCCCGGGTCCGGCGCTGGCGCTAAAAACCAATATGCAAATGCTGATCATCGAAGGGGTGGTCATTTCGGGTTTGCCCAATGGTCGTCTTATTGTCATTTCTGCCCAAGACGGCGCGGTGCAATGGGAAGGTACGGTGTCGACACCGCGCGGCGCTACCGACTTGGAACGCATCAATGACGTTGTAGGTGCGCCGCAAACTCAGGGGTCGCTGCTGTGCGGCGCCTCTTATCAAGGGCGTATCGTGTGTTTCGATATCGCTCAGGGTGGGATCCCGATTTGGGAACAGGCGTTCTCCACGACCACGGGCATTGCTTCCGACAGTCGTCAGGTGTACGGTGCAGCCGGGCGTGATGCGGTTTACGCCTTCAGTCTGACCGACGGTGGCGAGCAATGGCGTCAAGATGCCTTGCGCAACCGCCGCTTGTCCGGTCCGGCTGTGATAGGTTCGGCGGTTGCCTTTGGTGATTACGATGGATACGTCCACTTTCTCTCGTCTTCCGACGGCCGTTTGCTTGGCCGTCTGCAGGTTGGCGGTGGGGCAGTGGTCTCACCGTTGGTCTCCACGCCGCGTGGCGTGCTGGTCCAGACGGGTAATGGCAGTTTAGTTTTGGTTGGTGTCAATTGAAAAAGGTTTTATTCAAGCCTGTAGTGGCTTTGGTCGGTCGGGCCAACGTGGGTAAATCCACGTTGTTCAACCGTCTTACCCGTTCGCGCGCTGCTCTGGTGGCCGATTTTTCCGGGTTGACGCGCGACCGCCATTACGGCGAAGGTCGGGTCGGAAAGTATCCTTTCCTGGCTGTCGATACCGGTGGTTTCGAGCCTGTCGCCAAAAGCGGCATTGTGGCCGAAATGGCGCGCCAAACCCAGCAAGCCATTGCCGAAGCCGACGTTGTCATTTTTCTGGTCGATGCTCGTGCAGGTGTTAATGCCCACGACCACGAAATTGCGCGCTTGTTGCGTCGCTCGGGGCAACGGGTGTTTCTGGCAGTGAACAAGGCCGAAGGCATGCGCAATGCTGGCGCCATCGCCGAATTCCACGAACTGGGCTTGGGTGAACCTTACCCCATCTCAGCTTCTCACGGCGACGGCGTCGTCGACCTCATCGAGCACGCTTTGTCGTTTCTCGACGAAGGGGCTGGCGACGACCACGCCGATATCGCAGCCGAAGAAGATACCTACGACGATGTATTGGATATCGACGCTGAAGGCGGTTTGCCTGATTTGGATGCCGAAGCAGACGAATCAGCTGATGATCAACGTGACGACGAGCATGCGCGCCATCGTATAAAGCTGGCGATCGTGGGGCGGCCCAACGTCGGCAAGTCGACGCTTATCAACACCTTGCTGGGCGAAGAGCGCGTCATTGCATTCGACATGCCGGGCACGACCCGCGACGCCATCGAGATCGACTTCGAACACGAAGGTAAGTCGTTTACCCTGATCGATACGGCAGGCTTGCGTCGTCGCGGCAAGGTCTTCGAGGCCATTGAAAAGTTTTCGGTCATTAAAACCTTGCAGGCCATCGAGGCTTGCAACGTGGTTGTGCTCATGCTCGATGCCCACGCCGAAATCTCCGATCAAGACGCTCACATTGCCGGGTTTATTGTCGAAACCGGGCGCGCCCTGGTCGTGGCGATAAATAAGTGGGACGGCCTCAACGCTGAAGAGCGAGACCGTATCAAGCACGAGTTCGAACGCAAACTGCGATTTTTATCGTTTGCGCGCATGCACACCATCTCGGCACTTAAAGACAAGGGTATTCAGCCTTTGCTCAAGTCGATCAGGTCGGCACATGCGGCTGCGTTTTCGAAGTTGTCAACGCCCAAGCTCACGCGGGTTTTGCTGGCGGCTGTCGAGCAGCAGCCGCCACCTCGAAAAGGTATTTTCCGCCCCAAAATGCGCTACGCACACCAGGGCGGGCAGAACCCGCCGCTCATCGTTATTCACGGTAACGCGCTCGATGCCATCCCCGATGCTTATCGTCGCTACCTTGAGGCCCGGTTCAGGGCGGCGTTCAAGCTCGAGGGCACACCGTTGCGTATCGAATTCAAGTCATCAAATAATCCGTATATTCAGAAGGGGGCCTGATTGAGCCGTTTCTGGAGTGATCACGTTGCTGGGCTTTCGCCTTACGTGCCTGGCGAGCAGCCGAAAATTCTCGACCTGCTCAAGCTCAATACCAACGAGCATCCGTGGGGGCCATCGCCGTTGGCCATCAAGGCCATGCAGGAAGCGGCAAACGAGCGGCTGCGGTTGTACCCCGATCCGCAATCCACCGCGCTGTGTCAAGCAATTGCCGAGCATCACGGCGTGTCGCCCGCTCAGGTTTTTGTCGGTAACGGTTCCGACGAAGTGCTGGCCCATGTGTTCAACGGCTTGTTCCGGCACGCCGGGCGGCCTTTGCTCATGCCCGACATCAGCTATAGCTTTTATAAAACGTATTGCCGTTTGTTCGACGTTCCCGCCGAGCTTCAACCGCTGGCTGACGACTTTTCAATCAATGTCGACGATTACACGCAGACGCGTGCGGTAACTCCGGCGGGCATTATTTTTGCCAACCCTAATGCGCCGACCAGCATGGCGCTTGGGCTTGACGATATCCGTCGCATCGCGCGGGCCAATCCCGACGTCGCCGTTATCGTCGACGAGGCTTATGTCGACTTCGGTGCCGAGTCCGCTGTTGCCCTGTTGTCAGAATTTGACAACATTGCGGTGGTGCATACGCTTTCAAAATCGCGCTCTTTGGCAGGCTTGCGCGTGGGTTATGCCGTGGGTAGTCCGGCTATTATCGAAGCGCTGGTGCGGGTAAAAGACAGCTTTAACTCATACCCACTCGACAGCATTGCGCAGGCGGGCGCCATCGCGTCCATTCAAGACCGCGATTACTTCAGGCGTGCATGTCAGGCTATTATCGATGCGCGCGACGCGCTGACGGCTGACCTGGTTGCATTGGGTTTTCAGGTATTGCCCAGCGCCGCCAATTTTGTATTCGCGCGTCATCCAAAGCACGATGCTGCCGGACTGGCGCGAGGGCTGCGCGAGAATCGTATTCTGGTGCGTCATTTTGCTCAGCCTCGCATCGATCAGTTCTTGCGTATTACGGTGGGTACGCCCGACGAATGCCAACGCTTGTGTCAGGTGTTAGCCGTTTTGCTGGGCGACCAAAAATTACAGTAATTTGTCAGGCAATCGTGGCGAATTACGGGGAAACCCTGTACAGTAGACGTTTGCGGTATTTATCCATAACAACACAATTGGAGTTAAGCCAATGAGCAACAAAGGGCAAACATTACAAGACCCGTTCCTGAACGCACTGCGCAAAGAGCACGTGCCGGTATCCATTTATCTGGTTAACGGTATCAAGCTGCAGGGCCAAATCGAATCTTTCGACCAGTACGTCGTTTTGCTGCGTAATACCGTTACCCAAATGGTGTACAAGCATGCTATTTCTACGGTCGTGCCTGCTCGTCCGGTCAATCTCCAGCTCGATGACGCTGCCGCTGAATAACGCTGCAGTCGCCCCTCTCTACGAACAGCCCGCCATGCGCGTCGCGCAGGCGGGCGTTTCGTTTTTGTGCACTACATGAAAGCTTTAGTTATTAGCGTCGATCTGGGCAATCCCGATTTCCCTGCCCATACCGAAGAGTTCATCATGCTGGCCGAAGGTGCTGGCGCCGACATTGTCGGTCATTTGGTAGCCCGAAGACAGCGGCCCGACGCCGCCTATTTCATCGGTACAGGCAAGCTCGAAGAAGCCAAGTTAATGGCCGACGAGAACGAGGCCGACATCATCTTGTTCGACCAGCCGCTTTCGCCGGCCCAGCAACGCAACCTCGAACGTGGCCTGAACCGGCGGGTGGTCGATCGCGTGGCGCTTATCCTGGATATTTTTGCGTTACGCGCCAAAAGTCATGAGGGTAAGCTTCAGGTCGAGCTGGCGCAATTGCAGCACTTGTCGACACGTTTGACGCGTTTGTGGACTCACCTTGAACGTCAGCGTGGCGGTATCGGTATGCGTGGGCCAGGCGAGTCCCAGCTCGAAATGGACCGCCGCATGATTGGCGCCAAAGTCAAGCTGTTGCGCGAACGGCTAGACCGTGCCCAGCGTCAGCGCAGTACACAACGGCGTTCTCGCATGCGCGGTGGCATCATGTCGATTTCGTTGGTAGGGTATACCAACGCGGGCAAGTCAACCCTGTTCAATGCCTTGACCCGGGCGGGCGCCTATGCGGCCGATCAATTGTTTGCCACGCTTGATACCACCACGCGCAAGCTCTGGATAGAAGGCACGGGGCAAGTGGTGGTGTCTGACACCGTGGGGTTCATTCGCGATTTGCCGCCTACGCTTATCGCGGCGTTCAGGGCGACGCTTGAAGAAACCGTGCAGGCCGACTTATTGCTGCACGTGGTCGATGCCTCAAGTCATCAGCGTGACGAGCAAATCGCCGAGGTGCACAAAGTGCTCGCAGATATCGGGGCTGGTGATATCCCGCGAATTATGGTGTACAACAAAATAGATGCCGCAGGCTACGAGCCGCGGGTAGAGCGCGACGAACATGGTACCATTGTGCGCGTATTTGTTAGTGCCCTGACGCGGGCGGGCCTTGACGGCCTTCGTCAGGCCATCGTCGAATCAGGTCAAGTCGCAGGAAATAATGCGTTTAATGTCGAAAATATTTAACTTGAATGATCCCGGCTGGGGTCGCGGAAAAGGCGGCAACGAGCCGCCCCGTAAACCCGATAACAACCAGGGCAATAACGGCGGTCCGCCCGACCTCGACGAGGTCTGGCGCGATTTCAACAACCGCGTCGGTTCATTGTTCGGGCGTAAAGGCCGTCGTGGCGGCGGCGGTGGTTACCAAGGTGGCGGCGGTAACCCCGTACAGTTGCCCAAGGGTTCCCCCAAGCTGGTAGTTGGTGGGCTGGTCGTCTTGGTGGGCTTGTGGCTGGCCAGCGGCTTCGTGGTTGTCCAAGAAGGGCAGGTCGCGGTGGTCACCAAATTCGGTAAGTATGTCAAAACCCTGAATCCGGGTTTGCAATGGCATTTGCCATACCCCATCGAAGAGCATCAAACCGTCAATATTTCGCAACTGCGTACGTTTGAAGTCGGTTTCCGTGGGTCAGCGCGCAACAAGGTCTTGCCCGAATCGCTCATGCTGACCACCGACGAGAACATCGTCGATGTGCAATACGTGGTGCAGTATCGCCTGATGCCCAACGGCGCGCCCGATTATCTGTTCAAAACCGTCGACCCAGACGAATCCGTCCGCCAGGCAGCCGAAACCGCCATGCGCGATGTGGTCGGCCGTCAGCCCATGGACTCCGTGTTGTATTCGGCCCGTACGCAAATTGCCGCCGATGTGCAGCGCCTTGCCCAGGAAATCCTTGATCGTTACCAGACCGGCATTCAGGTCAGCACGGTAGCTATCCAGAACGTACAGCCGCCCGAGCAGGTTCAGGCCGCGTTTGATGATGCCGTCAAGGCAGGTCAAGACCGCGAACGCCAGATCAACGAAGGTAATGCCTACGCCAGTCGCGTCATCCCTGAAGCGCAGGGCCAGGCCGCCCGACTCGTTCAAGAGGCCGAAGGTTATCGCGTTTCTGTGGTTAGTCGTGCTGAAGGTGACGGGGCGCGTTTCAGCAGCATCGAAGCCGAGTACGCCAAGGCACCCGAGGTCACCCGCGAGCGTATGTATCTCTCGACGATGCAGTCCATCCTCGAGAAATCGTCCAAGGTGTTCATTGACAGCGAATCGAGCAATAACATGCTGTATTTGCCACTCGATAAAATCATGCAGCAAGCCGCGCGCAACCCCGATGCCGCGACCCAGTCTGCCACTGCTTCCTCTGCGTCCACGCCGGCCGCAGCCGACAAGTCTGCCACCAATGCTCCGGGTGCCGCCCGGTCGGGCAGTAGCAATCCGTATAGCGGCGGGTCGTCAAACTCGCTCATGACGAGCCCTTATTCGCGCTAACGGAGGCCTCACACTATGCAACGTTTCTTTCCCTATCTAGTTGGTCTGGTCATTTTGCTGGCCGTCGCCTCTTCTTGTGTGTTTGTTGTGCGCGAGCGTGATGCTGCCTTGGTTTTTGCCTTGGGTGAAGTGCGCGAAACCATCACCGAACCCGGGCTTTACTTCAAGCTGCCGCCTCCCTTCGAGAATATCGTCACCCTCGATCGTCGTCTGCAGACCATCGAGTCGCGCGACCCCGAGCGTATACAAACCGCCGAGAAGAAAAACCTTCTGATCGACTCCTACGTTAAATGGCGCATTGTCGACCCGCGCCTGTACTACGTGACTTTCGGTTTGAATCGGCGTGCCGCCGAAGAGCGCCTCAGTGCGCAAATTCGCGATGCGCTTAATGCCGCCGTCAACGTGCGTACCGTGAAGCAGGTTGTCTCCAGCGAGCGCGGCGACATCATGCGCGAAGTGTTGGCTAACGTCGATCGTCGGGCCAAACCTTTGGGTGTCGAGGTCGTAGACGTTCGTCTTATTCGCATCGACTTTGCTCCCGAAATTTCCGAGTCGGTCTATCGCCGCATGGAAGCCGAGCGCAAGGAAGAGGCCAACCGTTTACGGGCTACCGGTGCAGCCGACGGCGAACGCATTCGTGCTCAGGCCGACCGCGAACGTCAAGAAATCCTCTCTAAAGCATATGCCGACGCGCAAGAAATCAAAGGTCAGGGCGATGCCCAGGCTGCCGATATCTACGCACGTGCTTATGGCCGGAATCCCGATTTCTACAGCTTCTACAAAAGCCTAGAAAGCTATCAGTCGGCTTTCTCGGGTTCAGACGACACGCTGGTGTTAAGTCCAAAGTCAGACTTCTTCAAGTTCTGGTCTGATGCTTCGGGCAAAACGCGCTACAATACGCCGTAAGTTGAAATACTTCCGCAAGCGACTTGGCGGGCTTACGCCCCAAGTCGCTTTTTGTTTGGTTGCTTCTCAAGCGTTTTCAGGTTTCTTGAATGTCCAAGTGGTTATTGCCAGAGCATCTGGCCGATATCCTGCCCGCAGAAGCGCGTCGCATCGAAGAACTCCGGCGCGACCTGCTTGATCTGTACCGCACCCACGGGTTCGAACTCGTGGCGCCGCCGTTGGTCGAGTACCTCGACTCTTTGTTGTCGGGTACCGGCAGCGATCTCAACTTGCGTACCTGCAAGCTTGTCGATCAGCTCTCGGGCCGCACGCTAGGCGTTCGAGCCGACATCACGCCTCAGGTGTCTCGTATCGATGCCCACCTGCTTAATCGCCCTGGGGTGACGCGGTTGTGTTATTGCGGCACCGTGTTGCACGCACGTCCGGCCGACTTACTCTCTGATCGCGAGCTGTTGCAAATCGGTGCCGAAGTCTTTGGTCACGACGGCGTCGAAGCCGACATTCAAATCATTCAGCTGGCCCTCGAAAGCGTACAGCGCGCCGGGGTCCGAAATGCCCGTATCGACCTGAATCATCCGGGTGTGTTCCGTGCGCTGGTCAATGCCGACCCGGCCCTGGCCGAAGTTGATGCCGAGCTCTCCGAGATGCTGGCCTCAAAAGATGTGTCGGGAATCAGTCGCCTGTGTGCCACACTCAGTGACGTACGTCCCGATACTGTCCAGGCGCTGGTGGCCCTGCCGCGACTTTATGGCGGTGTCGCCATGCTCGATCAGGCTTTACAGGTTTTGCCGCGCTTGCCGGCCGTACTAAAAGCGGTCAACGACCTCAAAGCGTTGGTTGCCGCCTTGCCCGACTACGAATTCAGCATCGATCTGGCTGACGCGGGTGCAGGTTACGCTTACCACTCTGGCGTCGTGTTTTCTATCTACGCGCAAGGCTGGCACGACGCCCTGGTGCGTGGTGGGCGCTACGATGGTGTGGGCAAAGTTTTTGGCCGGTCACGTCCGGCGACAGGGTTCAGCCTCGACTTGCGCAAGCTGTCGGCAGGTTTGGGTGCGCCGCCGCTGGCGCGCGCCATTCAGGCACCCTGGGGTACTCAATCGGCCTTGGTGCAAGCGATTCGCAGTCTGCGTGAAGCGGGCGAAATTGTGGTTCAGGTATTACCAGGGCAACCCCATTCCCTTGACGAGTTCCAGGTCGATCGCGAGCTGGTGCAGGAAGATGGGCAATGGGTCATACGGGCGATTCCGGGCGCGCAATAGTGCGTCGGGTCGCAGGGTTCAATCAATTAGTTGTTGTAAAGACTAGCTTTTTCTATATCGCAACATGAGCAAGAATATCGTGGTTATCGGCACCCAGTGGGGTGACGAAGGCAAGGGCAAAATCGTCGACTGGCTGGCAGAGTCGGCCCAGGGCGTCGTTCGTTTCCAGGGTGGCCATAATGCAGGCCATACCCTCTGGATTAATGGCACCAAGACTATTTTGCGTCTCATTCCATCGGGCATCATGCACCCGGGCGTCACTTGCTATATCGGTAACGGGGTGGTGCTTTCTCCCGAAGCCTTGCTGAAAGAAATCGTCGAACTCGAACAAGCCGGTCTCGACGTCCGTTCGCGCCTGCAGATTTCGCCGGCATGTCCGCTTATCTTGCCGTACCACATTGCGGTCGATCAAGCGCGCGAACGTCGCAAGGGTGATGGCAAAATCGGCACCACCGGTCGTGGTATTGGTCCGGCCTACGAAGACAAGGTCGCCCGTCGCGCCATTCGTGTCCAAGATCTGTACAACCCCGCTGTGTTCGACGAAAAGCTCGCCGAGGCGCTCGACTACCACAATTTTGTGCTTACCCAGTATCTGGGCGCTGAAGCGGTCTCCGCCGACGAGGTGCGCGAACAAGCCATGTCTTTGGCCGGCCAGATCGAACCCATGGTTGCCGACGTATCCAACAATTTGCATTTGGCGCAAAAGGCTGGTCAAAGTCTTTTGTTTGAAGGCGCACAAGGCGCATTGCTTGATATCGACCACGGCACGTATCCGTTCGTCACCAGCAGCAATTGCGTTTCAGGTGCAGCTGCGGCAGGTGCGGGCGTTGGCCCGCAAGCCTTGCAGTATGTTTTGGGTATTGCCAAAGCCTACACCACACGTGTGGGTTCTGGCCCGTTCCCGACCGAGCTTCATGACGAAACCGGTGCGCATCTGGCCAAAGTAGGTAAAGAGTTCGGTTCGGTCACTGGCCGTCCGCGTCGTTGCGGCTGGTTCGACGGTGCGGCAATGAAGCGCTCGGTCATGATTAACGGCATTTCGGGTCTGTGTATTACCAAGCTCGACGTGCTCGATGGCATCGAGACCATTCGTATTGGCGTAGGGTATCGTTATAAGGGTCAATTCCTCGATGCGCTGCCCTACGGTGCACACGCTGCAGCCGAAGCCGAGCCCGTCCTCGAGGAAATGCCCGGCTGGACGGAGTCCACAGTGGGCATCACCGAATACGACAAGCTGCCTGTCAATGCCCGCCGTTACCTCGAGCGCATCGCTCAGGTTTGTGACGTCGGTATCGACATGGTGTCAACGGGCCCCGATCGCCTCGAAACTATCGTTTTGCGCCATCCCTTCAAAGGTTAACGCCAAACCTCTTCAACCTTTTACCATCGCGCCGCAGCTTTCCGTTGCGGCGCGATCGGTTTATTATTACGTTCTTTGTTCCAAGGACTCTTCATGAACTTGCCCCCAAGCACCGACCGCGACCTCTGGATCTCCTGGGATCAGTATCATTCGCTTATCGAGCGTCTTGCCCTGAGCATCCACGAGTCTGGCTGGGAATTCGAGAAAATCATCTGTCTGGCTCGTGGGGGCATGCGGGTGGGCGACGTTCTGTCGCGTATTTTCGATGTGCCCTTGGGTATTCTGGCCACCAGCAGTTATCGCGAAGCCGCAGGCACCCAGCAGGGGTCGCTCGATATTGCCCAGTTCATCACCATTACGCGCGGCACCCTCGATGGTAAGGTGTTGCTGGTAGACGACATGGTCGATACCGGCATGACTTTTATTCGTGTGGGCGAGCATCTTCGTCAGCAGTTTCCTGCCATTACCGAATTGCGTAGCGCCGTGTTGTGGTGGAAGGGCCACGCCCAGGCAACCCCCGACTACTTCGTCGAAAAATTGCCTACCAACCCCTGGATTCACCAACCTTTCGAAGACTACGACAGCCTGCGTCCCCACCAACTCGAGGCCTGGGTACGAAAGGGTGTCAGAAATATCTGATTCATGCTAGAATCTTAGGCTAACCATACGGCTTTAATTAGTTGCAGCTTAAAATTACAGTTTTTTGGCTGATTTAGCCCACTTTATTTAACCTAACCAACCAGAAGGCTACCGAAATACATGCCTACCGTTCGTCTTAAAGAAAACGAGCCCTTTGAAGCCGCTCTGCGTCGCTTCAAGCGCACTATTGAAAAAAACGGTCTTTTGACCGAACTGCGTTCGCGCGAATTCTATGAAAAGCCTACAGCCGAGCGCAAGCGTAAGCACGCCGCCGCTGTCAAGCGCCACTACAAGCGTATTCGCAGCCAGCAACTGCCTCCCCGTCTGTATTGATCCCCGAGTCTTTTGTACAAGACTTACTCGCCCGGGTTGATATAGTCGACGTTGTCGGGCGGTATGTGCAGTTGCGTAAAGGTGGGGCCAACTTGCTTGGCCTCTGTCCTTTTCACAACGAAAAATCCCCATCTTTTACCGTCAGCCCCACCAAGCAGTTTTATCATTGCTTTGGGTGCGGCGCGCACGGCACAGCCATTTCCTTTCTTATCGAGCATACCGGGGCCAGCTTCCCTGAAGCCGTGCGTTCGTTGGCGGCAAACGTCGGGCTGGTGGTGCCTGAAGCCCAGCGCTCACCTCAGGCGCAAGCCGCGTCGCGTCGTCGCAAAGAAGAGGTTTCACGACATCAGCAGTTGCTTGATACGGCACAACAGCATTATCTGAAGCTGCTTAAAGCCACGCCTGCAGCCACCGATTACCTGAAAAAGCGGGGGCTTACCGGCGAAATTGCCGCGCGCTTCGGGTTGGGCTGGTCAGGTACCGATCGGCGTGGTTTGGCCCAGGTCTTTTCCCATTATGAGGACCCGTTGCTGGTTGAAGCCGGCTTGGTTATCGAGGCCGAAGACGGCCGTCGTTACGATCGTTTTCGCGAAAGGGTCATGTTCCCCATTCGTAATGCGCGGGGCAATCTTATCGGTTTTGGCGGTCGCGTCATCGGTAAGGGCGAGCCCAAGTACCTCAACTCGCCCGACACGCCCATTTTTTCCAAGGGGCAAGAGCTCTATGGGTTGTGGGAGGGGCGTACAGGCATTCGGGCAGAGGGTTGCGTGCTCGTGGTCGAGGGGTATATGGATGTCGTGGGTCTGGCGCAGTTGGGGCTCGAAAATGCCGTGGCTACACTGGGCACGTCCACTACGCCTCAGCATGTGCAAAAGTTGTTGCGTGCCAGCGATCGCATCATTTTCAGCTTTGATGGCGACAAAGCCGGGCGTCGCGCGGCATGGCGTGCACTGCAAAACTGTTTGCCGCTGCTACGCGATGACATCTCCATTCGATTCTTGTTCTTGCCCGATGACCACGACCCCGACTCGTTCGTGCGTGCCAATGGCGCCGAAGCGTTTCGCGAGTTAATGGCAGGCGCGCCGGCCTTGTCCAGCTTCATGCTCGAAGAGCTGGCGTCTCGACACAACATGACCGAGCCCGAAGGCCGGGCCGCGTGTGTGCACGAGGCCAAGCCTTTGCTTGGGCAACTGCCTGCAGGCACGACCGTGCGCTTGCAGATCGAACGTGAGTTTGCGCGTCGCGTATTAATGACCCCGGAAGAATTGACGGCCTTGCTTGATGCTGCGCGTCCGGATGTCGTCGAGCCTGGCGTTCAGGCTGCAGGTGCGCCGTCTGGCGTTGTCAGGCAGGGTGGTGACAATGATTTTGGGTCTGTGCCATTGTCCGAGGATGGCTGGGTTCCCGATTTCGAGCCTGCCGGCTACGGTGAGCCGCCGGGTTGGGCGTTTGATGACGCACCGGCCTTTACGGTAGCGCAGTCGGGTAGCGCAAGGCAGACCGATGCAGGCAAGCCGTCGCAACGCGCTCCGTTTGCCGGCTCAAAGCGTCAGTCATTCGGGCAGCAGGGCCGTTCGCCGCTCAAGCGTCAGCGGCCTGGCATTGCCGGAGGGGGTAACCGTAGCGTTACCTCGATGGCCAAGCGTCTGTTGCGCTTGTTGCTTGCTCACCCCGAGCTTGCCGACACGCTGGGCGACCAGCAGCTTGAAACTTTGGCGCGCGGCCCTCATCTAAGTCTTGTAAGAGACCTGATTGCTTTAATCAGTGCGACCGGTGCCCGGCATGTGGGTGCGCTGCTTGAGGCGGCCGACCCCGATTCTGATCTGGCAGCGGTTTTGTCAGATTTGACTACCGATGTGTTGGGGCACGACGATTTGCCCGACCCGGTAGCGGAGTGGCACGACGCCATGCACAAAGTTGAACTCGATGTTATCAAGACCGAGCAATTGCAGCTGGTGGCGGCAGGGCTGAAAGATGATTCAGCCCGCGAGCGCTACCAGTTGTTGGCGCGCCGCTTGGCGCAGTTGACCCAAGCTTGATAGGCAGAAAATTTACTGTGTAAAAAGACTTAACTGCTGTAAAATAAAAGGTTTTATATCGTCTTTATTGGTTTGATACGGACAAGGCAAAGGGTGGGGCGGTTTTTTGCGTGCCGAGTGTTTTTACGCCGGCAAAGCAGCAAAGTTCGTCCTTTAACCTAAGCCTTGCGGCCCACGCAAAATGCGGGGCGGTTTGTTGTCAGGCTGGTTGGCGGCTGGTGGCCCATTGCACCCTGTAACCCATAAGCTGGTCAGGGCATTTATCTTAAGGCACCGGCGTCTGCAACCCGCAGTCAACAACGCTGCATCACGGCAGTAAAGACACTAGTTTGCCCTTGCATTACTCGCCGGCCTTTGCCCGCGGGTTTTTGCACTTACGGAAGCGACCATGACCAAAGCGACTGATACGACCCCTAAAGCGGCAGAGCTGGAAACTGCCGGCAAAACCAAAACGTTGGCGGCCACCAAAAGCGCAAGCAAAACAGCCGTAACGCCAGGGGCTGTCAAGAAGGCGGCCAAAAAAACCGCAGCCCGCAAAACAGCGGCCAAAGCGGCAGACATCGACATTGACGACGATTTCGAAGTGTCGGCCGAGCCTAAAAAGCGCAAGGCGCGTACCCCTACCGGGCGTCGTCCTGGTCGTCCGGCCAAAGCTGCCAACAACGACAGCTCGCCGTTCGACGATGGCGACATCGATATCGAAGCCGAGGTCATCCCTGAGCTCAAGCCCATTGCCAAGCGCGGCGGCAAGCGCGGCAAGGGAGACAAAGATGTGCCTGCACGCAGCCAGCTGACCCCCGAAGAACAGGAAGCCCGTCGTAATCGCCTCAAGGTCCTTATCAAGCTCGGTAAAGAGCGTGGTTACCTTACGTACGGCGAGATCAACGATCACTTGCCTGACGATCTGGTCGATGCCGAAGCCATTGACGGTATCATCAGCACGTTCAGCGACATGGGCATCTCGGTCTACGACCAGGCGCCCGACGCCGAATCACTGCTGCTCAACGACAACGCACCGGTCGCTTCCAGCGATGACGATGTCGAAGACGAAGCCGAAGCTGCCCTGACGACGGTTGATTCCGATTTTGGTCGTACCACCGACCCGGTGCGTATGTACATGCGCGAAATGGGAACCGTCGAGCTCCTGACACGTGAAGGCGAAATCGAGATCGCCAAGCGTATCGAAGATGGCCTCAAACACATGGTCATGGCCATTGCGGCGTGTCCCACCACCGTCAACGAAATCCTCAACCACGTGCAGCGCGTGCGCGACGGCCAGGCTCAAATCGACGAAGTCGTCGACGGTCTGATCGATGAAGAGGGCGAGGAGTATGCTGGCGCCGGTGTATCGGTTGACTCCGATGAAGACGACGGTCCGGCCGGCGGCATGAGCAGCAAACAGCTCGAGCACCTTCGCACCAAGTCAATGAAGAAATTCGATGCGGTCGCACAATGGTTCGAAAAAATGCGCCGCGCCTTCGAATCCGAGGGCTACCACGCCGAAAGCTACAAAGAAGCGCAAGAAGCTATTCTGACTGAGCTGATGGGCATTCGCTTTACGGCAAAAATGGTCGAAAAACTGGCCGACACTCTGCGCGATCAGGTTGCTCAGGTGCGTAAGCTCGAACGCGAAATCCTGTCGATCTGCGTCGAGCGCGCCGGTATGCCGCGCGCCTATTTCATTAAAGTGTTCCCGGGCAACGAAACCAACCTCGAATGGGTACTGGGTGAAGTCGCCGCTGGGCACGAGTATTCCGAAACGCTCGAGCGTCACGTGCCTGCGGTGCAAGAAACTCAGCAAAAGCTCATCGATTTGCAGTCCAGCGTTGTCTTGCCGCTTAAAGACCTTAAAGATGTCAACAAGCGCATGGCAACGGGCGAAGCTAAGGCACGCAAGGCCAAGCGCGAAATGACCGAGGCCAACCTGCGTCTGGTTATTTCTATCGCCAAAAAATACACCAACCGCGGTTTGCAGTTCCTTGATCTTATCCAGGAAGGCAATATCGGCCTGATGAAGGCCGTCGATAAGTTCGAGTACCGTCGTGGCTACAAGTTTTCAACGTATGCCACGTGGTGGATTCGTCAGGCCATTACGCGTTCTATTGCCGACCAGGCCCGCACCATTCGTATTCCGGTTCACATGATTGAAACCATCAACAAAATGAACCGGATCAACCGCCAAATTCTTCAGGAAACGGGTGCCGAGCCCGATCCGGCAACGTTAGCGCAAAAAATGGATATGCCTGAAGATAAGGTGCGCAAGATCCTGAAAATCGCCAAAGAGCCGATTTCCATGGAAACGCCTATCGGTGACGATGACGATTCTCACTTGGGTGATTTCATCGAAGACTTGGCTAACTTGTCACCATCCGAGTCGGCGTTGCAGGGTTCGATGCGCGACGTGGTCAAAGAGGTCCTCGATTCCCTGACACCGCGCGAAGCCAAGGTCCTGCGCATGCGTTTCGGTATCGAAATGAGCACCGATCAAACCCTTGAAGAGGTGGGCAAACAGTTCGATGTCACGCGTGAGCGTATTCGTCAGATTGAAGCCAAGGCCCTGCGCAAGTTGCGTCACCCCAGCCGTGCTGACAAGCTGAAAAGTTTCCTCGAAAGCCAGTAAGCATAGCCAGTAAGTAAGTAAAAAAGCCCCGCCAAGCAGCGGGGCTTTTTTTATGCGCGAAGGCGACGGTAACCTGGGTCAGGCCGAGGGGCGCTTTTCGCTGAGTGCGCGTTCAGGGATGCGCAAACAGAGGATGACTGAGATCGCGGCAATCAGGGCGCTGATCAGAAAGGTGTGGCGAAAAGCCTTTTCGCCCGAGCTCATCAAAACGGCGCGTGCGGCGTCGCTGAGTGGGGGGAGTTGCCCTTCAATCATTTGTCGTACGGTTTCCGCACTCGAGAGTTCGGTCAGGGTAGCGGGCATATAAGACTGAAGCAGAGCGAACAAGGCGGCGGTCAGAATGGCGATACCTACCGCAGCACCCACCGAGCGACTGAAAGAGGCAAGACCGGTGGTCACGCCGATATGACGCTGGGCTACGGCATTTTGCGCAGCAACCGTCGAAGTGGGCAATTGCAGACCGATGCCGATGCCGGCCAAGGTAGTGAACAGAATCACCCAGCCGGTTGCGGTGGGGTCAGTGTACGCAGTAAGCGCCATGCTAACAGGCACCATCGAGGCGCCGACAAGCTGGATATTTCGGTATTGTCCCAACCGCGCCATCAAAGTGCCGCCAATATAGGCGCCCGCCGGAATCGCGACAGACAAAGGGACAAGTTGCAGGGCGGCACGGTCTGCGCCTGCGGCAGTGAGCATCTGCAAACGCAGGGGTATCAGGATGGTCAGCGCAATGAGTTCGATAAACGCAATAAACAGCAAGACGCATGACGCCGCGACGATGGGGTTAGCCAATAGTACGAGGGGGATGATCGGCTCGGCAGCGCGCTTTTCTTGCCAGACAAACGCTGCCATGAATACGACGGCTATCGCAGCCAGCGTTACGTTGTAGCTGTCGAGTATGTGAGTGCCGTGGCCGACCCGACTGATAGCGATCAGGAGTGTGGTCAGCCCAGCCGTCAGCAATAACGCACCACCCACATCGACGGAGCGCTTGATGCTGGGTCGAGACAGGCGCACCAGGGTGCGTTGAGAAATCATGTAGGCCGCCAGGCCAATAGGCAGGTTGACCCAGAAAATCCAGTGCCATGACAGGTACTCGGTGAGCAGTCCGCCCGCAATCGGCCCGGCCACGCTGGCAATGGCAAAGCTGACACTGATGTAGCCCTGATACCGGCCGCGCTCGCGCGGCGAGACAATGTCGGCGATGATGGCTTGCGAGACCGACAGCAGTCCGCCGCCGCCGATGCCTTGGAGGATGCGAGCGCCTATCATCATGGGCATGGAGCTGGCCATTGCGCATAGAACCGATGCGCCCAGAAAGATAATGATGGCGCTGGAAAGCATGGCACGTCGGCCGTAAAGGTCACCCAGTTTGCCATAGATAGGGGTCGAGACAGCGACGGCGATCAGGTATGCCGAGACGACCCAGGCCAGCCACTGAACACCTTGCAAGTCGGCCGCCATGCGGGGCAGGGCGACGGCGACAATGGTTTGCTCCAGCCCCCCCAGAATGATGGCGACCATGAGTCCGGCCACGACCTTACGTATTTCGCGGTCGGTCAGGGTTGTGGATTGGCTTGCGGCAGGCGGTGAGCTGGGTGTTACAGACATTTCTAGGGTTTCCCCCGGTAGAGTTGATCAGGCAACTCGGATAATATCATCCCACAATTCCATAATTAAATTGCCGTTTCACTTATAAAACAAGTTGATCTATCAACAAAATTTTAGCGGTTCAAATTTATCCACCACGGGAGCAATGTATGAACATGAAAATTTCACGCCGGTCCTTGATCAAGTCGGCCGGTGTTGCGGTTGGTTTGGGTGCTATGCCCATGCGGTTCAGTTGGGCAAACGCCCCGACCAAAGTTGGGGTCATTTTGCCTACCAGCGGCGTATATGCGTTTCCGGGGCAGGCATCGCGTCGTGGCGTTGAGTTCGGCGACCAAATTAATAAAGAGCGTAACGGCCCGCCGATGGAGTTTATTTATGCCGACACCGAGTCAAAGCCTGAAAACGGCCGTGTGGCGGCCGAGAAGCTGATTCGTGACGGATGTACCGTGCTGATTGGAGCCTGGGATGCGGCCGCCACGATTTCCGCCGCGCAGGCTGTTGAAGCAGCTAAAGTGCCGCTGGTCATCAATGTGGCCTCTGCTCCTCAAATTACCGAGCAAGGCTTCACCCAGATTTTCCGTAATTTCACCCCGGCAACACAGCTGGTTTCCAATGCGGTCGAGCGTATCCGCGAGCTGACCGCGTCGACCGGCAAGCCGCCCAAGAATGCGGTGGTTTTGTACGTCAACGACACCTTTGGCCAGTCGGCACTTAAAGCCATGCAGGCCGAATGGGCACGTACGAACATGCCGATTGAAATTCTGGACACCATCGGCTACGACGTTCGGGCCAAAGACCTGTCGGTTGAGGTGGCCAAGGCCAAGGCCACCGGCGCTCAGCTGTTGTTGCCTATCACCCGTGTCAACGACGCCATCATGATTGTGCGCGAAATGGTCAAGCAAGATTACAACCCCATGGCCATTATTGGTCCGGGCAGCCCAGGGCCTTACGAGAAATCGTTTACCGACGCGCTGGGCAAGTATGGTGACGATTACATGGTGTGTGTGCCTTGGTTGAACGTCAAGAATCCTCGTGCTGTCGCGCTGGCCGAGCGGTTTGAGCGTCAGGTCAAGGGCAGTCGGTTCGAGCTGAATGTCGGGTTCTCGTACGAGGCGGTTGAAATCGTGGCCAATGCGTTAAGCCGCGCCAAGTCAAGCGATCCCGCGGCCATTCATGCGGCGCTAAAAGCCACCAATATCACCGATCACGTTATGTTCGGCGGCCCCATCCAGTTCAACGAAAAGGGTCAGAACCCGAATATTGGTGTGGCCCTGTTGCAAAACAAGCGGGGCACACCAACAGTGGTCGGGCCTAAAGACCTGGCGGTTGCCGAGCCGATTTACCCGATGCGCCCCTTCGACGATCGTTGATCGGGTCGGTACGGTTCGCATGGCGGGCCCGGCCTAATACCCCGGGCCCGTCGTGACTATGGGTTTGATGATCAATCCTTAAGGTTTTTTTATGCTTTCTTTATACGCCAATGTAGTTGCAGGCGGCGTTCTCATCGGCATTATCTATGCGCTCATCGCATTAGGGCTGACGATCATGTTCGGCGTGATGCGTGTCGTGAATTTTGCTCACGGGGAACTGGTGGTGCTGGGCATGTATCTGGGCTACCTGATTTGGTCGGTGCTGGATATTACGCCGGTGATGGCAGTGCCCATTTCAGCGGTGGTCATGTTTTGTTTTGGCTATGTGTTGCAGGCCGGGCTGGTTAATCGCTTCATCCGTCGCCCGCACCATGCCCAGTTCATTTTGTTTATCGGGTTGGCCCTTGTTATCACCGGCGTTCATATGCTGGTGTTTGGCCCCGACGCCCGCTCTATTGCAGACCCTTCCAGTTTTGATACGTACAAATTTGCCGGCTTACGTCTGGATGCGGTCCGTGTGTATGGCGCTGCGGTAGCGTTGGTCATGATTGTGCTGCTGCTGGTGTTTTTGCGCTATTCGACCACCGGGGCTTCCATCAGGGCTGCGGCTGATAACCAGGTGGGTGCGGCCGCTATTGGTTTGCGTGTCAATCGTTTGTATGCGGTTACTGCCGGCATTGGCGTGGCCTGTGCGGGCGTCGCGGGGACGCTGATTTCGCCGGTATTTGACACTCAGCCCTATCTGGCGGGCGAGCTCACGCTTTTGGCGTTCATTATCGTTATTGTGGGCGGCTTGGGCAGCCTCATGGGCGCACTGGTCGGCGGTATTTTGATCGGCGTTTCCGAAAGCCTGGCCGCACTGCTGATCAACCCAGCCATGAAATCAATGATTTCTTACGGGCTGATGATTCTGGTCCTGTTGCTGCGTCCTCAGGGGCTGTTCGGGGAGAAGCAACGATGAATAAAGAAACGGTAAAGCTTTGGACGTCTTTGTCCATTGCCTTTTTTGTGATCATGGCTCTGTTGCCGTCGTTCACGTCCGACTCTTTGATTGCGGTACTGACGCTAGTCATGATGTTTGCCTTTTTCGGCCAAGCCTGGAACCTGATGATGGGGTATGTGGGGCAGTTGTCGCTGGGGCATGGCCTGTACATTGGTCTGGGGGCCTACGTATGCGCTATTTCGGTGGGTTCATTTGGCTTGTCGCCGTGGGTGGGTATCGTCATCGGCGCGTGCATCAGCGCTGTTGTCGGGGCTTGCATCGCTTGGTTAGGGTTTCGTTTTGCGGTCAAGGGCATTTATTTCACTTTGCTGACCATTGCCTTTGCCGAACTAGGGCGCCTGACATTCGAGAACTGGTCTTTTGTCGGGGGCTCAGCGGGTTACTTTTTGTCTGTACCCGAAGAAACTAACCCATTGCTTAATCTGCGTGGCGGTACAACGTTTTTCTATTTTTGCTTTTTGGTTTTGACCGGCCTGGCGTTTCTGGCCTGTGCGTTATTGGCACGCTCCCGCCTGGGGTACTTTTGGCGCGCCATCCGCGAAGACGAGGACGCGGCGCGCGCGATAGGGGTCAAGGCCTTCAGCCTGAAAATTCTGGCCGTCATGATCAGTGCCGCCATGACCAGCGTGGGCGGTTCGTTTTACGCCTTGCTTAGCGGTAGCCTGTTTCCAGACACCATCATGGGCATGCGGTTTTCGATCGAGGTCATTATTGCGCCCATCATTGGCGGCATTGGGACGTTGTTCGGGCCTATCGTCGGTGCTTTTTTCGTCATTCCCATTAACGAATTTTCCAACCATGCGGCTCAGTCCATGGGCGTGTTTGGGCTCAATATTCTGATTTATGGGGTGTTGATTCTGGCGGTCATCATCTTTTTGCCCGACGGGATCTGGCCACCGATTGCTCGCCGCATCGAACGTTGCTACAAGCGTCGTCATGACGAGGCACAGGTATTGAAGAAGGTTGAGTCATGACACAAGCATTGCTTCAGGTTAAAGATATCACTAAGCGCTATGCCGGCTTGATAGCAGTCAGCCATGTCAGTTTCGACGTTCCCCACGGTAGCATCATGGGGTTGATTGGCCCCAACGGGGCCGGAAAGACGACGTGTTTTCAAATGATTGCCGGCGCGGTAGCGCCTACCGAGGGCGAAGTCTTTTTTGATGGGCGGCGTCTTACCGGACTTGATCCGGAAGACATTTGCGCCTTGGGTGTGGCACGGACGTTCCAGGTGGTGCGGCCATTGCAAGACATGACCGTACTCGAAAACGCCATGGTTGGCGCGCTGTTGCGTACGCCTACCATGGGCCAGGCTCGCGACCTTGCCGCAGCAACGCTCGACAAAGTGGGGCTGGGGCCTAAGAAAGACATCAAGGCCATGCATTTAACGTTGCCCGACCGAAAAATGCTTGAGTTGGCCAAGGCATTGGCAACTCGGCCACGCCTGTTGCTGCTTGACGAGGTCATGGCCGGGTTGCGACCCACAGAGGCCGACGAAATTATCGCTGTCTTACGTGCCCTGAACCAAGAAGGGCTGACGATTGTGCTGGTTGAACATGTCATGCGTATTTTGATGTCGATTGCAGACCATGTGGCTGTGCTGCATCACGGCGAACTGATCACGCAGGGCACGCCTGACGCCGTTACGCAAGATCCGCGCGTCATTGAAAGTTATTTGGGAAAGGGGGCAAAGCATGGCCACTAACACGGCACCCCTGCTGGATATTCGCGATTTGCGCGTCAGTTACGGCGAGGCCGAGGCTCTGGCAGGCGTCAGTTTTCATATTAACCGGGGCGAAATCGTTTCTATCGTCGGGGCAAACGGGGCGGGTAAAACAACCTTGATCCGGGCGATTGCGGGAATGATTCCCGCAACGAGCGGGCAGGTCGATTTCGAAGGTCGGCCTATTCTCGGGCTCGACAGTACGCAGGTGTGCGAGCTCGGTATTGCACAGGTACCCGAAGGGCGTCAGATTTTTCCGAGCTTGAGCGTTGAAGAGAACCTGCGCTTAGGGGCGACATTGCGCCGTTCGCGCGCCGGCCGTCAAAACAATATTGATCGTGTATACAACACGTTTCCACGACTGGCAGAACGCAAGACGCAAAAGGCAGGTACGTTGTCGGGTGGCGAGCAGCAGATGCTGGCTATCGGACGTGCGCTTATGGCCAACCCCATGCTGGTTATGTTCGATGAGCCCTCGTTAGGGCTGTCTCCGTTGCTGACCGAAGAGATGTTTGATGTTGTTCGCAGTCTGCATGCGAACGGCCTGAGTGTGCTGCTGGTTGAGCAGAATGTTGTCGAGTCGCTGGAATTGTGTGATCGGGCTTATGTCCTTGAAACGGGGGCCATGGTGCTTGAGGGTGCAGGCGAGGCATTGCTTCAAGACGACCGTGTCCGACAGGCGTATCTGGGGCTTTGATCGTTATCGGTTTTTAGGGGTGAGGCTGTCAGGCGCAGAGACAATGCGTGCGCTTGGCAGCTTCTTTTTTAAGACCTGGGCGAAGGCTTGGCTTGCTGGCGTGAGCGTAGCGGGTTCAGCAGGGGCTTGAGCCCGTTGTGGTCCATTTCTTGTAATAAGGCCAACAGCCGCCCGATTTCTCCAGGGGGGAAACCGGCGCGCGCAAACCAGTTCAAGTAGTGACCGGGCAAGTCGGCCAATATCCGCCCCTTGTATTTGCCAAAGGGCATAGTCCAGCTCACCAGCTTTTCAAGGTCTTCCGGGCTCATGACTAGGCGGGTTGGCCTGCTGCGGCGTGTGTTGTTTCATTTAGTGCCGTCATGATCTCTGCGATTTGCTGATAGGAACGAAGCCGGCGTTCGTGGTCGTAGACGTCTGAGACGATGATCAACTCGTCGGCTTTTGTTTGCGACAGCAATGTCTTGATGCCTTCGCGGACGGTATCTGGCGAACCAATAATTGAGCAAGCCAGCATACGCTGTGCCTGCCGCTTTTCTTCGATGCTCCAGTACGTGTCGATATCGTCGATGGGGGCTTTGCTGAGCCCGCGATCGCCGCGCAACAGGTGGGTAATCGACATCTGCTGGGTAGTGGCCAGTCGCTGCGCTTCGTGGTCGGTGTCGGCCACAATAATATTGACGCCGACTATGGCGTAGGGTGTCTTCTGTTGTTCAGACGGCGTAAAACGGGAGCGGTAGGTTTCAAGGGCGGTGTAAAGGTAGTCGGGGGCGAAGTGAGAGGCAAACGCATAAGGTAGGCCGAACTGGCCGGCCAGTGCCGCCCCAAACGTGCTGGAGCCCAGAATGTAAAGCGGGACATTGCTGTCGGCGCCCGGAATGGCGCGGATGCGCTGGCCTGGTTCGATTGGCCCCAGCAGGGCCTGCAGCTCAAGAACATCTTGTGGGAAGCTGTCTGCGCTGCCTGGGTGGCGGCGCAATGCGCGTAAAGTCAGTTGGTCGGTGCCTGGGGCGCGGCCCAGGCCCAAGTCAATGCGCCCGGGGTACAAGGCGTCAAGAGTACCGAATTGCTCTGCAACAACCAACGGCGAATGATTGGGCAGCATGATGCCGCCCGAACCGACACGAATTTTTGAGGTGCCTGCAGCCACATGACAAATAGCCACTGAGGTGGCGGCGCTGGCGATGCCGGGCATATTGTGGTGTTCCGCCATCCAGAACCGGGTATAGCCCCAGTTTTCGGCCTGAGCAGCCAGGTCGCGAGCGTTGTCCAGCGATATTTTTGCATTGCCGTTTTCGCGGATGCGAACCAGGTCAAGTATTGAATATGCGGTCATGCGTGGTACCTCAGTAAGTGGGCCGAAGCGAAGTCGGGTTTGTTATGCATAAGGGTGGCAGGGGGGGAATAACCTGGTTTTATTGGTGGCGTTGTTCGCGCCGGTGCTCCCAGGGCGCGGTAGGCGCGCTGTCGTTCCAGAGCCCGATGCGGGCAGTTTGGGCGCGTTGCTGAACCGAGAGCAGTGTTTTGTCGCGCACGTATTGCGCATAGACCCAGGCTGCGCCCTCAGACACCATGGTTGTCGCCACATCTTTACCCGCGCAGCGGGCATCGGCCAACATCCGGTCGTACTGGTCGGTACCCGTCACCGTCAGCTCAACGGGTTCGCCCCGGCGGCACAGGTTGCGCAGCATGTCCCGCGATGCAATACCGTGCTTCTGGTCAAGTTCGGGGGCGTCGATTTGGTGCAGCCTGACCTTGACGCTGTTCTTTTGCCCCGGGCAGTTGGCTCGCAGGCTGTCGCCATCGTGAACGCTGCTGATGGTGCAGACAAGCGTATCGGGCGTTGCGGTCGAATCGGCGGAACCGTTCTGCGAGTATGCAAACCATGCGGCTGCCACCGCAGCAATAACAGCGCCAAGACGGGCCGGAGCACCCGTTATCTTGCCCTGTTTTTTGTGTCGCTTCCCGGAAAACATGACAATGTCTGAATCTAAATCTAAACCTCTAGTGTAACGGTTGTCTGCTGTGTGGCCGGCACTGGGCGGTTGTTACGTGGCATTATCGTTGCTTCCCGGTAATTTGATTGCGGCCGATTTTGGCCGTGAACGTGCAGGTGTTTTATGTCAGACAATATTTCGGTGTGCTGGTTCCGAACGGACCTTCGCGTGGCTGATCATGTAGCGTTGACGGCATCGATGTCGGCTGGGCCGACAGTAGGTGTCTACGTGGTTTCGCCGTCGCAATGGGCCAAGCACGACGATGCGCCCGTGAAAGTGGATTTTTGGCGCCGTGCGCTAAAGGCCTTGCATGCCGATCTTGCAGATCTGAACGTTCCGCTGGTGGGGCTATGTGTTCAAGAATGGGCTGATGTCCCGCAGGCGATGCTTGAGTTCTGTCAACAAATACAGGCGCATAATGTGTTTTGCAATCGCGAGTCTGGTGTTAATGAACGCCAGCGCGATCGGGCAACCTATCGTCTTTTGCAGGCGCATGGCATTGTCATGGAAGGCTTTGATGATGCCACTTTGCTTAAACCGGGTACGGTGCTGACGGGTGCAGGCGCGCCTTATCGCGTGTTTACACCGTTTGCCAAGGCATGTCGCGAACGGTTGCGAACCGCCATGCCGGTTGTTTTGCCTGCGCCTCGACGTCAGCCGATGGCCCCTGCGTCCATTTTGAGCTTCGAGCCGCCCGAAACGTTGATCGACCGCGCAGGTTACGGTGACTTGAGCACCCAAATGCGCGATCGTCTGGCAACGCTTTGGCCGGCGTCTGCCGATGCGGCGTACGACCGCCTGGCGAAGTTTGTCGAATCGAGCCTGTCGGTCTACCACGACCAGCGCGATTATCCAGCCATCGAGGGGGCCAGTAAGTTATCGCCCTATCTTGCCGCTGGGCTGCTGTCTCCCCGAACCTGTTTCGTTGCCGCAGCCCGCGCCAACCAGGGCGAGCTCGACTCTGGCGTCCGGGGGGCGTTGAGCTGGATGAACGAATTGCTTTGGCGCGAGTTTTACCGGCATCTGATGCAGGCCTATCCGCAATTGTCCATGTGCAAGCCGATGCGTCCCGAAACCGACAAGGTCGCCTGGCGTCAGGCGCCCGATGAGTTCGATCGTTGGGCTCAAGGTCGTACCGGCGTGCCTATTATCGATGCCGCGATGCGCCAGTTATTGGCTACTGGCTGGATGCACAATCGCCTGCGCATGATCGTTGCGATGTTTCTAACGAAAAATCTGCTGATTGACTGGCGGCAGGGCGAGGCTTTTTTTATGCGCCATCTAATCGACGGGGACTTTGCCTCCAACAATGGGGGGTGGCAATGGAGTGCGTCGACGGGGGCAGATGCTGCGCCTTACTTTAGGGTGTTCAATCCACTGAGTCAGTCTGAGAAATTCGATCCGGATGGTCGGTTTATCAGGCATTGGTTGCCCGAACTGGCCGACTTGCCCGCGCGCGAAATCCACGATCCGTCGCCAATTGCCCGCCGAGCCCGGGGCTACGTCGACATGATGGTTGACCTTAAAGCCACCCGGTTGCGCGCAATCGACGCCTTCAAAGTCTAAATTCACACGGCTCATTCTGGTGCCGTGTAATAGAATCCGCTTATATCTCTACCTATAAGCAGGGTTTTTAATGCCGTTGAACCGTTTGGCCGATCATGTGCCCGGGGTCTTGTATGAGTTCGTCATGTATCCCGATGGACGTATGGCGTTTCCTTATGCCAGCAGGGGGATGCGTGACATTTACGGTGTCAGCCCTGAAGAAGTGGTGGCCGATGCAAGTAAAGTGCTGGCGCTGCTGCACCCTGACGATTTACCGAGGGTTCGCGAAAGCATTCTGGCGTCGGCACGCACGCTTGAACTATGGCGGGCCGAGTATCGCGTTTGTTGCCCAGGGCAGCCTGTGCGTTGGGTCAGCGGCGAGTCTACGCCGCAGCGGCTCGCCGACGGCGCAACGCTATGGTACGGTTATATCTTCGATATTACGAGTCGAAAGCAGCAAGAGGCCACACTGGCCGAAATGCAGGCCAGTTTTCTGTTGACCATGGAAGCCTCGAATACGGGTCTGTGGCGATGGGACCTTCACACGAACGAGGTCAATTGGTCTGATGAGGCTTATAGTCAGCTGGGTTACGCGCCGCAGTCGTTTCCCATGACCCTCGAGGTGTTCAGGTCGCTCATGCATCCCGATGACGCACCCGAGGCCTTTTCACGTGTGGGGCCGCTAAAACATGTCAATCAAAGTTTTCAGGTCGGGTTTCGACTTAGAAACGCAGAGGGCGGCTGGACCTGGCTTGAGTCGCGCGGCAAGGTCACGGCTTACGACAATGAACAGCGACCCCTGATCATGTTGGGCACACACGTGCCCATAGACAGCACCATCGAGGCGCAGCATGCGGTCGAGCTGGTCAGGCAAGAGGCCGAGATGGCGAACCAGGCGAAATCGGTCTTCCTGGCACACCTCAGCCACGAAATACGCACACCACTCTCTGGGTTGATCGGTTTAAGTCAGATGGGCCTGCAGGCCACCGAGGTCACGACTCTTCACCAGACATTGCGTCAGATCAACCAGTCGTCCAGGCATTTGTTGACGTTGCTTAACAACGTGCTCGACATGTCAAAAATAGACGCCCAAAAACTGGATATTGCGTCGCGCCCGTTTTCACCCGCAAACGTCGTCAATGCGGTCGTGAGCTTGTTCAAGCCCCTTGCCGACGACAAGGGGCTTGACCTTAGGGTGTTTGCCGATGAGGTCACCCTGAACGTTTACGAAGGCGATGAATTGCGCCTGCGTCAGGTGTTGCAGAATTTGCTGAGCAATGCGCTGAAGTTCACGGCACGCGGGGGCGTTGAATTGCATGTCGATGTCGTGCGCCGGCAGGATGATACCGAGTGGTTGAAGTTCTCGGTGTCGGATACGGGGATAGGCGTTGCCGGTGGTCAGCACGACCGCTTGTTCAAGGCTTTTATTCAGGCTGACAGCACCATCAGTCGGGACTATGGCGGGTCTGGGCTTGGTTTGGCCATTTGTCAGCGCCTGGTAAGTGCCATGGGCGGGGACAACATTCATATCGACAGTCGTCCGGGTGAGGGTGCAACCTTCAGCTTTGTGTTGCCGTTGCGACGCGGTCAGTTGCCGTTGCCCGAACCTATCGACACAACTTTTGGTCAGTTGACAGCACGTGCGCTGGCGGGGCGGGTACTGCTCATCGAGGATGACCCGATCAGTCAGGAAATCGAGTCTGCACAGCTGGTTCAGTTTGGGTTGTCCGTCGTGTGTGCCGCTAGCGGGCCCGAGGCGTTGAAGCTGATCGACACTCAGGTCTTCGATGCAGTTATTTTGGATATTGGTTTACCGTATATCGACGGTTTTGCGGTTGCGCGCAGTATGCGCGCGCGAGGTCTGAGTGTGCCGGTGATTGCGCTGACGGCGGCTACAACGCAAAACGATCGTGTCCGCAGCGTGGCAGCGGGCTTTGACGCGTATTTGGTCAAGCCTGTTGAGTCGGCCGATTTATATGACACGCTGGCTCGCTGGTTGGGACACGGGGCGATCGACTTCGGGGGTTCAGGCCAGACGGCGGCAGTATCGCCGCCGCGCGATGATCATACCGATTACCTGCATGTCCAGGCCGCGATTGATGGTCTGATGGGGAACGCGACGCTGTATCGTAAATTGCTCGCCCAGTTTTCAGAGCAACTCGACCGACATTACGGTCGGCTGGTCACAATCTTGCTTGGGTTGGACGCCAAAAGCACCGCCGCGGAATTTGTCGTTGCGCAAAGCCTGGTGCATAGTTTAAAAGGTGTGGCGGGCAATCTTGCCCTGGAAGAGCTGGCCGTACTGGCCGGCGATATCGACCGGCACCTGAAACAGCGCAAGGTGCCTGCGCCGACGCTGATCGATTCTTTCGAAACCTTGCGGTTGCAGTTGTCGGACCAAATAGCCGCGTATCTCTCAGACCCAGCAGAGCCCGCTGAGTGGCAGCAGCTCAATACCGGGCCAATAGACACGCGGCCGCTTATGTTCAGGTTGCAGGCTTTGTCGGCCGCTATTGCGTCAAGCCAGTTTATCAGTGAGGAAACGTTGGCTGATATTGCCGCATGTTTGCCAACGACGTTGAGGCAAACCTTCTGGCCGCCACTTGAGTCGGCACTTGACGGGCTGGATTTTGATGCGGCGGCCGAAGCGTTGGCGGCCTTGCGTCGCGAGCTGGGAGCAGGGTAGCGCCATGTCTGTTTTTCGAGTCAGGTCCTCGCTGGTGCGGCGGCTGACGTTGGCCATGCTGTGGGTCATTGGCATCACCGCGCTCTGTTCGCTGTTGTCGGTCGGTTATTTCGTTTACCAAGATAATCGGGCACAGTTATTGGTTCATGAAGAGTCCACGACGGATCTTGTGGCTGAGCGTATCGACCAAGGGCTGGCTGACCGCCGAGAGGCGCTTGTTGTGTTTTCGCAGTTACTTCACGACGGCAATGCCTTGCGTGACGTGTCCGAATTGCGCACGGCGCTCGATAGTCGAGTGATGTTGCGCTCAGCGTTTAATAACGGGCTTGTCATCACCGATGAGAACGGGGTGGTCCTTATCGATTCTCCCACGCGGCCCGGCCGGGTCGGCCGGGACCTGTCGGGCCGGGCGCATTTCCAGCGAGTGCTACGCGATAAGGTGCCGGTGATATCGCCACCGGTTATTGGTGGGGCGACTGCCGAGCCGGTATTTGTCATTGCCGTGCCCATTTTGTCGGGCGACCGCAGTTTGTTGGGTATGGTTTTTGGCGTGACCCGGCTGACCAGAGACAATCTGTTGACCCAGGTGTCAACCAAACAACTGAGCCATGGCGGTCAGTTGTTTGTACTAGACCTTGAGCGCAAGGTGGTTGTGGCGTCAACCCTTGCTGAACTGGCCCTGCAGCCTCTGGATGCGTTGCATGATAATGGATTGGTTTCGCAGATAATGGCGGGGCATTTGCAGGGCGTGGCTCGGTCGCCGCTTGGAGAACGCGTCATTTATTCAGCGCGGCCACTCAAGATGATGGACTGGTTGGTCGTGCATACCTTGCCTGCCGACCTAGCCCTGGCGCCGGTGCATGCTTTATTGCTTAAGCTGGCGTTACTTACCGGCTTGCTGACGATAGGGGCGGGTGCGTGCGTGGCCGTGTATATCCGTCGTCAGCTTCGGCCCCTCGAAATCGCGGCAACTGATGTTCAGGCCATGATTGAAGGCACGCGCGACTCGACGACGCTCGAGGTCGCCAAGCCTGATGAAGTGGGGCAACTGGTGCACGCCTTTAACCGGTTGATGGGTCATCAAGCGCATCAGAATCTTGAGTTGCGAGATGCCAAGGTGCAGGCAGATGCTGCGAACCGCGCAAAATCGGCTTTTCTAGCCAACATGAGCCACGAACTTCGTACCCCCTTGAACGCCATTATCGGTATGGCTGACCTGCAATTGGGCGAATCGCAGTCACCGTTGCAGCATCGGCGCACCGAGCAGGTCAGGCAGGCGGCGCGCGCGTTACTGCTGATGGTTGACGACATTCTTGATTACTCGCAGCTGGATAGCCGCGATTTGCAGATCAAGCTGCAGCCGTTTCAGGTAGATGATGTCTTCGAGCAACTCGCCGCGATGTTTGCGCGCCCGGCATCCGACAAACGCCTCGAATTGGTGCTGCGTGTCGACCCGGACATTCCGGCCGGGCTGACGGGTGATCCGTTGCGGCTGGCCCAAGTGCTGATGAAGCTGGTGGGTAATGCCGTCAAGTTTACCGAACAAGGTTATGTCGCGGCCGGCGTAAGCTTGATTCGGCGCGAAGGCAGACAGGCCTGGCTTCGATTCGACGTTTCAGATAGCGGCCCGGGTATCGAAAATGACCAGTTGCCTTATTTATTCAAGCCTTTTTCGCAATTAGATTCGTCTAATACGCGGCGGTACAGCGGAGCGGGGCTGGGGCTGCCGGTCAGTCAAGCTTTGGTGCAGTTGATGGGGGGTGGCGGCATCAATGCCCGAAGCCGCTTGAACGAGGGGTCGCAATTCAGTTTCGAGCTGGCTTTTTCACTGGATCCGGCAATACAAGCTGTGCCCGACCAACCGCCCTGCGGATCTGAGCCGTGTCATGTGCTCGTGGTTGAGGATGATGCGCGGGCACAAGAGGCGTTAACAGAGCTGTTGGCGGCATGGGGCGCCGTTGTCGACACAGTCGAAAGCGGTGAGCAGGCAATTGAGCTGATTGCGGCTCGTCTCGAGACCGGCGGCATTTTCGATATTGTGATTGTCGACTGGTCGTTGGCACCGCTAACCGGACTGAACACTTTACGCCGTTTGCGTCATTTGTACCGCGCCCGAAACAAGGCTGAGCCCTGGTTTGTGCTTGCGGGCACCGAGGCCATTGCTCAAGCCAGTATGTTGCCCGAAGATGACTTTCCTGTATTGCCCAAGCCGGTTCTGCGCGCACGACTGCGCGATATGTTCGAGCAATTGCGCAGCTCGGATCTGGACGAAACGTCTGCGGTTGTGGCGGGCCGGTTTGCCGGACAGCGGGTCTTGGTTGTGGACGATAACGAGATTAACCGTGAGGTCGCGATGTCGCAGCTTGCACGGCTGGGGTTGCAAGCCGTCTCGGCGGCAAATGGCGTCGAAGCGGTCGAGCGCTTTAAAGAAGGTCAATTTGATGCGGTTCTGATGGACATCCAAATGCCGGTTATGGATGGCTACGAGGCGGCGCGGCAGGTCAGAAATCTGGACGAAGCCGTACCCATTATCGCCATGATGGCGGCGGGTCTGGTGGAAGACCTTGATCGAGCGCTGGCTGCAGGTATGGACGCTCATTTAGGCAAGCCGTTTGACGTCCAGACCTTGAGCGAGGTGCTGGCGGCGTGGCTTGAGGCCATGCCCGAACGGCCGGCCGAGCTCGCCGTCGCGATGAGTACGCCCGTCGACGAGCGCAAGACCTTGCTGATCGTCGACGACGTGCCCGCTAACGTCAAAATGCTCGCCAACTATTTGAAAGACGATTATGTTATTCAGGTTGCAGGTAAAGGTGAGAAGGCACTGGCCATTGCGCAGGGCGATCACCCGCCCGACTTGATCCTGCTGGACATCATGATGCCCGGTATGGACGGTTATGCCGTGTGTCGTGCCCTGAAGAATAATCCGGCGACCCAGTCGATTCCGATTATCTTTGTCAGCGCCCTGACCGAGGCCGTCGAGGAAGAGCAAGGGCTCAATTTGGGGGCTGTCGACTACATTACCAAGCCGTTCCATCTGCCTATTGTGCGGGCGCGTATCCGCAATCAGGTGCGGCTCAAGGCCAAGGCTGACATGCTCGAGGAAATGTCGCATATCGACGGGCTTACCCAAATTGCCAACCGCCGCAGTTTCGACCTGACATTGGCGCGCGAAGCCAGCCGGTTAAGTCGTAATGGCTTGCCCATGGCCCTTGTGATGATTGATATTGACTTCTTCAAGCCTTACAACGACAACTACGGCCACGGCCGCGGCGATGAGTGTCTTATCAAGGTGGCGACAGCGTTGCGCAAGGCCGTGAACCGCCCAGGCGATTTGTTGGCTCGATACGGGGGCGAAGAGTTCGCGGCCATTTTGCCGGAAACCGATCTTGGCCAGGCCCGTGCTGTAGCTCAGCGATTATGCGATGCCGTACGCAAGTTGGCTTTGCCGCACGAGTTCTCGCTGGTCGCGCCTCACGTCAGTATCAGCTTAGGTTGTACCGCCATGGTGTTGCAAGACCCCGCAGAGGCGGCAATGCTGTTTCAGCGTGCAGACGAGGCCCTTTACGAAGCCAAGCGCCAGGGCCGCAACCGTGTTGTTGCGCTGTAAGTATGTATTGCCTGCAGGGTAGCATCGGTGCTTTTTACGGGGCAACACGCTAAGCTATGCTTTTATGCATCAAAACTTGGCTTCTATGTTTGCTCCAGACGATCTGGCCGATTTGCAACAGGCCAAAAACTTGCTTGAACACCCCGGTTTAGCCTCCCGCATTACGGGGGTTATCGGCATGCCGATAGAAAAAGGCTTGGCCCGTTTGCCGGCATCGTGGTCGCGCCAGATCGGTGATGTGACCCAGAAGGCGCTGACGCAGGCGGCCAATGCGGCGCTGTACACCTTGAGAGACCAGCCTGGCCGCAGCCCCTCGAACCGTTGGCACAAGGTCGGGGTAGCGGTATCCGGCGGGGTTGGGGGCTTTTTTGGTTTAGGCGCCATTGCCATCGAGCTGCCGGTATCCACTACGATTATGCTGCGCTCTGTGGCTGACATCGCGCGTGGTCACGGCGAATCCATTTCCAACGAAGACACGCGTCGCGCCTGCATCGAGGTATTTGCGCTGGGGGGCAGGACGGCCGCCGACGACAGCGCCGAAAGCGGCTATTTTGCGGTACGTGCCGCTCTGGCTCAGTCGGTGACCGAAGCCGGTAAGTACATTGCCGAAAAGGGCCTGGCCGACCAAGGGGCCCCGATGATGGTCAAGCTGATTGCTCGGGTGGCCAAGCGTTTTGGCATTCAGGTCACCGAAAAGGCAGCTGCACAAGCTATTCCCGCCATTGGCGCAGCCGGCGGTGCGGCCATCAATACGCTGTTCATGAGCCACTTCCAGGACATGGCGCGCGGTCATTTCATTGTGCGCCGACTTGAACGTCAATATGGCGTCGAGGCTGTGCGCGAAGCGTATGATCGCTGTTGCGTCTGATGTTGGCCGGTACGGTCGGGGTGTTTGACCCTGGTCGTAGTACTTACGTTAGCGCATTCGCCCATAATCGACCTGCTCAGCGGTACCCAACCAGATCTGTGTTTGACTGGGCTGCGTGTGGGCAATCACTTTGCCTTGCCGGATGACATATTGCGCGGGGACTTGTCTTCGTAAGGCATCGAACCCGCTGGTTGCCGGCAGAATAACCAGGTTTGCGGCGTTGCCCGGCGCCAGTCCGTAGCCTTCAAGGCCCAGCGTGATGGCGGCGTTACGCGTCACTAGGTCAAGCCCCCGTTCAAGTTGTTCGTACCCCATCATTTGCGTGGCATGCATGCCCATGTGCAGTACCTGAAGCAAGTTGGCCGTGCCTAGCGGGTACCAGGGGTCGAACACGTCGTCATGTCCGAAGCATACGTTCAGACCATGGGACATGAGTTCGTCGACGCGTGTCAGCCCCCGCCGTTTCGGATAGGTGTCGAATCGGCCTTGCAAATGGATGTTTACCAGCGGGTTTGAGACAAAATTGATTTTTGACAGGGCCAGCAGACGCATCAGGCGTGAGGTGTAGGCGCCGTTGTAGCTGTGCATGGCCGTGGTGTGGCTGGCCGTGACGCGGGCCCCCAGGCCTTCACGATGAGCGAGCATGGCCAGGGTTTCAAGAAACCGCGACTGCTCGTCGTCCGTTTCGTCGCAATGAACGTCGACCGGCCGGTCGTAGCGACAGGCCAGCGCCACCGCCTTGTGCAGGGACTCGACACCATATTCGCGTGTGAATTCGAAGTGGGGGATTGCGCCGACGACGTCTGCGCCCAATTTCAGCGCCTCTTCGAGCAACGCCTCACCATTGGGGTAAGACAATATCCCTTCTTGCGGGAAGGCAACGATTTGCAGGTCGAGCCATGGGGCGATTTCGCTGCGAACCTCGAGCATTGCTTTAAGGGCAGTGAGTGTGGGGTCAGAAACGTCGACGTGAGTTCTGACATGCAAGATGCCGTTTGCGATCTGCCATTTGAGGGTGTGCCAGGCGCGTTGCTTGACGTCGTCGATGGTGAGCTGCGCTTTGCGTTCTGCCCAGCAGGCAATGCCCTCAAATAACGTGCCCGACTGATTCCATCGGGGCTGGCCTGCCGTTTGCGTGGCATCAAGATGGATATGCGGCTCGACGTAAGGTGGAATAACCAGGGCGCCTTTGGCGTCGATGTAAGTCGCGTCGAGCTGCTCGGCAATGGCGAGTAAGGGGTCTGGCTTGGCGCGGCTGGCCGGGGTCACGGTTTGTATGACCCCGTGAGCCAGGTCGATATCCCACAAGCCATTTTGGCCATACAGTTGCGCGTTGGAAATCTTCATGGATTTGTCCTTGGGGTGGGCACACCGGCGCGTACGGGTAGAAGCAATTCAAGTGTATGCGCGTATTTGTGTCGTTGCGCACGGGCCATCAGGCCCTAAGTGTTTACCCTTAAATTCTTGAAAAATAAAGAATACGACGGTTTTCTTACTCGTATTTGACGTTTATCAAACGTCACGTCCGGTTACTATCCTGCAATCTTTTTAACATCATGTCGCTTTAACTGGCACGGAACAACATCATGGCAAGCAGCAAGGCAAAGCATAGCAAAAAGGTCAATGTCGGCACAGGTTGGTTCAGTCGCCAAAGCTTAGCGTTTCGGGTTGTGTTCTCGGCGCTGTTGTCCACATTGGCGGTCATGGCTATTGTGGCTGCGGTGGTGGGCTGGCAAAGTCAGAACAATGCCCGAGCCGCTGTTCAGAGCGAAATGGAATCCGCACTCAGTGCTGTCGATCAGTCTTTGCAACTGGTGTTCCGTTCTGCCTCGCGTCGCGCGTCTGATCTGATGCCTACATTTATTGATGCGTTGGGTGGCGAGCCGACGCTCGGAGACTCAGACGCGTTCACGGGCGAAATCGGTTACGCGCCTCGTATCATGGCCGGCGGCATCACGGTTAACGGCGATACGGCGGTGCTTGAAGAAATCAACCGCATGACAGGGGCTGACCCGGCCATTATTGTAAAAGTGGGCGACAAATGGGCTCGCGCGGCCACACTGCTGAAAGACGACAACGGCCAGCCGCGTATTGGTAGCGTTATTCCCGCCGATGATTTTCTGGTGCGCACCCTGAGCGAAGGCCAGGACTATACCGGTCTGGTCCAGCGCAATGGCCAGTGGTACGCCATAGCCATCCGTTCATTGGTAACTGCCGACGGTAAAGTGTTTGGTGGTCTCACGGTACGTGTCAATGTCGATGCCGACGTCCAGAATCTGCTGGCCTGGGTGGCCACGCAAAAAGTGGCAGATTTCGGTTCGGTTGCCATCCTTGAAAAGTCGGGTGACGGTGGCAAGTGGCACTATGTGGCCGGGGGCGGGGCAATGGCCGGTGCCGATCTGGCATCGCGCTATCCAGCCGACGACGAGGTCGAACTCAACAAGTATTTCGCCCAGCCGCAAGGCTTTTCACGCGTTGCCCTGCAAATGGATGGTGGCGAAGCGCTGATGGCCTGGCAATCGGTCGAGAACTGGAACTGGTTGTTGTTTGCCAAGGGCGAAAGCGAACTATTTATGGCCGCCAGCCGCGAAGACCTGAAATTGCAGATGGTCATTATGCTGGTTGGAGCGCTGTTGATTGCGTTGCTGGTGGGTTGGCGCGCCGCGGTCACCTTGCGCCCTGTACGTCAAATGATTGTCGCCATGCAGCGGGTGGGGCAGGGCGACCTCAGCGCCGAATTGCCGCCTGTGCCAGCACGTTCCAAAAGCGAGGTGCATGCGCTGTTCGACAGCCTGAAGCAGATGCAAAATGCCTTGAGTAGCACGGTGTTGGCGGTTCGCCAGAGCGTCGAAGAAATCAGTGTGGGTGCGGCGCAGATTTCTAGTGGCAATACCGACCTGAGCAGTCGTACCGAGCAGCAGGCTGCATCGTTGCAAGAAACGGCCGCCAGCATGGAGCAGCTGGCGTCTACCGTCAAGCAGAATGCCGATAACGCCGTGCAGGCCAATCAATTGGCGCGTACCGCGTCTGACGTGGCGTTGCAAGGTGGTGAAGTGGTGGGCCAGGTTGTGACGACCATGGACGATATTTCGGCCAGCTCCGGCAAGATTTCCGATATCGTGACCGTAATCGAAGGCATTGCGTTCCAGACCAATATTCTGGCTTTGAATGCTGCGGTCGAGGCCGCTCGTGCGGGCGAGCAGGGCAAGGGGTTTGCGGTGGTGGCGGGCGAAGTGCGCAGCCTGGCGTTGCGTAGTGCCGAGGCGGCCAAAGAGATCAAGAACCTTATTACTGATTCGGTAGGTCGAGTGCAGGCCGGTTCGTTGCAGGTCAAAAAGGCTGGCGAGACCATGAACAACATCGTGACCTCCGTCAAGCGTGTAACCGACATCATGGCCGAAATTTCTTCGGCCTCCAACGAGCAGTCCAGCGGTATCGAGCAAATTAATATGGCCGTTGTGCAAATGGACGACGTGACGCAGCAGAATGCCGCTTTGGTTCAAGAAGCTGCGTCGGCTGCCGCTTCGCTCGAAACCCAGGTGCAGCACTTGGCGCAGGCGGTGGCGGTGTTTAAACTTAAACGCGATGCCGTCATCGATTCGGCAGCTCGTGTCATCGATATGTCGCAACACGCCAATGAGCCTACACCCCGACTCGCAGGGTAAAGTTCCGGTCACGGCCGTTGTTCTTGCCGCCGGCCTAGGTCGGCGTATGGGCGCAAGCAATAAGCTGTTGTTACCGTACCAGGGGCAGCCCATGCTGCGGCACATCGTTAATCAGGCCTTGGCTTCGTTGTGTCATCGTGTGGTTGTTGTCCTGGGGCATCAGTCCGATGTCGTACGCCAGGCCCTGGCCGGCTTGCCCGTCGATTTTACCGATAACCCGCATTTTTCCGAAGGGCTGGCGGCGTCCGTCAGGGTGGCCGCCCACATGACGCCTCTCGATTCGCCCATACTGATCATGCTGGGCGATATGCCGCAGGTCGATACTAGGGTCATCAATGCGTTGGTTAAAGCTTATGATGCAGCTGCCGGGCTAGACCCGTCGTTGGCCGCGACGCGGTTTTTTCAGCCGGTTTTCGAAGGTCAGCCGGGCAACCCGGTATTGTGGGGGGCATCATGGCGCTCCGCTTTGCAGGCGGTGCAGGGCGACGAGGGCGCCCGCCGGGTCATCAAGGCTAATTTGCCTGCCCGTGTGCTGGTGGCCGTCGATCATGTCGGCATCTTGCGCGATGTTGATCAGCCTGACGACCTTGCGCCCATGGGGATGTCGCCTTTACTGTAGTGCCATGGGCATACAGTGTAGAATTTCACCTTTTACAGCTTTGTTTCGGGCAACCATTCAATGACCACAATTCTTCAAAACGTTCCGGTCGGCCAGAAGGTCGGCATTGCTTTTTCGGGTGGCCTGGACACCAGCGCCGCACTGTTGTGGATGCGTGAAAAAGGCGCAATCCCTTATGCGTATACGGCCAATCTGGGTCAGCCCGACGAGCCCGATTATGACGCCATTCCCAAGCGCGCGCTTGAATACGGCGCCGAGAAAGCGCGCCTGATCGATTGCCGTCCGCAACTGGTGGCCGAAGGCATTGCTGCCTTGCAAAGCGGCGCCTTTCACGTAACGACAGCGGGTGTTACGTATTTCAATACGACACCGATTGGTCGTGCGGTTACTGGCACTATGCTGGTTGCGGCCATGAAAGAAGACGACGTCAATATCTGGGGTGACGGCAGTACCTACAAGGGTAACGACATCGAGCGCTTCTATCGCTATGGCCTGTTGACCAACCCCGAGCTCAAAATTTACAAGCCCTGGCTGGATCAGATGTTCATCGACGAGCTGGGCGGTCGTGCCGAAATGTCCGAGTACATGCGTCAGCATGGCTTCGACTACAAAATGTCAGCCGAGAAAGCGTATTCCACCGACTCCAACATGCTGGGCGCTACTCACGAAGCCAAAGACCTCGAGCACCTGAATTCGGGTATCAAGATCGTTCAGCCCATCATGGGTGTGGCATTCTGGCGCGACGACGTCCAGGTCAAGGCTGAAGAGGTGACGGTACGCTTTGAAGAAGGCCAACCTGTTGCGCTTAATGGCAAAACCTTTGGCAATACGGTCGAGCTGCTGATGGAAGCTAACGCGATTGGCGGTCGTCATGGCCTGGGCATGAGCGACCAGATCGAAAACCGCATTATCGAAGCCAAGAGCCGCGGGATCTACGAGGCGCCGGGTCTGGCTCTGTTGTTCATTGCCTACGAGCGCCTGGTCACGGGTATTCACAACGAAGACACCATCGAGCAATACCGTGAAAACGGCCGCAAGTTGGGGCGCCTGTTATATCAGGGCCGCTGGTTCGATCCGCAAGCCATTATGCTGCGCGAAGCCGCCCAGCGCTGGGTTGCCGCAGCAGTGACAGGCGAGGTCACGCTTGAGCTGCGCCGGGGTAACGATTATTCCATTCTGAACACAACGTCGCCGAATCTGACGTATCACCCCGAACGTCTCACCATGGAAAAAGGCGAGTCCGTATTCTCCCCGCGTGATCGCATTGGTCAGCTCACCATGCGTAACCTCGATATCGTCGATACGCGCGATAAGTTGCGCACGTATACGCAGGTCGGGTTGTTGTCGTCCTCGAAAGGCGATGGCGTCCCTGTTTTGCAAGACGCAACAAAAAAATAAGGGTATCGCCGGGCTTCGCCCCGGAAGTATCGTTTTACTAAACTGGTATCGTCGTAAAAAAGCCCGGGGTGTTAACACCCCGGGCTTTTTTACGCGTCTTAATTTTGGGTTGGGTTCAGGCGACCTTGCCCAACAGCAAAAACTCCATGAGCGCTTTTTGTACATGCATGCGGTTTTCGGCTTCATCCCAGACAACGCTTTGCGGGCCGTCGATGACTTCGGCGGTGACTTCTTCGCCCCGGTGAGCGGGCAGGCAATGCATGAAAATAGCTTTGGGGTCAGCCACCGACATCATGTCGGTGTCGACACACCAATCGGCAAATGCTTTGCGACGTACATCGTTTTCGTCTTCGTAGCCCATGCTTGTCCAGACATCGGTGGTGACGAGGTGTGCCCCCCGGCAGGCATCGATGGGGTCGCTAAAGACCTTTAAGGTATGCGCGGGCGGGCTGCCAATACGTTTTGGCTCGAGCTCGTAACCCTTGGGCGTTGAAACATGCAGGGTGAACCCGAGCAGTTCTGCCGCTTGCAGCCATGTATACGACATGTTGTTGGCATCGCCGATCCAGGCGACAGTTTTGCCGCGTATGGGGCCCAGGTGTTCGATAAAGGTGAGTATGTCGGCCAGAATCTGGCAGGGGTGAAACTCGTTGGTCAGGCCGTTGATGACCGGCACCCGCGAATGTGCGGCAAAGCGTTCGATACGAGTTTGTTCGAACGTGCGAATCATGACCACGTCGACCATGCGAGAGACAACGCGGGCGGTGTCTTCGATGGGCTCGGAGCGACCCAGTTGCGAGTCGCCTGTGGTGAGGTGAATGACTGAGCCGCCGAGCTGGTACATACCGGCTTCAAACGAGACGCGTGTGCGGGTGCTGGCTTTCTCGAAAACCATCGCCAACGTGCGGTCGTGCAAGGTGTGATGCGGCTGATAACGCTTGAATTTGTCTTTTATAAGGCGAGCGCGGTCGAGCACGTATTCGATTTCGTCGGGCGTGAAGTCTTTGAACTGCAGGAAGTGGCGTAAAGGGCCGGCTTGCGTCGTTGCATTGGACGTTACGTTGGACATCGTGAACCTTGATGAGAGTACGGATTTAAGCTGTCTATGATAAACAATTTTCGCGCCCTGATGCGTGGTGTTTACGGCCGCCTCTGAGCGGCCGGTGTGCGCTGCGGCAACCTGCTTAAAGCGGTACAATGATGGGGTAAATAATCTTTTGTCAGAATCGTGCAGCAGCTAATTATTTTTGGCATTACCGAAACCGGCCAACGGTTTCGTCCCAGCGACTGGGCCGAGCGCCTTGCCGGGGTCATGTCGCAGTTTCGTCCGCCCGGTATGCGGGGTGATCGGCTTACCTATTCGCCGTACGTGGTACCCACGTATATCGATGGGGTAAGGTGTGTCGTTGTCGACCACCGGCTCCGAGATCTCGAACCGCTGGCCTGGGCTTTTGTTTGTGATTTTGCCAAAAGCAACCAGCTAAAAACCCAAGAGCGGCAAGCACCGCCCGAACGCCCGGACTAGCCGGGCTTTTTTACGACCCTTTGGCTGGATTGTGTTGTGACCGAAGCTGATGGAGAGTCGAGCGTTTGGAGAGTGGGCTGGCAAATAACAGCGCCAGCGGTATAGGCAAGCAGCGGCGACAAGTGGTTGAAAAACTGTCGCTAAATTGGCGTAAATAAAACAGGCAAAAAAACAGGGCGCCCTAGGCGCCCCGATTTTTATTGCTGGCAGCAATACGCTACCCCGGCAATTTTGCCAATTAAACCACTGCAGAAATTAAATTGCTTTGACAGCAGCGGCAAGACGGCTTTTATGACGAGCAGCCTTGTTCTTGTGAATGATGTTTTTGTCGGCAACGCGGTCGATGATGCTGGATGTTTTGCGCAGCACTTCGGTGGCGGCAGCTTTGTCGCCGGCTTCGATAGCCTGACGAACGCGCTTGATGGACGTGCGCAACATAGAGCGCAGGCTGGAATTGTGTTTATTGAGCGCAACCGATTGGCGGGCGCGTTTGCGAGCTTGTGCGGTGTTAGCCATAGTGATATTTATTTTACAGTGTAATGCCGCCAAAGGTCTGGGTGGTACACCCACCCAACACTTATCGCAGCTGTTTAATTAGCAAAGACCAAGATTCTATCTTACAGGGCCTTTTTTGTAAAGTGCCGTGGGCGAAATCCACATACAAACAACGTTGCGAAGTATGCGGCCCCCGCTACGGCTAGTACAGCGCCTAGCCACAAGACCCGCAGGTAGGCACGGCCGGGTGCGATCCAGTCGATGTGCTGGTTGGCCAGCACTAATACTAACCCCAATGCCAGAAGCGCTGGTATAACGCGCACAAAAAATTTTAACCAGCCAGGCCCGGGTTGATAAACCCCCTTGCGGCGCAGTAACACCAGGAGCAAAAGGCCATTGACCGTGGCGCCTAACCCGATGGACAGCGCCAGACCCGCATGCGCAAATAAAGGCACAAAAGCAAGATTGAACAGTTGGGTCAGAACCAACACCAAAATGGCAATTTTGACCGGCGTTTTAATGTCTTGTTTGGCGTAAAAGCCGGGGGCAAGAATTTTGATGGATAGCAAACCCAACAGCCCAACCGAATAAGCCATGACGGCAAGGCGCGTTTGCGCTACGTCGCCGGCCGTGAAAGCACCATAATGAAACAGGGTAGCGACCAGACCCTCTGCCAGCAGCGCCATGCCCAAGGCAGCGGGCAGGCCTAGCAAAATAACCAGTCGCAGGCCCCAGTCTAGCAAGTTGCTGTAGTCATTGCCATTTTTGGCGGCATGCGCTGCCGACAGGCTAGGCAGCAATACTGTACCCAGTGCAATCCCCAGCAGTGCGGTCGGGAACTCCATGAGGCGGTCGGCAAATGAAAGCCAGGTGACACTGCCCGAGGTTAGCCAGGTTGCGATATTCGTATTGATCAGTAGTGAAATCTGGGCGACTGAAACCCCCAGAATGGCCGGCAGCATTTGCCGCATGATGCGTCTTACGGTTGGGTCTTGCGCCGCCGTGCGCAATTTGAGAGAGAACCGAGGCGTTAGCCCCAGTCTGGCCAATGCAACCCACTGTACGGTCAGTTGGGCAACACCGCCTGCCATGACGCCGACGGCCAGCGCATAAATGGGGGTTTCAAACAAGGGCACCAGAAACACGCTGGCCAGAATCATGGCGACGTTCAGCAGTACCGGTGTAAATGCCGGAACGGCGAAGCGGCGCCACGTATTCAAGACCCCCGACGCAAATGCCACGAGCGACATGCAGATAATGTAGGGGAACATCAGCCGGGTCATCCAGACGGCGGCTTCGAATTCGGCTTGCTTTGAGGCGACTCGCATGCCGCTTGCCATGGCGCTGACGACCCACGGCGTGGCCAACATCCCTAGGAGCGTCACCAGCATGAGCGCTGCCGTAAGCAACAGGGCAACCCTGTCAAGCAACTGGCGGACGGTGTCGGGAGGGTGATTGTTCTTGGCCTCGCCTAGAATGGGTACAAAGGCCTGGGCGAACGCGCCTTCAGCAAACAGGCGACGTAACAGATTGGGAATGCGGAACGCCACCCAGAAGGCGTCGGTCAGTGGGCCAGCGCCAAATGAGCTGGCAATAAAAATATCGCGAACCAGACCAGTGATTCGCGATAGCAGGGTAAAGCTGCTGACGGTTGCGGCTGACCGTATCAGGCTCATGAGGATGATGTGTACATGTAATGCTTTGGCCCAAAAACCAGGGCCAAAGCATGTAATCAGCCCTTGAGGGCGCTATTGATACGACTACGAATTTCGTCGACGCTGCCGACGCCCGAAATTTGACGGAACTTCGGCGCCTTTGCGTCGCCGGTTTCTGCCCAACGGGAATAGTAGTCAACCAAGGGTCGGGTCTGATCTTGATAAACCGACAGGCGGTGACGTACCGTTTCTTCGCGGTCATCATCACGCTGGACCAAAGGTTCGCCGGTCACGTCGTCGGTGTCGGGCGCTTTGGGTGGGTTGAAAACGACGTGGTAACTGCGGCCGCTGGCAGGATGGACGCGTCGGCCGCTCATGCGTTCGATGATGTTTTCATCAGGTACGACCATTTCGACAACGTAGTCCAGACGCACGTCGGCGTCTTTCAGGGCGTCGGCCTGTGGAATAGTGCGAGGGAAGCCGTCGAAAAGATAGCCGTTTTCGCAGTCGGCTTGTTTCAGGCGGTCGCGCACCAGCCCAATGATGATGTCATCAGAAACCAGCCCGCCGGCATCCATGATTTTTTTGGCTTCGAGGCCCAAGGGAGTTTGTGCTTTGACGGCGGCGCGCAACATATCACCAGTAGAAATTTGGGGAATGCCAAATTGTTCGGTGATGAACGCAGCCTGCGTGCCTTTGCCAGCACCGGGGGGACCGAGCAAAATCAGTCGCATGAAAGAACCTCCAAGTAACTTTTGAACTTAATTTTTGTATTGCGGCGACGCAGCAATTATTGCGTCGAGTGGATCATTTTGCAGACGATTTATAACCGATTTGCAAAAATGCCGCGCACACGATCTAAATCGGCCTGGGTATCAACACCAGCGGCAGGGTAGCCGTCGGTGATCAAAACCGTAATGGCATAGCCGTTTTCAAGGGCCCGAAGCTGCTCAAGAGACTCGAACGTTTCGAGGGGACCAACGGGTAAACCGGGAAACTGCTTTAAAAAACTGACTTTATACGCGTAAAGTCCGATATGGTGCAATGCGGGAATTCCGGGGGCCAGGCGACGTTGACCGTCGGCCAGCGCGTCGCGAGCCCATGGAATGGGCGCTCGCGAGAAATACAGCGCCTTGCTGTCGTGGGTGCAGACCACTTTGACTGCATTCGGGTTGAATAGCGTTTCGCTGTCATTGATGGGCGTGGCGCAGGTGGCGATGGCGGCTTCCGGACTGGCCTTCAGACATGCCGCGACGGCGTTTATCAGCGCCGGGTCGATAAGAGGTTCATCGCCTTGGACATTGACAACGATGGCCTCGTCATTGAGCCCGAGTTGCGTGACGACTTCGGCCAACCTGTCGGTACCGGTTGCGTGATCGGCCCGGGTGAGCAGGGCGGTAAACCCGTGCGCCTGGACAGCATCTGAAATGGCTGGTGCGTCGGTGGCGACAACCACCTGAACAGCGTCAGACTGTGCCGCTTGCTCGGCCGTGCGCACCACCATAGGTTTGCCGCACAGGTCGAGCAATGGTTTGCCCGGCAGACGTGTTGACGCGGCTCGGGCAGGAATGACGGCAATGAAGCTCACGCGGCGGCGTCCGGAGGCGGTGTTTCGGTGGTCGTCAGCGGCCGGGCTTCGTTTTCGAGCATGACCGGTATCCCATCGCGAACCGGGAAGGCTAGCTTGTCGGCCTTGCAGATGAGTTCGTGATTTTGAGCGTCGTGCTGCAAAGGGCCTTTGCAAACAGGGCACACCAGAATTTCAAGCAGATGCGAGTCCATGGGGCAGTGTCGTTAGGTTGGGGAGCGTGATTGTAATTGCCGGTACAGGTGTTCGACCCATTGGTCATCAGAAAACCTGGGGCTGACCTGTACAGACCACAAACGGGCGTCGGTGGTGGGTAGACATTTGACGGCGTCCTTGTCGGTCACCAGTATAAGCTTAGTGTCGAGCTTGTCAAAAGGCGGGTTTTTGTAGGTGTCGTGGTCCGGCAAGGCAAGGGTGGTATCCAGGGTGACGCCCAGACGGCGCAGCATGCCAAAAAAACGCTCGGGCTGGCCGATGGCCGCGACGGCGCCGATGCGCGCGCTGGCAAATTGCTGGCGCCAGCGCGCCCATGGGATCACTTCGCCTGTTTGCAGATGGGTGCACGACACGGGCTGCAGTTGCATGCGTAATTGCGGCACATGCGAAGGCATGCCGGGCAAAGGCTTGTGGCGATGAGGGTTGGTCACAGCTTCGCGAGTATCGGCGGCGGTGGCATTGGTGATGATCAGGTCGACCGTGTTGAGCCGACTGCGGGGCTCACGCAGAGGGCCGGCGGGCAGCAGACGGCCATTGCCCAGACCCCTCGCGTCTTGCACGACCACTTCTATGTCGCGCGCAAGGGCAAGGTGCTGAAGACCATCGTCGGAAATCACGATGTTTACTTCAGGCCACTGGCTATGCAGCGCGTGCTGGGCGAGCGCCCGCTTTGGGTGCACGGCGACGGGCGCGCCTGTGGCCGACGCAATCAGGCTGGGCTCATCGCCGAACTGTGCGGGGTCGAGCGGGGCGACTCCGGTGCGCGCCTCGGCGCCGGCCGACTGGGCGCCATAGCCCCGACTAATGACCCCGGGGCGTAGACCCAGGGCCTGCAGGCCTTTAACGAGGGCGATGACTACCGGCGTTTTGCCCGTGCCGCCCACGACCAGGTTGCCCACAACAATGACGGGTAAGTGCGTCGGGCGGGCGGGGGGCTGTTTTTGCCAGCGCCGACGCTTGAGCGTGACAAACAGCCACACCAGCCAAGACAGCGGCAGCAACAGGGTACTGATCAGGCCGGGTGTTTGCCAGATGTCATGGACGCGCTCGACCAGGCGTTGGCGAAAGCTCACGGCGTGCCTTGTTGGTTGTCGTGCATGTCAGGGGCCTTGCGTAGCGAAACTGACCTGGCGTATGCCGGCCAGACGAGCCGCTTCCATGACACGGATGACGGCCTGGTGGGGCGCCTGGGCATCGGCGTTGATAAGCAGCAATGGCTCGGTTTGCCCTGCGGTGGCGTTTTGCAGGCTTGCGACCAGATTCTGAATATTGGCACCGTCGAGAAGATCTTTACCCAGCGCAACCATGCCGTCCTGACTGATGGCAATGACAAGCGGCTCGGCAGTAATGGCTTGGGCCGAGGCTTGAGGCAAGTTGATATTCAATTGCTGGAAGCGCTGAAACGACGTGGTGGCTGCCAGAAAAATAAGGATCACCAGCAGGATGTCGATGAGTGGAATCAGGTTGATTTCGGGCTCATCATGGGCCAGGCGTTGGCGGAAGTTCATTCGCCGTCACCTTTTTTGCGCTCTTGCTGCAAAATGCGGTCCAGCGTAGCGGCCTGATGTTCGATGATGTGCAGAAAATGTTCGACCCGGCTTTTGAAGTAGCGGTGGAAGATCAGTGCCGGAACGGCGATGATAATGCCGAAGCCGGTGTTGTACAGGGCGACCGAGATGCCGCGCGCCAGTTGCGCCGGGTCGCCGCCGGCGGGGGTGTACGAGGCAAAAATCTCGATCATCCCGACGACCGTGCCAAATAGTCCCAACAAGGGGGAAACTACCGATACCGTGGCCAAACTGGGGACATAACGGTTAAGCCGATAGGCGACATCTTTACCCACGTCTTCGATGGCCGCTATGCGATAGGCGGTATCGTGTTGGCGTACGGCGATGACTTCGGCAAACACGCGGCCCAGGGGCGAGCTGCTGGCGAGTTTCTCTAGAGCGGCACCCGAAGGCGCTGTTTGCCGCATGAGTTCGGTGACGCGATCGAGCAGGCGAGGTGGGGTGATGTTTTTTGAACGCAGTGCCAGGAAACGTTCGATGACCAGTGCCAGCCCGATAACTGACGTTGCAATGAGCAACCAGATAGGCCAGCCGGCGTCATGAATGATTTGCAGCAAAACAGGTCTCCGGGTAGGTGTTGGAGGCGATGAGCGCCACCACGGTCTGCCGACGCCAAGCGTTGAGCTCGGGTCGTGGCTTTGACGTTGCGGGCCATTTTACGATTGATTACGTCACCCGCAAACCCGCGTTGTCTGAACATCGCCAGCGCTGGGGGATTGGAACGGCTGGCGGCTTTCAAAAGGCCGAATTACGGTGTTTTTATGCGCCAAATGGCGTAAATAAAGGCTTACCGAAAGGTATCCACAGAATCTGTGGATAATTATGTGCAAAACTGTCGTGAAGCCATTGTTTTACGGGCGCTCAAGGTTCGTTGATCAATTTGAGCCCATTTTTTATAACTTTAAATAGTTGTTTAAAAACATTGGGTTGTGTTTTTTTCTTAATGTTTTGGAATAACAGGTGCCCTGATTGGCTTGATCTGTAGTCAATTTGACAAAGTAAAAAAAGCTGTGGACAGGTTGGCTTCGAAAACGCCCGAAAATAGGCGTAAAGCAGGGTTTTCCCTGTCGCGGCGGGAGCTTATCGGTACATGGTTTGGCCGAACAGCCTATGGCGCCAAAAATTTTGGCTGGTTGGGTATACTGGCGGCCCAAGTCAAGGCAGCCCCCTTATCCACGTCCCATGACGACAAACCCTTCCTTTTCGACCGATTTGCCCGCCGCCGGCGCCGACACGGTGCTGACCGTGGCGCAGCTGAATCGGCAGGTGGGTAATCTGCTTGAAGGCAATTTTTCGCGCATCTGGGTGCGGGGCGAAGTGTCAAACTTCACGCAGGCGGCTTCCGGGCACTGGTATTTCACGATCAAAGATGAGCGCGCTTCAGTGCGTGCTGTCATGTTTCGCGGGCGGGCTCAGGCGGTTTCATTCGTGCCGAAGGCCGGAGAGCGATTCGAGTTTCGGGCCACGGTCACCTTGTATGAACCTCGGGGTGATTATCAACTGCAAGTTGAAACCCTGCGTCGTGCCGGCCAGGGCGACCTGCATGAAGCCTTTATACGTCTGAAAGAAAAGCTGACGGCTGAAGGGCTCTTTGATCCCTCGCGCAAGCGTGCTTTGGCAACCATGCCTCGCGCTGTGGGTGTCATTACGTCACTGGCGGCGGCGGCGCTACATGATGTGCTGACGGCAATGGCTCGTCGCGCACCTCATGTGCCGGTGATCGTCTACCCAGCACCCGTTCAGGGTGAAGGCGCGGCAGCCCAATTGCGGCAAGCCTTGCATGCAGCTATCGATCGCAATGAGGTCGACACCTTGTTGCTGGTGCGGGGCGGTGGCAGCCTCGAAGATCTATGGAGCTTCAATGATGAAGCGCTTGCCAGGGCGGTTGCAGCCAGTCCGATACCTGTAATTTGTGGCGTGGGGCACGAAACCGATTTCACCATTTGCGATTTTGTGGCCGATTTAAGAGCGCCGACACCTACTGCGGCCGCCGAGTTGTCTTGTGTTGCCCGTCAGGAATGCCTGGATCAGGTCGAAGATCTGGTCGTCGCGCTAGCGCGCCAGCAACGACGTATCCTCGAGCGGGCGGCGCTTCGCCTCGACAGGGCGATGGCACAACTGGTTTCGCCTCAGCAAAGACTGGCCCAACAGCGTCGGCAGATCGGTACTTTGCAGCAGCAACTCTGGCGGGCCGTCTGCCGGCATAGCGAGCTTGAAGGCGCCCGGCTGAATTTGTTAAAAACAAGGTTGGGCGCGGCACTGCCGCCAGTTGCCCGACGCCGCCGCGAGCTCGACGCACTTCAGCGGCGTCTGCTTGCCGCAGGGGCTCGTCAGTTACGTGCTCCGCAGGCGAGGCTCGATGCGGCAGCCCTGACTTTGCAGGCGCTCAGCCCCCGAAAAATTCTTGCTCGTGGCTACGCGCTGGTGCGTGACCCGCGCGGGGAGCTGGTTAAAAATGCGTTAGACTTGTCGGCAGGAGACCGACTTACCCTAGAGCTGAGCCAGGGTAGCGCCGATGTCGAAGTTTTGAAAACGACAGGTTTGTTGTAGCCCCGCAGTTTCCGGTGGCCTGTCGATCGATTTTGCATTTCTCATTGTTGCCCAACGGCTTTTTGGCCAAGGGTTCTTTTTATAAGGATATCGAAAATGGCTTTTACGCTTCCTGAACTGCCCTACGCAATGGATGCCCTGGCACCTACCATTTCCAAAGAAACTCTCGAATTCCACTACGGCAAGCATCATCAGGCTTACGTCACCAACCTGAACAATCTGGTTGCCGGTACCGAATTCGAATCCGCTTCGCTCGAAGAAATCGTCAAGAAATCGTCGGGTGGTGTATTCAACAACGCAGCCCAAGTCTGGAACCACACTTTCTACTGGAACAGCATGTCGCCCAACGGCGGCGGCGAGCCCACCGGCAAACTGGCTGACGCCATCAATGCCAAATGGGGTAGCGTGGCTGCATTCAAAGAAGCCTTCAATAAATCGGCCGCAGGTAACTTTGGCTCGGGCTGGACTTGGCTGGTTCAAAAGGCCGACGGTTCGCTCGATATCGTCAACACCAGCAACGCCGCCACACCGCTCACAACGTCTGACGTCGCTTTGCTGACCTGTGACGTCTGGGAGCATGCTTACTACATCGATTACCGCAACGCTCGTCCTAAGTACCTCGAAAGCTTCTGGAGCCTGGTCAACTGGGATTTTGCAGCAAAAAATCTGGGTTAATATCCCGCGCATTATTTTGTTTTTCAACCAGATCCCTGCGGCGCGGTGCGCTGCGGGGGTTTGTCTTTAAAAGCCTTTAGGTTTCCATCATGACAACACACGCTTTCATTTGCGATGCAATTCGCACTCCGTTTGGCCGTTATGGCGGCGCGCTGTCCTCGGTTCGTACCGACGACCTGGCTGCCATCCCCATCAAGGCGCTCATGGAGCGCAACCCCAATGTAGATTGGTCGCGCGTAGATGACGTAGTGTTCGGGTGCGCCAACCAGGCGGGTGAAGACAATCGCAACGTGGCCCGTATGGCTTCGTTGCTGGCTGGTTTGCCCCACACCGTACCAGGCTCCACGATTAATCGACTGTGTGGTTCGAGCCTCGATTCCTTAGGTACGGTGGCCCGTGGCATTCGTTCGGGTGATGTCAGCCTGATGATCGCTGGCGGCGTCGAAAGCATGAGCCGCGCACCCTTCGTTATGGGCAAGGCCGAAACCGCCTTTTCGCGCAGTGCGTCCATTTACGACACCACCATTGGCTGGCGCTTCGTCAATAAATTGATGAAAGCACAGTATGGTGTTGACTCCATGCCCGAAACGGCTGAAAACGTGGCCGATCAGTTCAAAGTGTCGCGCGAAGATCAAGACTTGTTCGCACTGGCCAGCCAAACCAAGTGTGCCGAAGCGCAAAAGAACGGTATTTTCAAAGACGAAATTACTGCTGTCACTATTCCTCAGCGTAAGGGCGACCCGGTAGTGGTCGATACCGACGAGCACCCACGCGCAACCACACTCGAAGCCCTGGCGCGTCTGAAGCCTGTTGTGCGCCCCGACGGCACAGTAACCGCCGGCAACGCTTCTGGCGTCAACGACGGCGCATGTGCGCTTATCGTGGCCTCCGAAGAAGCCGCGCGCGCTAATGGTCTGACCCCCCGTGCCCGTATCGTGGCCATGGCCGCAGCGGGTGTCGAGCCCCGCATTATGGGTATTGGCCCTGCGCCTGCTTCCGAAAAAGTACTGAAACTGGCTGGCCTGACAATCGACCAGATCGATGTGATCGAGCTGAACGAAGCTTTTGCCTCACAAGGTCTGGCGACGCTGCGCCTGTTGGGTGTTGCCGACAATGACCCGCGCGTCAACCCCTACGGTGGTGCGATTGCCTTGGGGCACCCCTTGGGCGCCAGCGGTGCTCGTATGGCAACTACGGCAACCTACCATCTGCATCGCACCGGCGGTCGCTACGCGCTGTGCACCATGTGCATTGGCGTGGGTCAGGGTATTGCCGTCATTCTCGAGCGCGTATAAGGCGGGCGGCGGGCCGGCCATCGTGTGTTGCCGGCTTATCGTTAGCTTGTAGTGCCGTTCAAACCGAAGGGGTGGGCTCAACAGAGCTCGCCCCTTCGGTTTTTTGGGTGCTGAAGGCTGCACTTCAGTCGGGCAAGCCCGACAGCTGATCGCCTGTGCCGATGTGATTCTGACGGAACCAGCCTTGTGCCATTTCTAGCGCGTAGGCGATGTCGCCGGGCGGGCAATGCGCTGTTTCGTCAAGCGGCCGCATGTCGGTAATTCGTGTAATGACGCCCTTGTTGTCGATAAAGGCAATAGACAGCGGCAACAACGTGTTCTTCATCCAGAAACACTGAAAGGCGGGTGGGTTGAAGACAAAAAGCATGCCATGGTTTGGCGGCAGGGTGGGTCGGTGCATCAGCCCTTTGCTAAGCGCTTCGGGCGTGGCGGCGACCTCGGCTGTAATGGTCGCACTTTTGATGGTTAACTCGCGGACCGGTAATAAGGTTTGTGCGTGTGCGCTGAGGGTGCACAACGCCAGTATCAGGCCCAATGTGGTGTTACGTAACAACATGATGTGTGGTCCGGCAAATAAAAACGGGGCACGCGGCCCCGAATGAAGTGGTGTTCTTGAGTATTATTATTCTTGTATTTTGACTTCTTGTTAAGGTGTCAGGAGGCGGCCGTAATGTTAAGCGCCTGTTTTCCCTTGGGGCCCTGCGCAATTTCAAATGCGACTTTCTGACCTTCTTTGAGGGTCTTGAAACCGTTCATCTGGATGGACGAAAAATGTGCGAAAAGGTCTTCGCCCCCATTGTCGGGGGTAATAAAACCAAACCCTTTGGCATCGTTGAACCATTTTACGGTTCCGGTGAGCTTTTGGGTGTCCCCTGTTGCGGTGGTGCTAGATTCGGACATACGTACTGCCTCTCTCGACTATAGTGTTGGGTTGAAACCAGGCGTACCATTTTTGCGGTAGCCTGTTAGTTCCGGCAGAAGCCCGGTCCCCCCGACCTTTTCCGGAACACGTCGATAATGCTTAATGTTGCTTGCCATAGTCAACTATGGAAATTACTTAGATTTGAAATGAATCATGGCAATTAATACCGATATTCAGCGTGACACCGCGCTGGATCGCCAAAAAGAACAGCTCAAACCGCCGCCCATGTACCAGGTGGTGTTGCTCAATGACGATTACACCCCCATGGAGTTTGTCGTTGCGGTCTTGCAGCGGGTGTTTGGCAAAAACGAAGACGAAGCGTCGCGTATCATGTTGAAAGTGCACCACGAAGGCAGGGGGGTGTGTGGCGTGTATACACGCGATATTGCTGCAACACGGGTCGAAATGGTCAAGCAGTTGGCCCGCGCACGGCAGCATCCGTTGCAGTGCATTATGGAACCCGCGCCCGAGGCCTGAGGCGCGGCAACTAAACTTTTTTGATGTAATCGGGTCACACCCAATGTACTCGCAGCATAATGGGTGATACCTTAGGACAAATGGATTTTTAAACGTCCTTGAATGATGTTTGTCCGCTTCGGTAACGGGAGGAAGCGTGATCTCTGAAGAACTTGAAGTCAGCCTGCACTTGGCCTTTGTCGAGGCTCGTACAGCCCGGCACGAATTTATAACCGTCGAGCATCTGCTGTTGTCGTTGCTCGACAATGCCGCTGCGCTCGAAGTTTTGCGCGCCTGCTCGGCCGACATCGACATACTGCGCACCGAGCTGCGTAAATTCATTGCCGACAACACGCCAGTGTTCCCTGGTGAGGGCGAGGTCGATACTCAGCCCACGCTGGGGTTCCAGCGCGTAATTCAGCGTGCCATCATGCATGTGTCGTCGGCTAACTCGGGTAAAAATACGGTTACCGGCGCCAACGTGCTGGTGGCCATGTACGGCGAAAAAGACTCGCACGCGGTGCATTTCCTGCTTCAGCAGGGGGTAACGCGTCTGGATGTCGTCAATTTTCTGTCGCACGGCATTACCAAAACGCCCGAACCGCCGCGCACAGAGCCGCCCAAAGCGGCTGCTTCGCCGTCGTCCGGCGGCGCTTCCGATGACAACAAGTCCGATCAGCAAAAATCGCCGCTCGAACTCTACGCGCTCGACCTCAATGCCGAAGCTCGTCAGGGGCGTATCGATCCGCTCATCGGCCGCGAATCCGAGGTCGAGCGGGTTATCCAGGTGCTGTGCCGCCGTCGTAAAAACAACCCACTGCTGGTGGGCGAAGCCGGCGTAGGTAAAACGGCTATCGCCGAAGGCTTGGCCTGGCGCATCACGCAAAACGATGTCCCGGAAATCTTGGCTGATGCCCAGGTGTATGCGCTCGATATGGGTGCATTGCTGGCCGGCACAAAGTACCGAGGCGACTTCGAGCAACGCCTCAAGGCCGTCCTCAAGTCCCTTCAGGACAATATCAACGCGGTACTGTTCATCGACGAAATTCATACGTTGATTGGCGCGGGCTCTGCGTCGGGCGGTACGCTCGATGCCTCCAATTTGCTCAAGCCAGCGTTGTCGTCCGGCAAGCTCAAGTGCATGGGGGCCACCACCTACAACGAGTACCGCGGTATTTTCGAAAAAGACCACGCTCTGTCGCGCCGCTTCCAGAAAATCGACGTGGCCGAACCCACAGTGGCGCAAACTATCCAGATCTTGCGTGGTCTCAAGTCGCACTTCGAGGCACACCATGGGGTGCGTTATTCTTCCGCCGCGTTAACCGCCGCAGCCGAATTGTCGTCGCGCCACATCAACGATCGTTTTCTGCCCGATAAAGCCATCGACGTTATCGACGAAGCGGGGGCCGCCCAGCGTTTGCTGCCCAAGTCGCGTCAAAAGAAAACCATTGGCAAGGCCGAAATCGAAGCGACGGTGGCCAAAATCGCCCGTATTCCGCCGCAAAATGTCTCGTCCGACGACCGCAATAAGCTGGCCACCCTTGAGCGCGACCTTAAAACGGTGGTGTTTGGGCAAGACGCGGCCATCGAAGCCTTGGCCGCTTCCATCAAAATGGCGCGCTCTGGCCTGGGTCGACCCGACAAACCTATTGGTTCGTTCTTGTTTTCCGGTCCTACGGGGGTCGGTAAAACCGAAGTCGCTCGCCAGCTTGCCTTTACTCTGGGTGTCGAGCTCTTGCGCTTCGATATGTCCGAGTACATGGAGCGGCACGCTGTGTCGCGCCTGATTGGCGCGCCTCCCGGTTATGTGGGGTTTGATCAGGGTGGCCTGCTCACCGAGGCCGTCAGCAAGCAGCCGCATTGCGTGCTGCTGCTCGACGAAATCGAAAAAGCTCACCCCGATGTCTACAATATTTTGTTGCAGGTGATGGATCACGGCACGCTTACCGACAATAACGGGCGCAAGGCCGACTTCCGTAACGTCATCATTATCATGACGACCAACGCGGGCGCCGAAATGCTCAACCGCAATACCATTGGTTTTGCCGCAGCGCCCAAAACCGGCGACGAAATGGCCGACATCAAGCGTATGTTCACGCCCGAGTTCCGCAACCGTCTCGACGCCATCATCGGGTTTACGCCGCTCACGCGCGACATCATTTTGCGGGTGGTCGACAAGTTCCTCATGCAGCTCGAAGACCAGCTCCACGAAAAACGCGTCGAAGTCGTGTTTACCCAGGCCTTGCGCGATTACCTGGCCAAAGAAGGTTTCGACCCGCTGATGGGTGCACGGCCCATGCAGCGGCTCATCCAAGACACCATCCGGCGTGCGCTGGCCGACGAACTCTTGTTCGGTCGTCTGACTGACGGCGGTAATGTCACGGTTGATCTCTCCGACGAAGGCAAAGTGGTCCTGTCCTTCGACGAGAACACCGCGGCGGCCAAACCGCCACCGAAGGTGTCGGAAGCTGAACTTATCGACTAATGGGTCCGTCCCTGATTGTTTGTCCCCACTGCGCCCGGCTTCATCAGCGCGTCTTGCTGAAGCCGGGCGCAGTGGCGTCTTGCGTACGTTGCGGCCACGAGCTTTACCGGCACTCAAGGCTTTCTTTATCATCCTGGCTCGCCCTGACTTGGGGAGCGCTGGCCGTTTTTTGCCTGGCCAATTATTTCCCCGTCGCGTATTTGTCGATGCAGGGATTGTCGCTTAGCGCCTCTTTGCCGGCTGCGCTTTACATTACCTGGCAGCAGGGCGCGTGGTTTGTTGCGGTCACCGCGGCGCTCTTTACCTTTGCGTTTCCGTTGGGCCAAATTCTTTTTGCCATGTGGGCGTTGCAATGTATACGGCGTCGTCGCCTGCCGCACGACTTTCGTTATGGTCTTCGCGTGCTGCAGGGGTTATCTCACTGGAGCATGGTGCCGGTGCTGCTGCTAGGTATTGTGGTGGCTATGGTGAAGCTTGCCGACATGGCTGTGCTGCATCTGGGAGAAGGGCTGTGGGCGTTTGGGGTGCTCAGTGTATTGCTGACGATGCTGAGTCGGCTGTCGGCCTCGCGCTTGTGGCGTATGACCGAAGATGCTGGTTTGGTACCTCGGTCGGGGCAAGCCGTTGACTTCGACAAGCCGTTGGCTGGGTGCACCGCTTGCGGGTTTGTGCAGAACATGCCCGATTCGGGTGTTTGTCGTTGCGCCCGCTGCAAGGCCACGTTCCATTTTCGAAAGCCCCGGGTTGAGCACCGCGTCTGGGCGTTGCTCCTTACCGCCGCCATCCTTTACATACCGGCCAACGTATGGCCGGTCATGACCTTGCGTCTACCGACCGGTTCGTCGTCGCATACCATTCTGGGCGGCGTGATTGAGCTTTGGGGATACGGGTCGTGGGATCTCGCCCTCATTGTATTCATTGCCAGTGTGGTTGTTCCGCTGAGCAAGTTGTTAGCCTTGAGCATACTGATGTTGAGTCGCCATTGGCGCGGCGACCGCGTGCAACGTCAGCGAACGCGTATGTATGAACTTGTCGAGTTTGTCGGGCAATGGTCTATGCTTGACGTCTTTGTAGTGTTGCTGCTGTCCGCAATGGTCGACTTCCCTGGCATGTCTCAGGTGCGCGCTGAACCCGGCGCAGCCTTTTTCGGGATGGTGGTGGTTCTGACGATGTTTGCCGCAATGAGTTACGATCCGCGCAAAGGGTGGGATGCCGCCGACCCGCAACCCGCTGTTAAACGGCCTGTGGTGTATTAAGGAGTGTCATGTCAGAAGTCGAGTCTTCCCGTTCGAAGCCTTCCGGTGCCGATGCCGTGGCCGATCCGTTTATCACCGAGCGCCGAGGCGCGCGTTTTTCCTGGATCTGGCTGGTCCCTCTGGTGGCTGCTATTGTCGGGTTGTCGTTTATTGTGCGTACCTGGATCAATACCGGACCCACAATTACGATTGCCTTCGAATCGGCCGAAGGCCTCGAGATAGGGCAGACGAAGGTACGCTACAAAGATGTCGTCGTTGGTCTGGTCACCGATATCAAAGTGTCCAACGATCGCTCTAATGTATTGGTGATGGCCCAGCTCGATCGTGATGCTTCGCACTATCTGGCCCGTGAGGGTGCGCGATATTGGGTGGTCAAACCCCGGTTGTCGCTAGGCAGTGTCTCTGGGTTGGGTACGCTGCTTTCGGGGGCATATATCAGTGCTGATGTCAGCCCCGACATTGCCGAGAACCCGTCTACGGCATACAAATTTACGGGGCTCGAAAAACCGCCGGCGGTCACCAACGATCGGTCGGGGACACGATTTACTTTACGTGCCACCGAACTGGGCTCGCTCGAAATTGGTTCGCCTATTTATTATCGCCAAATCGCCGTTGGGCGAGTGATAGATTATGCCCTGGCAGATGAAGGGACTTCTGTCGATATTCAGGTGTTTATCGACGCGCCTAACGACCGATTCGTGACCTCAGACGCGCGTTTCTGGAACATCAGCGGAATTAATGTGTCGTTGTCGACCGCAGGGGTGAATGTGCAAACTGGGTCGCTGGCTTCGGTCATTTCCGGGGGTATTTCGTTTGCATCGGCCAACCCGGCCAACGAAATACCTGCGCAGGCCGACGCAGTGTATGACCTGTTCCGCACTGAAGTCGAAGCCATGGCCGAGCCCGATGGGCCGCCGTTCAGGGTCGATCTTGTGTTCAATCAGTCGGTCCGGGGTCTGAAAGTGGGCGCGCCTGTCGAGTTCAGGGGGATGGAACTGGGCAAGGTGTACGACATTGACCTCGAGTTCGATGACGAGACCAAGCGTTTCCATGTATTGGTAAAAACCAATTTGTACCCGCGACGGTTTGGTAACGCCTACGACGGCCTGATGAAGCTTGAGTCTGCTTCCCAGCACCCCGGTAGTCTGCTGTTGGGGCCAATGGTCAAGCATGGGTTGCGCGCGCAGTTGCAGGCAGCCAGCTTGCTGACCGGGCAACAGTTTGTGGCGCTCGAGTTTTTCCCCGATGCCGACCCGGTAGAATTTGACCCCAAGCGCGAGCCGTTGGTCTTGCCAACAATCGCGGGTAACTTCGATCGCCTTCAAGAGCAAATCAGTGCCATCGTGACCAAGCTGAATGCCGTGCCTTTCGAGGGTATTGGCAACGACTTGCGCGATGGCCTGAAGTCCATGAACGCCATGCTCAAAGAAATCAATACCAAAGTTGCGCCGCAGGCTGCGGCGGCCCTCAAGGCGGCACAAAAATCGCTCGAGAGTGTCGACTCGCTGCTTTCAGCCGATTCGCCCACGGGTAACAACCTTGATCGTACGTTGCGCGAACTCAGTGGCGCGGCACGTTCATTGCGAAACCTGGGTGATTATCTGCAGGCGCACCCTAATGCCCTTATTACCGGGCGTGCGTCCGATCGTTTGCCCGAATGACAGGAGCTGTGGTGAGTTTTATGTGCAATTCAAGAAAACAAAGTTTGCGCGGGGCGCTGTACCTGTCGGCCGCCGTTCTGGTCGGGTGCGCCGCGCCCAATAGCCAGTATTACAGCCTTCAAAGCCCTGCAAGCGTACCGCCCGCAGCCATTACGCAGATTGTCGACGCCATCAGCGTTCAGTCGGTCAGCGTGCCGGTTCAGGTCGATCGCCCGCAACTCGTTGTCAGTCGCGCGGGCGGGGCACAGGTCAACTTGTTAAACGATTCGCTATGGGCAGCGCCTCTGGGCGATGAAATCCGGCAAGCCGTCGCCGGCCACCTAAGCCGGCAACTGGGTGTTCCCGACCTCGATCGTCTAAGTGCGCCAGGCGATTTGCCTGTCTGGACAATTCGACTGACAGTGCATCAGTTCGATTCAGTGTACGACGCGCAAGCCAGGCTGGACATCAGCTGGCGCTTGGCTGCGGTTAATGCGGGCAGTAAAGCCAAGGGCCTACCGTTGGTGTGCCGCGCCATTGCCATTGCGCCAGCCGGGAACAGTGTCGATGCCCTCGTTCAGGCGCATCAGCAGGCGTTGGCGGCAGTCTCGGGGCTGATAGCCGCACAGGTGCAACAGTTGCGCGAAGGTAAACCCGCGCAACAGGCCAAGGCGCCCGACTGGGCGTCACCCACGCTGACGCTGCAAGGATGCACGGCTGCTTGAGCGCAGATCAGGCGCGCCCGGTACTGCCAAAGCCACCGGTGCCGCGCTCGCTGTCTTCGAAGCTGTCAACAATATCGAACGCAACCTGCTGTACGGGTACAAAAACCAGCTGAGCCAGGCGTTCCATGGGCTCAAGCGTAAACGCCGTCTGGCCGCGGTTCCAGGCCGACACCATTAATGGTCCCTGATAGTCAGAGTCGATCAGCCCCACCAGATTACCTAGCACAATGCCGTGTTTATGGCCCAGGCCCGATCGGGGCAGGATGACGGCAGCGTATGCCGGGTCGGCAATATGAATGGATAACCCGGTCGGAATGAGTTGCGTCTGACCAGGTTCAAGCACCATGGCCTGATCAATGCAGGCGCGAAGGTCGAGCCCCGCCGAGCCAGCGGTCGCGTACGCCGGCAGGCAGTCTTTCATACGAGAGTCGAGAATTTTCAGGGCAATTTTTTTCATTTTTTTTTAAACATCTTCACTGATTTGGCGGGTTTTGCGTTTGCGCATCAGAGCCAGGGCAATCCATACGGCAATCACCACCGACAACACAAAACTGACGATCAGGCCGGCATTAGTGCCGTTGGACCCCAAGGCACCGATGCTGCGGCCGGTCAGGTAGCCAGGCAACAACATGACGGGAATCCAGAGCATGGCCGACAACACATTAGCGAGCTGGAAGCGCCAGTGGCGCATTTTCATGATGCCCGCTACGGTGGGCAAAATGGCGCGCAACGGGCCCAGGAATCGGCCCCCGAAAATCGACAGCATGCCGTAGCGATAAAAAAAGTAACGTGCTCGCGCCACCGCCCGTTTTTGCTGATTGAGCGGCCAACGATGAATAATGCGCGGGCCCAGCAGTCGTCCAATGTAGTACGAAATGGCATCGCCTATGATGGCGCCGATCACGCCCCAGAAAATGACCGGACCGGCATCCAGAGTGCCGTTGCCGACCAGACCACCAACGACCAGCATGACTGCGGTCGCCGGGATGGCGAGGCCCACAATAAGCAGGGATTCGCCCATGGCCAGCAGGCCAAGAATCATTGCCGCCCACTCCTGGTTTGCATTAATAAATTGGGTTATTTCTAGTACGATCTGTTCCATGAAAAGCCTTGAGGATGATGCGCTGCAGGGGATTAGGCGCGTGCGTTGTCGAGTGTTAGCCTTGGGGGCAGCGTTGTGCGATGGCTTGCATCAGTTTGCGGGCCGCGTCGGCTTTGTGCAGTCGGGGCAGGGGGTGCGCACCGGCCTCATCGAACAAAATAAATGTGGTGTGGTCGGCATCCATGGCCTCTTGGGCCAAGTTGCCGACCAGTAGCGGTACACCCTTGCGTTGGCGTTTTGCAGCGGCGTACTCGTGAAGGTTTTCTGTTTCGGCGGCAAAGCCAACACACCACGGCCCGTTTGGCATGTGGGCGACGTCGGCCAAAATGTCGGGGTTGGGCGCAAACTCTAGCGCAGGCGGTCCTGACACCGCCTGACCTTCGACCTTTTTCAGTTTGTGTTCACTGGCGTTGGCAACATGCCAGTCGGCGACCGCGGCAACAGCAATGAAAATGTCGGCGGCGCGGGCGTGGGCCATGACAGCGTCGTGCATGTCGCGTGCACTTTCGACGTTGATGCGCTGCACGCCATACGGTGTGGCCAGGGCAGTAGGGCCGGATACCAATGTGACCATCGCACCGGCTTCACGGGCCGCTCGGGCAATGGCGTAACCTGTTTTGCCCGACGATCGGTTGCTGATCACCCGCACCGGGTCGATTCGTTCGGTGGTAGGCCCTGCGGTGATTAAAACCCGTCGGCCGGCAAGCACCTTGGGCTGAAAAAAAGAAATGAGTTCGGCCAGTAGTTCGTGGGGCTCAAGCATACGGCCGTCGCCTACTTCGCCGCAGGCCTGGTCGCCCGAGCCGGGGCCCAGAATGACGACACCATCTGCGGCAAGCTGACGGATGTTGCGCTGCGTGGCAGGGTGTTCCCACATTTCCCGATTCATGGCCGGTGCGACCAGCAACGGGCAGGCTCCACGCGCCAGGCAAAGCGTCGTCAACAGGTCGTCGGCCAACCCGTTGGCCAACTTGGCCATCAGATCGGCGCTGGCCGGGGCGATTAGAACGGCATCGGCATCACGCGTCAGGTTGATATGCGCCATGCTGTTCGGAACGCGGGTGTCCCAGGCGCTGGTGTATACGGGGCGCCCTGACAAGGCCTGAAACGTTGTGGGGGTAATGAAATGGGTGGCGGCATCCGTCATGACAACGTCGGCAACGCCGCCCTGGTCTTGCAGTCGTCGAAGCAGCTCGGCCGATTTATAGCAGGCTATTCCGCCGCTTAAGCCCAGTACGATGCGTTTGTTGTCGAGGTCGCCCATGGCAGTGGTAGAAAGTAGAGTGTTGGCGGATTTGACCGGCGAAGGGCAGGTTAGTGCCCGGCGTCGACGGCTTTTTCTTGTTTTGTTTGACGACGCTGGCGCACGACACGCAAAATTTCGTCAAGAATCAGCAAGGTGGCGCCACAGGTAATGGCGATATCGGCAATATTAAACGCCGGAAAATGCCATTGTTGCCAGTAAAACAGAAGGAAATCAATGACATGACCATGTTGGAGACGGTCGATCAGGTTGCCGATTGCGCCGCCCAAAATGGCCATGAGTGCCGCACAGAACAGTCGTTGCCCCGGGCTTTTCCAGAGCAAATGCAGAATTAAGCCCGTGGCCAGCAGTGCAATACCGCTAAAAAGCCAGCGTTGCCAGCCTTCGCCCTCGGCCAGAAAACTGAAGGCCGCGCCTGGGTTGTACAGCAGCGTGAAGTCAAAGAACGGCAAAACCGGCCAACGTTCACCGTACGACAACGAGGAATCGAAGTAAATTTTGGTCAGCTGGTCGGCCAGCACGATAAGTGCGGCCCCCAGCAGCCAACCTGCGAACCCCAGGCGAGCGTTACGCATGTTCACGCGATTCGCCGTCGTTGAACAGATTGTCGACACAGCGCCCGCAAATGGCGGGGTGATCGGCATTGATGCCGACATCGGCCCGATGGTGCCAGCAGCGGTCGCACTTGGCATGACCGCTGGCATTGACCGTTATGGTCAGCTCGGCCCCGGGTTTAACCGTTGCGCGCGACACAATCAGCACAAAGCGCAGATCGTCGCCCAACGATTGCAGGAGGTCGACATCGGCGCCCGTTGCAGTGATGTCGACTTCGGCCGCCAATGAAGAACCAATGTCGCCGGCGGTACGTACGACTTCAATCTGGCGCATGACTTCGGCGCGAATTTCGCGCAGTCGTGCCCATTTGGCTGACAGCGCATCGGTATCGGCCTGAACTGGTACGTTATGGTAAAGCTGCGTAAAGATAGTACCGACGTCCTGGTCGTGATGCAGGTCTTTCCAGGCCTCTTCGGCCGTAAACGACAGTATGGGCGCCATCAGGCGCAACAGCGCGTGGGTAATGTGATAAAGCGCCGTTTGCGCCGAACGACGGGCCAGGCTGTTGGCGCCTGTGGTGTACAACCGGTCTTTAAGCACGTCGAGATAGAACGCGCCCAGGTCTTCGGAGCAGAAAATTTGCAGTCGCGACACAGCGGGGTGGAATTCGTAGCGACGGTAGCAGGCCAGCACTTCGTCTTGCATGCGTGCTGTCATGGCCAGCGCGTAGCGATCGATTTCGAACAAGGCTTCGGGTGCGACACCATGTTCGGCCAGGTTGAAATCTTCAATATTGCCCAGCAAGAATTTGAGCGTGTTGCGGATACGGCGATAGCTTTCGACCACGCGCTTCAGGATTTCGTCTGAAATAGACAGCTCGCCTGAGTAGTCGGTAGATGCCGTCCAGAGGCGCAAAATTTCAGCCCCTAGCGAATCAGACACTTTTTGCGGTGCAATGACATTACCCACCGACTTGCTCATTTTGCGGCCTTTGCCGTCGACTACAAACCCGTGAGTCAGCAAGGCTTTGTAGGGGGGCTCACCGTACATCATGCAGCTGGTCAGCAACGACGAATGAAACCAGCCCCGATGCTGGTCTGAGCCCTCGAGGTATAGATCGGCAGGCCAGCGCAACGCGTCGGCATGCGAACCTTTGAGCGCATGATCGCGTCCACCCAGCACGGTGGCGTGTGTGGTGCCCGAATCGAACCACACGTCGAGCGTGTCGCGGTTCTTTTCATACAGCGCGGCTTCGTCCCCCAGCAGCTCGGCCGGATCGAGGGTCTGCCAGGCTTCGATACCGTGTTGTTCTACCCGTTGGGCAATTTGCTCAAGCAACTCGGGTGTACGCGGGTGTAGCTCGCCGGTTTCTTTGTGCACGAAAAACGCCATGGGCACACCCCATTGGCGTTGACGCGACAGTGTCCAGTCGGGGCGATTGGCAATCATGGCATGCAGTCGGGCACGTCCCCAGGCGGGATAGAACTGGGTGTTGTCGATGCCTTTAAGCGCCATTTCGCGCAGTGTGGGGCTGCCTTCGACAATGCGATCCATGCCGGCAAACCATTGGCTGGTTGCTCGGTAAATGACGGGTGTTTTGTGGCGCCAGCAATGCATGTAGCTGTGCTTGAGTGGCGCCTGTTTGAGCAGGCTGCCCACGCTTTCTAGGGCTTTGATGATTTCAGGGTTGGCTTTCCAGATAAGCTGGCCACCAAACAGGGGCAGGGTGCTGGCATAGTGTCCGTCGCCCATGACCGGGTTGATGATGGCGTCGTCGTGTAGGCCGTGGGCCTTGCACGATAAAAAGTCGTCGACGCCGTAAGCAGGTGCAGCGTGTACAACACCAGTACCCGCATCCAGGCTGACGTAGTCGGCCGGGTGAACCGGTGCGCAGCGCTGGTAGCCGGTGTCTGCGTCATACAAGGGGTGGCGGAATTCGAGGCCGGCCAGTGCCTGACCTGGCGCCTTGGCGATAATTTCGCCTTCGAGATCCCATTCTTGCAAGCAAGATTCGACCAGGTCGGCGGCGATCAACAGATGGCTGCCGGTTGCACGCGGCGTTGCCAGTTTGACTAGCGCGTAGGTAATTTCAGGGCCGACGTTCAGAGCCTGGTTTGCCGGGAGCGTCCAGGGGGTGGTTGTCCAGATGACGATAGCGCCGTCGACGGCGTTTGACAGGCCGAACGCCGCGGCGACGGCCGTTGGGTCGTTAAAACGAAACGCCACATGAACAGCCGGGTCGGTGCGGTCGGCGTACTCGACTTCGGCCTCGGCTAAGGCCGAGCCGCAATCAAAGCACCAGTTAACTGGTTTGAGCCCGCGGAATACGAAGCCCTTTTCCATGATTTTGGCCAGCGCACGCAGCTCGTCGGCTTCGTTGCTGTAATTCATGGTGAGATAAGGGTTGTCCCACTCGGCCAGCACGCCCAGGCGTTTGAAGTCGGCGCGCTGCCGGTCGATTTGTTCGAGTGCGTAGGCGCGCGCCTTGGCCTGCACCTCGGCGACGGGCAGGTGCTTACCGTATTTTTTTTCGATTTGGATTTCGATGGGCATGCCGTGGCAGTCCCAACCCGGGACATACTGTGCGTCAAAACCATCCATATTGCGGCTTTTGACGATGATGTCTTTTAAAACTTTGTTGACGGCATGGCCAATGTGAATGTCGCCGTTGGCATAAGGAGGGCCGTCATGGAGAATGAATTTGGGACGCCCCTGGCTTGCCGCGCGGATGGCCGCGTAAATCTTGTTTTCTTCCCATTCGGCAACCCATTTGGGTTCGCGCTTGGCTAAATCGCCGCGCATTGGGAAGGGGGTTTCGGGCAGGTTGAGGGTTTTTCTATAGTCCATGGAGCGCAAAATAATCGCGAGCGCGCTGCGCATCGTTGTCGATGGCGGCGGTCATTGTAGGTAAGTCGGGAAACGTTTCTTCGTCGCGCAGAAACTTGAGGAATTCGATGCGTGTCAGTTTACCGTATGCATCTACCCGGCAGTCGAGCAAGTGCACTTCGAGTAGGACACGACCGTTGTTGTCTACGGTGGGCCGTACGCCAAGGCTGGCCACACCGTTAAGGGGTTGCTCGGCCAGCCCGTGGGCACGCACAATATATATACCCGAACGGGCCGCGCAAAGCTGCGGTACGTTGACGTTGAGCGTAGGGTAGCCCAGGGTGCGTCCCAGCTTCTTGCCGTGCACCACATGCCCGCTGATACGGTAAGGGTGGCCCAGCAGGTGCTCGGCCCGCGCCAGGTTGCCGACGGCCAGTGCAGTACGTACCTCAGAGCTTGAAATGCGGTGGCCGTGTTCGTCGACGACATCGGTAATGATATCGACCTCGAAACCGTATTCGCGTCCGGCTTTGCGCAGCATGTCGAGGTCGCCCGTACGTTTGCGGCCAAAACGAAAGTCTTCGCCCACGAGCAGCCAGCGCGTATTCAGACCGTCTACCAACGTGTACCGGATGAAGTCTTCGGCCGAGAGTTCGGCCAGTTTCTGGTTGAAACGCATTAAGGCCAGTTGCCGAATGTGCAGGCGTTGAATGCCCCAGACCTTATCGCGCAAACTGCTGATTTGTGTCGGCATCAGTTCGGGCCGATTGCCGGTGCGCGCAAAATATACCCGCGGGTGCGGGTAAAAGGTCATGACTGTCGGGGTCAGGTCGCGCTCTTGCGCGACGTGCGCAACCCGGGCCAATATAGTTTGATGGCCGCGGTGTACGCCGTCGAAATTGCCGATAGACACCGCGCTGGGGCTGTGGCTGTCGTGACGAGGCAATGATCGGTAGATTTTCAGGGCTGATTTCACAGACGACAGTTTACAATTTTATGTTGCATTGCTCAGGAATTCGATTTTGACCACGTTTGACTCAACCCCAGCTTCCAATCACCGTTCGCATTCTCGCCGTCTGGTCATCATGATTTCAGGTCGGGGCTCGAACATGCAGGCGCTTGTCGGTGCGATTGCCGACCGGGGCTTGGATGCCCAGGTGGTGGCCGTCGTATCAGACAAGCCCCAGGCACCGGGCCTGCTTTGGGCGCAAAGCCAGGGGTTTGAAACCCGGGTGCTTGAGTCGGCCGGTTATGTTACCCGAGAAGCGTACGATCAGGCCCTGGCGACACTGATCGAAAGTTTCGATCCCGACTATGTGTTGCTGGCTGGCTTCATGCGGATACTTTCCGATGGCTTTGTGCAACAATTCGCGGGTCGGCTGGTCAATATCCACCCGTCGCTGCTGCCGGCGTTTCCGGGGTTGCGTACCCACGAGCAGGCTATTGCCTGCGGTGTGCAATGGCACGGGTGCACAGTTCACTTTGTCACGCCGGTACTCGATGGTGGCCCCATTATTGCGCAAGCTGTCGTGCCTGTGCTGGCCGACGATACGCCCCATTCGCTGGCGCAACGGGTGCTGGTTGCCGAGCATCGTCTGTATGCCGATGTGCTGGGCTGGTTGACGGCTGGCCGGGTGCACCTGTCACCAGACGGGCGGGTCACTGTCGAGGCCGACACGCTTCGCGCTTATGTTTTGCCCGCAGGGCATGCGCAATCTATACAGTAAATACTTGAAGGCTTGAAATGAATCAAAAGAAGACCACGCAGCGTCCTTACAACCTGGGCGCGGCGCGCGTCGAACAGGTGCAATCCGTTCTGGGCGAGGTTCTGCAATGGGCGCATCCGGCCGATGCCGTGTTGTCGCGCTGGATGAGAGCACACCCCAAACTTGGCGTACGCGATCGCGGCGAGGTGGCCGATGCCGTATTCGATGTACTACGGCATTTGCGCCGGTATCGCCATTTTTCCGAAAGTGGCATGGGTCCGGCTGCGCGTCGTCTGGCCATTCTGGGGCTTTCAGCGGTCGTGTCCGAAAAGTTATTGGCAGAAGCGCTCACCGAGCCCGAGAAAAACTGGCTGTCGCATGTGGCAAAGATTCCGGTAGCGCGTTTGCCGCGTGCAGTACGCGACAGCATGCCCGACTGGCTCGACGAGCGTTTGTCCACATTGCCCAACGCCGACGCCCTTATTGCGGCCCTGAATCAACCGGCACCGCTCGACCTTCGTATCAACCCGCTCAAAGCCGATCGGGACGAAATGCTTGCGGTCTTGCGAGACGGGCCGGCGGCAAAGTTCAACCCCGAGCCCACGCCGTATTCGCCTTGGGGCATTCGTCTTCAGGGTCGTCCGCCTGTCAATCGTTGGCCCATGTTCGAAAAGGGCGAAATCGAGGTGCAGGACGAGGGCAGCCAGTTGTTGGCCGCGCTGGTGGCGCCCAAACGCGGCGAAATGATTATTGACTATTGTGCAGGTGCGGGCGGCAAGACGCTGTTGCTGGGCGCCCTCATGCGTTCCACGGGCCGGCTTTACGCCTTTGATGTGTCGGCCGCACGTTTGGCGCGTGCCAAACCTCGTTTCGCGCGTAGCGGTTTGTCTAATATCGTGCCGGTCGTTATTGCCGAAAACAACGACCAGCGGGTCAAGCGGCTACGCGGGAAGGCGCATCGGGTACTGGTTGATGCGCCGTGCAGCGGGCTGGGTACCCTGCGCCGTAACCCCGACCTGAAATGGCGTCAGCACCCCGAGTCGCTTGGAGCTTTGCTGGCCCTGCAGGCGCGCATTTTGCGTCAGGCTTCGCAGTGTGTGGCCCCAGGTGGCCGTCTTGTGTATGCCACCTGCAGCATCTTGCCCGAAGAGAATGAGCAGCAAGTTGAGGCATTTTTGGCAGAAAATCCCGAATTTACGCTGCTAGATGCCGGCAAAATCGTGGCGGATCGTTGTAAAAATCTAACGTTTGAAACGCCAATGCTGGCATTGCGCCCCGACGTGCATGGCACTGACGGCTTCTTTGCCGCAGTGCTAGAGCGGGTAAAGCCGGCGTCAGCCAAGCCAGACGTTTGATTTGCCGCAAGAACTTAATTGCAATAGTACTGTCACACCACTTCCATCTAAGCTACACTTTGATGGTTATTTTGTAAGGACCAAACACACGGTTTATGGACTACGTCTTATCTTTTCTCTCGGGCGGTTTGCTGCAGCTTAGCTGGTGGCAGGTAGCGCTCGTCACGCTGGTGCTCACCCATATCACTATTGTTGGTGTCACGCTGTTCCTGCACCGCAGCCAAACCCACCGGGGCCTCGATCTGCACCCCGTGGTCATGCACTTTTTCCGGTTCTGGCTCTGGATGACCACCGGTATGGTCACAAAAGAATGGGTCGCCATTCACCGTAAACACCATGCCAAGTGCGAGCGCGAAGGCGACCCGCACTCGCCCATGATTTACGGTATTAACCGTGTGTTCTTCGAAGGCGCCGAACTTTACCGCGAAGAATCCGCCAACCAAGAAACCCTTAAGCGTTTCGGGTACGGCACCCCCGACGACTGGCTCGAGCGCAACGTTTATTCGCGCCATAGCGCCCTGGGCATTCTCATCATGCTGGGTATCGACCTGGCCTTGTTTGGTGTGCTGGGCTTAACCGTCTGGGCAGTCCAAATGGCCTGGATTCCGTTCTGGGCGGCCGGTGTGGTTAACGGTATCGGTCACTTCTGGGGTTATCGCAACTACGCCAGTCCCGACACCAGCACCAATGTATTTCCCATTGGCCTGATTATCGGCGGCGAAGAGCTGCACAATAATCACCACGCTTATGGCACGTCGGCCAAGTTCTCGGCCAAGTGGTACGAGTTCGATATCGGTTGGGGCTATATCCAAATCCTCAGCGTGCTGGGCCTGGCCAAAGTACGTCGCGTCGCGCCCAAGCTCAAGCTCGAACCCGCCGCCGATGTCTCCGTCAGCCTGAAAACTCTCGAAGGCGTTATTCAGCACCGCTACGAAATTCTGGCCCGTTACACCGACTTGGTTAAGAAGGCGGCTGCCGACGAGCTCGACAAGCTTAAACCTACGCGTCAAAAAGGTAGCGCCGATTGCCGCTGGTCGTTGCTGGCGCGTGCCAAAAAGTGGCTAAGCCAGGTTGACGACAGTCAATTAGCCCCCGACCAACGTGCCGAACTCGACACCGTGTTGGCACAAAACCAGTCGCTCTCTACTTTGGTTCAAATGCGTCGCGAGCTCATTCGCCTCTGGGAAAGCTCCAGCGCTAGCAGCGAGCAATTGTTAACCGACCTCCAGGCCTGGTGCCACCGCGCCCAGCAAAGCGGTATCGAAGGTCTTGAGCAGTTTGCACTGCGTCTGCGCCGCTACGCGGCATGATCGGGTCGCTTAACCCCGAACAACAAGCCGCAGTTACGTTACCTACCGGCCATGCCTTGGTGCTGGCCGGTGCCGGTAGCGGTAAAACTCGGGTACTTACCACCCGCATGGCCTGGCTGATTCAAACCAGTCAGGTCAGTCCTTTTGGTCTGTTGGCAGTTACCTTCACCAATAAATCGGCGCGTGAAATGCTCACGCGCCTTTCGGCGTTGTTGCCTATCAACACCCGCGGCATGTGGGTGGGCACGTTTCATGGCTTGTGCAACCGCCTGCTGCGTGCGCACCATCGCGATGCGGGCTTGCCGCAAACCTTTCAAATTCTTGACTCCGCCGACCAGCTCTCGGCGATCAAGCGCCTGCTCAAGGCGGCGGGTGTCGATGACGACAAGTACCCGCCCCGCGATGTCCAGCGCTTTATCAATGGTTCAAAAGAACAAGGCCTGCGCCCCGACGATGTCGAGGCTTACGACGCGCACCGCCGCGGCATGGTTGATCTGTATCGGCAGTATCAGGCGCAGTGCGAACGCGAAGGCGTAGTCGACTTTGCCGAGCTGTTGCTGCGTGCTTACGAGTTACTGTTGCGTAATGCCCCTATTCGCGAGCATTACCAGCGCCGTTTTCAACATATTCTGGTTGACGAGTTCCAAGACACCAACGACCTGCAGTACCGTTGGCTCAAACTGTTGGCTGGTGGGGGTGCCTCGCTTTTTGCCGTGGGCGACGACGACCAGTCTATTTACGCTTTCCGTGGTGCCAATGTGGGCAACATGGCAGCCTTCGAGCGAGAGTTCGCGCAGGGTAATGTTATCCGTCTCGAGCAAAACTACCGCTCGTTCGGCCATATCCTCGATTCGGCCAACGCCCTTATCGCGCATAACAGTGCCCGTCTGGGTAAAAATCTCTGGACAGAGCAGGGTGAAGGCGAGCCGGTACGTATTTGCGAACAAGGCACCGATTTGCTCGAGGCCCAGTGGGTTGTCGATGAAATGCGCGCGCTGATCTCCAGTGGTCACCCGCGTCGCGATATTGCGGTCCTGTATCGTAGTAACGCCCAGTCGCGCGTTATTGAACACTCATTGTTTTCGTCCGGTATTCCGTACAAGGTTTACGGGGGCCAGCGCTTTTTTGAACGGCAAGAAGTCAAGCACGCCCTGGCGTATCTGCGGCTTATTGCCAACCCCAACGACGATACCTCCTGGCTGCGCGTGGTCAACTTCCCGACGCGGGGTATTGGCGCGCGTACGCTCGAACAACTGGGCGATCTCGCTCGCGAGGCCGGTACCAGCCTGTATCAGGCCGTTGATGCCTTGCAAGGTAAAAGCGGGGCCAAGCTTCAAGCGTTTGTCGAGCTGCTTTCCGGTCTGGCCGAACAAGCCCGTGAGCTGCCATTGCCCGAGTTGATCGAGCATGTGGTGCATCACAGTGGTCTACGCACGTTCTATATGGGCGAAAAAGAAGGCGCCGATCGCCTCGAGAACCTTCAAGAACTGGTTAACGCGGCCGCTGTGTTTGTGGGCGAAGAGGGACTGATGGGCGAGCCTGCGCTGTCGCAGTCTGCACGCGCCGAAGATCCGTTGCTGTCGGGGCAGGCTCTGTTGCTGGCCGGGCAGACCAATGCGCCCGATCCAGAAGCAGTGGGTGGTCCAACACTTTCGCCGCTCGACGCCTTTTTGTCACATGCCTCTCTCGAGGCTGGTGACAACCAGGCTCAGGCCGGTGAAGATGCCGTGCAGTTGATGACGGTTCACGCCGCCAAAGGGCTCGAATTCGATGCGGTATTCATTACCGGTCTTGAAGAGGGCTTATTTCCGCACGAAAACAGCCTGACCGAGCAGGGCGGTCTTGAAGAAGAACGTCGGCTAATGTACGTGGCCATGACACGCGCGCGCAAGCGGTTGTACCTTACGCTCGCACAAAGTCGCATGCTGCATGGGCAAACACGTTATGCCTTGCGTTCGAGGTTTCTGTCCGAAATTCCCGATGTTCATCTTAAGTGGCTCACGCCACGCGAGCAGCAGCGTGCGCCGGTCGATACCCCGCCATGGGCGGGCGCTTATCGGCGGGGGGATGCTTACGGGCGTCCTTCTACGGGCACCATGGCGCCCCGTACACCGCGTAGCCTGACGACGGGTGTTACGGTGGGCGAGCAGCACTTTCGTATCGGCCAGGGGGTGCATCATGCCAAGTTCGGCGATGGCACTATTATTGGTCTAAGCGGAAGCGGCACCGACGCACAAGCGCAAATCCAGTTTCGCGATGTGGGTACCAAAACGCTAGCGTTGGGCGTGGCCAAACTGGCTATTACTGCCGGTTAAAGGGTAGGGTGCCGGCTGTACGCCGGCACGTTTACGATAAACACCCGTCAAATTCTAGTCTGCGGGTTGTTCAATGGCCTCAAGCGCTTCTTGGGCTTCAAGCCATTCTTCTTCCATTTGAGCCATGGCTTTTGTTGTCTCGCCATGTTCGGCTAGCGCAGCCACGCGCTCGTTGCGCCGGTCTTCGCTGTAAAAATCAGGGTCGGCAATCAAGGCATCGAGCGCATCCAGCCTTGCTCGCGCTTGGGCCATTTTCTTCTCCAGTCCCTCAACCTGCTTCAACAAGGGCTTGCGCAGACCAGCAAGACGTTGGCGTGCTTCGGCATCAAGACGGCGTTGTGTTTTGCGGTCAATAACGGGTTCCGTGTCGCCGGCGTCGCGCTGTGCATCGTTACGCGCCGCAGCACGCTGGTTTGCCGTGCGTTGGTTAAGCCAATCGCGGTAATCTTCCAGGTCACCATCGAAAGCGTTGACCTGGCCGTCGGCAACAATCCAGAACTCATCTACGGTTGTGCGCAGCAGGTGCCGGTCGTGCGACACCAGAAGTACGCTGCCTTCGTACTCGGCCAGGGCAGTAGCCAGGGCTTCGCGCGTATCGACGTCGAGGTGGTTGCTGGGTTCGTCGAGCAGCAGCAGGTTGGGCTTTTGCCAGACGACCAGGGCTAGCGCCAGGCGGGCTTTTTCACCGCCCGACAAAGGCGCAATTTGCTGGTTGACAATGTCGCCGCTAAAGCCAAAGCTACCTAAGTAATTGCGTTGCTCTTGCTCGCGCAGTTCGGGAGCCAGCCGGGCCAGGTGCTGCAGTGGTGTCGAGCCAGCGTCGAGCATATCGAGCTGTTGCTGGGCAAAGTAACCGATTTTCAGGCCCTTCGAGGCCCGGCGCTCGCCCGCTATGGGGGCCAGCTCTTCAGCTAGGGTTTTGATCAGCGTACTTTTCCCTGCGCCGTTGACACCCAAAATGCCAATACGCGCGCCGCCGCGAACCATCAGATTGATGTCTTGAAGTACCGCCGCCGGCTTGTCGTCAGCGCCGGGGTAACCTGTGCTGAGGTGCTCGAGAATCAACAGAGGGTCGGGCATGCTGTCCGGCTCGGGCAAACGGATGTCAATACCTGAATCGGCCTGTAACGGTGCCAGTTTTTCCATCCGGGCCAAGGCCTTTACCCGGCTTTGCGCTTGTTTAGCTTTGGTGGCTTTGGCCTTGAAGCGGTCAATAAAGCTTTGCAGGCGTGCTGTTTCTCGCGCCTGGCGATCGTGAGCCAGTTGCGTTTGGCGCATGCGCTCGGCGCGCTGGGTCAGGAAGTCTTCATACCCGCCTTTGTAGCGCACCAGTTTGCCATTGTCGAAGTGCAATATCGCGCGGGCTACCGCATCTAAAAATTCGGTGTCGTGCGAGATCAGTATGACCGTGCCATCGTAGGCCGCCAGCCAGCGCTCGAGCCAGAGCATGGCATCGAGGTCGAGGTGGTTGGTAGGCTCGTCTAGCAATAACAGGTCTGACGGTGCCATCAGGGCGCGGGCCAGGGCCAGGCGCATTTGCCACCCGCCCGAAAAGCTGCGTACCGGGTTTAGCCATTGGTCGGGCGTAAAACCCAGACCTGCCAAAAGTTGCTCGGCCCTGGACGGCGCACTCCAGGCGTCGGCTTCAACCAGTGCGGCTTCAAGCTCGGCAATACGGGTGCCTTCGCTGTCGGGGGTGGCTGCGCGCTCGGCCTGTAGACGGCGTAATCCGGTGTCGCCATCAATGACGAACTCACGCGCGGGGCGCTCGGGTGTGCTGATGTCTTGTTCGACCGCTGCAATGCGCCAGGAAGCAGGCAGGTCGAGTGTCCCGGCGTCGGCATCGAGCTCGCCTTTAAGCAATGCAAACAGCGTGGACTTGCCTGCGCCATTTTTGCCGACAATGCCGACGCGCTCGCCAGGGTTGATGACAAAGTCAGTGTCGTCGAGCAGCACTTTTGTACCGCGTCGAAGGGTAATGCCGGTTGCCCTGATCACGATGCCATGGGCTCCTGCAACTGCTCGCGCGTCAGCATGAGAATCTGATCTTCAGCGTTTTCGGTGCTTAGCCAGACGGGGTCTAGTTCGGGGAAGGCATTGATGAAGTTTTCGTATTCGTTGCCAATTTCAAGTACCAGAATGCCTTCTGGCGCCATGAAGCGGGGTGCGTCGCGGACGATGCGCCGGACTAAGTCCATGCCGTCGGGGCCGCCCGCCAATGCCTGTGTGGGTTCGTGCCGGTATTCGGGAGGCAAGGACTCCATGGCATGGCTGTTGACATAGGGCGGGTTGCAGATGATGACGTTGTATTGGCAATCGGGCAGTTGATCGAACAAGTCGCTGCGATGCGTAGTGACGCGGCCATCGACGCCGAGCAGTTCTATATTTTGATCGGCTACTTCAAGTGCATGCTCTGACAGGTCGACGGCGTCGACTTGCGCACCAGGAAAGGCCAGTGCGGCGAGCACCGCCAGACAGCCGGAGCCTGTACATAAATCAAGCACGTAATCAACGTCGTCTGGATCGGTAACCCACGGCGACAGTTGCTCGGCCAGCAGTTCGGAAATGGGAGAGCGGGGAATAATGACGCGAGGGTCGACCACAAATCGGTGGCCCTGCAGCCAGGCCTCGCCCGTCAGGTAGGCGGCCGGTACGCGCTCATCAAGTCGGCGTGTAACCAGGTCGAGGAATTTTTCCCGTTCTTCAGGCAGGACACGGGCATCCAGAAATGGGTCGAGCGTGTCGAGCGGCAAATGCAGGACGTGAAGCAGAAGGTAAACGGCTTCGTCCCAGGCATTGTCGCTGCCGTGGCCAAAACTTAGTTTTGCTGCGTTGAATTGACTGACGGTGTAACGCAGCAGGTCGCGTACGGTATGCAGTTCTTGGTAGGCCGATGGGTTCATGCGTGTTCCGTATGCGTTATTTAAGTAGCAGGTTTTCGAGGGTGCGCCGGTAAATGTTTTTCAGGGGTTCCAGGTCGGCTATCCGGATATGTTCGTTGACCTGGTGAATGCTGGCGTTGATTGGGCCGAACTCAATCACCTGGGGGCAGATCTTGGCAATGAATCGGCCATCGGATGTCCCGCCCGTAGTGGACAATTCGGTAGCAACACCGGTTTCAGCCAGAATGGCGTCGCCCAGCGCACGGCTCAGTTCGCCTTTTGGCGTCAGGAACGGCTCGCCGGACAGCGTCCAGACGAGGTCGTATTCGAGCGCTAAGGCGTCAAGCACGCCGTGAACGCGCGCTTTGAGCGATGCTGGCGTGCTCTCGGTCGAGAACCTGAAGTTGAAATCGATAATGGCCTCGCCGGGAACAACATTGGTGGCACCGGTACCCGAGTGAAAATTTGAAATCTGGAATGTGGTGGGCGGGAAGTACTCATTACCGTTGTCCCACTGGGCGGCCGCCAGTTCGGCCAGCGCAGGCGCCACCAGATGGATGGGATTGCGGGCCAGGTGCGGGTAGGCAACATGCCCCTGCTTGCCTTTTATCGTCAGGCGACCCGACAACGACCCGCGCCGACCATTCTTGACGGTGTCGCCCAAGGCGGATACCGAGGTTGGTTCGCCCACCAGACAATAGTCAAGCGTTTCGTTGCGGGCCTGCAGTGCCTGGCACACCTTGACGGTACCGTTGATCGACGGCCCCTCTTCGTCGGACGTGATAAGCATGGCGATTGATCCGGCGTGGTCGGGGTGTGCCGACACAAACTCTTCTGCCGCAATGGCAAATGCGGCAATACTGCTTTTCATATCCGCTGCACCGCGGCCAAACAATAGTCCGTCGCGCTCCGTTGGTGTGAATGGATCGCTGTCCCATTTGTCGAGCGGCCCGGTCGGAACAACGTCGGTATGGCCGGCAAAGACAACGCACGGCGCTGCCGTGCCTTTACGAAGCCACAAGTTGGTGACGTCGTCGAAAGCCAGTGTCTCGGCCTTGAAGCCCAGCGGTTCGAGTCGGCGGGCCAGTTCGGCCTGGCAATCGGCATCGGCCGGCGTGACAGAGGCTCGAGAGATCAGGTCTTTGGTCAGGTGCAGTACAGCGGAAGATGACATCAAGCCCTCAGCAGTTCGTTGATGCTGGTTTTGGAACGTGTTTGCGCGTCGACGCGCTTGACGATGACCGCGCAGGCCAGGCTGTGCGAGCCGTCAGCTGCCGGCAGTGCACCAGGTACGACGACAGAGCCCGAGGGGACGCGACCGTAAATGACTTCGCCCGTGGTGCGGTCGTAGATTTTGGTGCTTTGCGACAGGTAGACACCCATGGCCAATACCGAGTTTTCTTCAACGATCACGCCTTCGACGACTTCGGAGCGCGCACCGATAAAGCAGTTGTCTTCGATGATGGTGGGGTTGGCTTGCAGGGGCTCGAGTACGCCACCGATACCGACGCCGCCGGAGAGGTGGACGTTTTTGCCAATTTGCGCGCATGAGCCAACGGTAGCCCAGGTGTCGACCATGGTGCCTTCGTCGACGTAGGCGCCGATGTTTACGTAAGAGGGCATAAGGACGACATTTTTGCCAATAAACGAGCCTTTACGGGCTACGGCGGGGGGCACGACGCGGAAGCCGCCGTTGGCAAAATCTTGTTCGGTGTAGTCGGCAAACTTCAGGCCGACCTTGTCGTAGTACTGCGCAGGCGCCTGGCCCATTACGCCGTTGTTTTCCAGACGGAACGACAACAACACGGCCTTTTTGATCCATTGGTGAACAACCCATTGGCCGGTAGATTTATCGGCGACGCGCAGCGTGCCTTTATCGAGTTCAGCCAGGGTGTGGTTGACGGCATCGCGAACGGCGGCCGGTGCGCTGGCGGGGCTTAAGTCGGCCCGGTTTTCCCAGGCGGTTTCAATGGTGTTTTGTAAATCTGTGGTCATGGTCGTTTTCGTTATTCAGGGTTAATGAAAGGAAAGGATGGTGTTGCGGCATGTGAGCCTGGCCACAGCGTAATGCGTGGCCAAGTCTGCCGGCTTCAACCTCGAAGAAAGCCGGCGATGCGCTCGGCGGCTTCAATGCATTGTTCTTTGGTGGCAACCAATGCCATGCGAACCCGGTTGGCTCCGGGGTTCAGGCCGTGGGCTTCGCGAGCCAGGTAGCTACCGGGCAACACGGTGACGTTGGTGGCACCCAGCAGGTCTCGGGTAAAGTCTGTGTCGCTGCCTGGGGTTTGGGCCCACAGGTAAAACCCGGCTTGCGGCTTCTCTACTTTAAGCACAGGGGCCAGAATGGGCAAGACGGCATCGAATTTTTCGCGATACTGTCGACGATTTTCAAGTACGTGTGTTTCGTCGTTCCAGGCTGCAATACTTGCCGCCGAGACAACGGCGCTCATCGCACTGCCATGATAGGTGCGATACAGTAAAAAATGCTTCAGCAGGTTGGCATCGCCCGCGATAAAACCGGATCGCAACCCAGGCACGTTCGAGCGCTTCGACAGGCTGGAAAAACTGACCAAATTGCGATAGTCGTTTCGCCCCAGGGCGCGTGCAGCTTGCAGGGCGCCTAAAGGTGGCTCGGCTTCGTCAAAGTAAATTTCTGAATAGCATTCGTCGGCCGCAATGACAAACCCGTAGGTGTCAGACAGTTCGAACAGCGTTTGCCATTCGGACAGTTCGAGTACATTGCCCGCGGGGTTGCCGGGCGAGCATACATACACCAGTTGCGTTTTTTGCCAGACATCGGCAGGTACAGAGGCCCAGTCGTAGCCAAAATTACGCTCGGGCTGGGCATTGATGTAATACGGCTTGGCGCCGGCCAACAAGGCCGCGCCCTCGTAGATTTGGTAAAACGGGTTGGGGCAAACGACCCAGCCGCCGGCCTGACTGTCGACAATGGTTTGCGCAAACGAAAACAAAGCCTCGCGCGACCCGACGGCGGGCAGGACCTGTGTTTCGGGGTCGGGCCGCTCGATGCCGTATCGGCGAGCGATCCAGTCGGCGATGCTGCCTCGAACCTGAGCATCGCCCTTGGTGGGCGGGTACACCGCCAAACCCTGCATGGCGTTTTGCATCGCCTTGATAATGAAGTCAGGGGTTGGATGCTTGGGTTCGCCAATAGACAGGCTGATAGGGGCAAGATGCGCAGGGGGTGTCTTGGCCTGTGCCAGTAAAGCACGCAGCTTTTCGAACGGATAGGGGTGCAGGTCGCCGAGTCTGGGGTTCATGGTTCTGGATATGCAGGGTTAACCTGCCATTTTAGCAAGCCGTGCGCTGGCTGTATTGGTGTTGAACGCAGTTGCCATGCAGCGTCGCGCTTGCTATACTTGCCGGCTTCCCATTTGCGAACGTGGCGGAATTGGTAGACGCACCAGATTTAGGTTCTGGCGCCGAGAGGTGTGAGAGTTCGAGTCTCTCCGTTCGCACCATAGTATTTAAATTGTCTCTCTCCCATTACCGGGGGATACGCAATTCATCAGACACGGTTAATCACACCGTTCCAACCGGACTGGGCCGCAAGACCTGTACGCGGTAATTTTCAAAGTTCCTAAATTCATACCGACGGCGTGAGATTATTTCCATTTTAGTGTCCAAGCCGAATTGATGGCGTTGAGGAAATACTGCTGAGCGAGGAGCCGGCACGTTTCATATAGATCCACCAGCGTGGTGGCATAGCTCTTCTTGCGGCTGCAGAAGTGCCCATCAATACCTAGCGCCCGAGGGGAAGGTCGACCGGACAGCTCCGACACCGACTGCTTTACAAACGACTGATACGAACGCTCAACCTTAGCGCTACTCGCCTTGTGCGTGACGGATAATTTGCGCTGACTCACGCCCCCTTCGTACGTTTCGAATACTTCCAGGCGGTAGCCTCAGTGGTACGTCGGCGTGAGCCAATCCCCGCAGACCGATGACGGAAATACCGGTTGCATAGCGTGTCAAGGTGCTTGGCCGCGGCCACACACGGATATCCTATGCTCGGTTGTCCTGTTGAATAACTAAACCCGCATCCCCGCGGATAGAATCGATTAGGTGCATAGGCTGGCCTAATGAGTGGTACGGGGTGTGAGTAGAGGTATCTTCGGTGTGGAAAGCACGCCTGACGACGAATTCTTTCCAATACACCTAAAAGTTTCTTGCAATTACTAAATAAGAATTGTTATCATTTCGCTTCTCATTAAGTTTATGTTGGAGCGGATTCATGAGTAGACCTTTTTCTGTCACGGTGGGGGTTCTGGCGGTGTTGGCCGCTACGTCAGCGTCGGCTGAGCCGTCCCTTGATACTACGCCGAGGTCTCAGGCAGAGAGTGGTAAAGCGGATGTTCGACAGCTTTCTACCGTTACTGTCAAGGGGGATCGTCAGGATGCAGCGTTACCGGAAGGGTCGACAGTCATTCGTCGCGAGCAGCTGGAGTCACGCGCGATTACCGGCTGGGAGGATCTGGGCAAGCGCGGTGATCCGGCAATTAACTTTTCGCGTCAAACAAAAAGCGTGAACATCCGCGGCATGGATCAGGACCGGGTGGCCGTGCGTGTGGACGGGATTCGTCTGCCTTGGCTGACCGATGGTGCCCGGGGCGAAAAAGGTGGTCTGGGCACTGTCAACTTCAGCGGGTTGTCGGCGATTGATGTCCTGGGGGCAGCGGGCGCGTCCCAAACGGGGTCGCTGGCGGGGTTGGTTGATTTGCGTACGCTGGCACCCGATGACTTGTTGCGCGATGGAAAGCCGTTCGGGGCGCTGCTGAAGTCAGGGTATGACGGCGCCGATGCCAGCTGGAATGCCGATGCAGCACTGGCGGGCGAAATGCTTGATGAGCGAACTAAGTGGTTGATTCAGGTCGGCTACCGTCGTGGCGACGCTCTGGAGAATCAGGGTGAGGTAGGTGGATATGGTCCCAAGCGAGAAAAATCCAACCCCTCCAGTTACACACAGCGCAGTGCAATGCTGAAGTTGCAACATGACCTGACTTCACAATATCGACTGATCTTCAGCGCGGAGACCTTCCGCTGGGAAAACGAGATTGATAACTTGCGCGAGCAAGGGACTGGAACTAGCTATCTGGCAGGGCACAACGGGGTGGAGGAGCGGCAACAGCGAGATCGCTTGGTAGCCGGTTTTGATTTTCGGTCCGGAGCCAATATTGCTGCTGTTGAGCAGGGGCAGGTGCGAGTGTATTGGCAACGCAGTTCGGTCTCTAGCGAACAGTCAGGATTGCGCACCGTTGACGCCAGGGCCTCCATTGTTCGGGGCGACCCGTTCCGCTACGGTTTTCCTAGCGGTTACTACGCACGTAATAACTCAGTGGAAGAAAAGGGGTATGGCCTGACAACAACATGGTCGGGCACTGTGCCGACAGAGGCCATCAGAAATCATTGGCAGGCGGGGCTTGACGGGTATGTTTCGCGCACGACACAGGCGTCGGCAGGTGAAGACAATTGCCCTGTGATTCGCTCCGGGTTGGCGGCCCCATTCGGTCCTCGTTCGTGCGACCTGCTGCACAGCAATCAATCTGACGTGCCCGAAGTCGATGGCCGGCAATGGGCGTTATGGGCACAAAATGAAATGTCATGGGCTGACGGGCGGTTTGCCGTGACCCCTGCGTTGCGTTTTGATGCCTACCACTATTCGGCCCAAAGTACTTCGTCGTATCAGAGCAATCCCAATGCGGCCTTTGGACAGCTGGACAGCAATAGCGGTCAGCGGGTGTCGCCATCGATCAAGTTTGCTTGGCAGCCGGCGGAGCAGGCCAAGGTCTATGTGAGCTACGGCTATGGCTATAAGGTCCCTAATGCATCCCAGTTGTACATGAACTACGGGGCACCCGGCACCTATTTGCGCGTCGGCAATCCTGATCTGAAAGCGGAGGTGAGTCGGGGTTGGGAGCTTGGCGCCGAGCTGGGTAACCAGAAACTGGGCGGCAGCCTGGCGTTTTTCGATAACCACTATCGCGACTTTATCGACGAGAACGTGACATTGACTCCGGCATCTGCCGAGTGGAACCCGGCCTGGACGGGGCAGTACCCAATGGGCGTGACCGCTTTCGCCAATCGTGCGCGTGTCCGCATCTATGGTGCACAAGCCCGTATTCACGGCGAAATCAACCCGAACTGGTACGCCTGGAGTGCCTTAGCCTGGGCTAACGGAAAAGATCTGGATACGGGCCGTTATCTGAACTCGGTCGCCCCGCTGAAAACCATCGTGGGCGTGGGCTACAAGCAAAGACATTGGGGTGCTGAAGCCATTCTGACTGCTGCCAAGCGCCGCAGTCGGGTCGAAGACCCTGGGGCTGATTATCAGGCACCAGGCTATGGCGTGGTTGACCTGACCGCCTGGTGGCAACCGTCCGGCGTAAAGGGTCTGCGTGTCCAGGCTGGGGTGTTCAACCTGTTTGACCGTACTTACTGGAGCGCTTTGAACGTTTCGCAGGCCGGAAGCGTGCGCAGTGCTGCACCGGTTGCCAGCTACACCGAGCCGGGGCGTCATGCCCGAGTCTGGTTGACCTATCAATACTAATTAACAATCACTATTATTCAGAGGTACTCATGTCAGGCAAACAAGAAACTTTTTCCGTTGCACCACTTTCCGCAGTGCTAGCGGGCGCCCCGAAAGGGGTTGAGTTGCGGGAGCGTTATGCCGCGTTGGCAGCAAGTCAGCCAGGGTTACGTCGTCGTAACATGGCCGAATGTTTAGGGGTCAGTGAACTTGAGCTGGTTGCGGCGCATTGCGGTGAGGTTGAGGCGGTCGCGCTGAAATCACCGCCGCAGGCCATTTTTCGTGAGTTAGGTCGTCTGGGACGAGTCATGGCACTGACACGCAACGATCATTGCGTGCACGAACGTCACGGGCAGTACGAGGACATTAAGGCCGGTGAACAGATGGGGATTGTGCTGGGTCCCGATATTGACTTGCGCGTGTTCTTTTCCCACTGGGTGACGACGCTAGCGGTCAACGAAGCCGGGCGTCGCAGTATTCAGTTTTTTGACGCGGCCGGGACAGCTTTGCATAAGGTGTTCCTGACGGAGGCCAGTGACCTACAGGCCTACGAGGCGCTAGTTGAACAGTTCGCCGAAACTGCGCCGAAGTTCCCGGAGGTTCGTTCCTTGGTGTCCAAAGCCTGGCCCGCGAATGGTTCTTTGGGCCAAGCGTTTCGCGATGACTGGCTAGCCATGAAAGATACGCATGAGTTTCATGGCCTGCTGAAGCGCCATGACGTAGCCCGTCTGTATGCTCTTGAGGGCGTCGGGTCAGACCTTGCGCAGCAGATTTCGAATGACCATGCCGAACGCTTGTTGACTGACGTTGCTGATCGCAATATTCCGCTTATGTGTTTTGTCGGAAATCACGGCATTATCCAGATTCACTCCGGTCCGGTGAGAGCCTTGAAGCGTACCGGCCCCTGGTTCAATGTGCTGGAGCCTCATTTCAACCTTCATCTGAATACCACTGGGATAGTTTCAACTTGGGTGGTGAACAAGCCCTCGGAGGATGGCTGGATTACTTCGCTGGAGTGTTTTGATCGCCGTGGCGAGCTGATTGTGCAATTTTTTGGCGTCAGAAAGCCGGGTGTGCCCGAGTTGGCGTCATGGCGCTCGTTGTTGACGTCCTATTGCACGGTACCGTTGGCATCATGATGAGCTCCGCGAAACGTTTGTTGTTGGGGGTGTGGCTAGCCGCGGCCGCCTTGGCGATGCCCTCGGTCGTGACGGCCGCAGAGCGGCTGGTTACCCTGGGGGGGACCGTCACCGAAATCGTGTTTGCCCTAGGGGCTGGTGATCAGGTGGTGGCGACTGACGCTTCCAGTCTGTATCCACCGCAGGTCGTTGATTTGCCGCGGGTCGGGTACTACCGCAGCGTCCCGGTTGAGGGGGTGCTGTCGGTTAAGCCAGATCGGGTTCTGGCGTCAGAAAACGCTGGTCCTGCCGCCGCGCTGACACGCATTGCCGAACTGGGGGTGAGGGTTGATCGGCTAACCGATAAGCCAGCTCTGAAGTCGCTGTACGAGCGCATTCAAGGTATTGCGAAGGCATTGGATCGTTCGCAACAGGCCGATGCGTTGATAGAGAAGATCGATCGCGATCTGGCGCTCGTTACTCAGGCGCCCCAGGCGCCGCTGCGCGCGGTGGTCCTGCTGAATCGTACGGGATCGTACATGGCAGCGGGTGAAGGTACCGCCGCTGCAGCAGTGCTGGAACTGGCCGGTCTGCGAAATGCAATGTCGGCCGGAAAAGGCTACAAGCCGTTGTCTATCGAGGGTTTGGTGGCTCTCGACCCCGATGTGATCGTACTGACTTCGGCGACGGCAACAGCCGTGGGTGGGCTTGAGGCGTTCTTGCAGCAGCCTGCTGTCAAGGCGACTAGTGCCGCTGCCGCCGGCCGGATCGGTGCCGTCGATGATCTGCTGATTCTTGGAATTGGGCCGCGGGTCGCGCAGGCTGTTCGCCAATTGCGTGAAATGGCGCAATGATGCGGGTGGGGCGACGTTATACGCTGTGGTATGCCGGAACAGGGGCGGTATTGGTCTTGGTGATGATGGCGTCTCTCAGCGGTGGCGCCTTCGACATTCCGCTTGCCCGGGTCGGAGCGCTGATTACCGGGGCATCATCGGGTTCGGCCAGTGTGGAGGCCCGCATTTTATTTGAGTTGCGTTTGCCACGCGTCTTGTTTAGTGCCATTGTGGGAGCAGCGTTGGCAGCAAGTGGCGTCTTGATGCAGGCGCTGTTTCGCAACCCGCTGGCAGAACCGGGGCTCGTGGGAGTTTCATCTGGTGCGGCATTGGGGGCCGTCGTCGCGATTGTGCTGTTCCCTGCAGGCGCGATGCTGGTGGGCGTCAGTGCTTTTCTGGGTAGTTTGCTGGCGACATCTCTAGCGTATGTCGTTGGCAGTCGCCAGCCAGGCATCGCTGGCTTGTTGCTGGCTGGAATTGCGATCAATACAGTGGCAGGTAGCCTTATCGGTTTGTTTACCTATATGGCTGATGACACACAGCTGCGTGACCTGACGTTCTGGAGCATGGGTAGTTTGGCGGCCGCGCAATGGTCGACCGTCGCATGGTTGGTGCCGTGGGTTCTTGTGCTGCTGGTTGTGGCTGGCATGCAATGGCGCATGTTGAACGCTTTGTTGCTGGGGCATCAAGAGGCCATGCATCTGGGTTATCAGCAAGAAACCTTGCGTCGTCGACTGATCGTCCTTACCGCCTTAGTGGTGGGGCCGCTGGTCGCCGTGACCGGGGGTATTGGTTTTATTGGTTTGGTCGTGCCTCATCTGGTGCGAATGCTGGTGGGTGCCAATCACCGTGTGTTGTTGCCGATGTCGATGCTGGTTGGTGCCGTGTTTCTGGCTGCCGCAGATTGGTGGTCACGGGTAATTGTGGCACCGGCCGAGTTGCCGATCGGGCTGGTAACGAGCTTGGTCGGTGGACCGTTCTTTTTCTGGTTGCTGAGTCGTAAAAAATGGTAGAGACGTCTTCTGTGAAAGAATTCCAGCCCAACGTTAAAGCGCTCCGGGCCAATTCCTTACGGTTCGAGCGTGGTTCGCGCCGCGTACTTGATGGCGTAAGCCTGAGTTTGGAGCCGGGCGTTCTGGTGTCGGTGCTTGGTGCCAATGGTGCGGGCAAGTCCACGTTAATGAGTATTTTGGCGAATGAGCTTGAGGCAGAGTCTCTTGAGCCGGACACGTTTGCGGTTACGCTTGATGGTGAGGCGCTGCAGGCGCTGGGTGTTTTGCGTCAAGCCAGAAAGCGCGCTGTGTTACCGCAAATGCCCTCACTAGGCTTTGACCTGGCAGTACGTGAGGTCGTGGAAATGGGGGGGTATCCGTTTCCTCACCTCGATACTGGAATGCTTGAGTCCTTGTACTGGCGGGCACTGGCGTATGCTAACGCAGTGGCCCTGGCCGATCGACGCTACGCAGGCCTTTCCGGCGGTGAGCAGCAGCGGGTTCAGTTCGCGCGGGTTGTCCTGCAGGTGTTGGCGGCACGGGCCAGTGATCCGCAGGCCGGCTTGTATCTGCTGCTCGATGAGCCCAGCGCAAGTCTTGATCCCAGCGCAGGTCGTGCGTTGCTGGCGGCGACCCGTCAGTTGGCACAGGATATTGGCGTGGGGGTACTGTTAGTGCTGCACGATGTCAATTTGGCTGCACTCTGGAGCGACCGTATCGTGTTGTTGCATGACGGAGGGGTTCTGGCAGTCGGTGCACCTTGCGATGTCTTGACGCCTGCAGCCATCAAGTCTGTGTATGACGCAGATGTCCAGGTGATTCCCCATCCGGTACATACAGGGACGCCGTTGGTCGTTTTTAGCCGGTGAGCTTGTGAATGACTGGTCCTGGCTTTTTCGATCCAAGGTAACTTGAAACAATGGCCTCTTAGAAAGTGAGAGGAACATGGAGAAGACCGATACAAACACGAACAGATTGTTCGAATCCTGCGCGAAGCTGACAAGGACACAGTGGCCGAGGTCACCGGGGAATGCCTGACCAATGATTTGACAACCGAGGTCGGCGTCAATAATTCCCACTGGTAGGACGTTTCCCGACCGGTCAATGGCTACTATGCTCAGTAGGCTGCCTGTCGGCTTATAGGACGATGTGTTACAACCCAGCTCAATCATCAAAGACAGAGTGGTTCTTGCCCGGCGAATAGCACACTTATGAAAATCGATCTTAGACGTTTAATTTTATTTCTTGCGCTAGCAAGCCTGTTGCTGACGCTAACCAATTCATTATTTGCTAGCTTTCGTGTGCAAAAAACGTCTTTGATTGAAGGGACGCTTGAGGGGAATCATGCCTACGCTACAAAAATTGCCTCCAGTGTGCAAGAGCTATTAGGCTCAGCCCAGCAGCAATTACAGTATTCCGCAAAAGTTTTGTCGACTCAATTGCAGGACCCTAATTTTGTAGAAGCAGAGGCAAAACGAGTTCAGCAGCAAACCGATACTTTTAATTCTGTTGTTATTGCAGATGAAACAGGCTTGGTTTTAGCGACGGATCCAAACCTGGGCTTACAGGGACAGACGCTTAGTTCTGAAGGCTCCATCTTGGCGCGTCAAGTACGCGCACCGCTTATAAGCCCACCTTTTGTGGCTCAAACAGGACGGCTATTAATCACGATTTCACACCCAATATTCGACAATTCAAATGTATATCGTGGGTATATTAGTGGCACGATTTATTTGCAACAAGCAAGTATCTTAAGTCATATGTTAGGGAACCTCTGAACAAGTCCAACGAACCTGTCAGAATATAAGTTATTGAAAACAGCCCGATCCGAGTGAACCCGATGAGCCAGTTGAGTTTTTCCGAAGCCGAGTACGTCGGCAAACGCAAGAAAACGCGCCGTGA